>NZ_JBITRU010000030.1:46593-124529 GCF_044540255.1 Streptomyces sp. NPDC086080
GGTTCCGTTCGAGGTTGTGGACCTTCAGGAGTACGGGTGCTTCCTTCGCGGCGCCTGTGATCGCGTGGGACAGCGGTACGACCAGTTGGGCCTGGGGTCGTAGCAAGGTGGTTTCGGGTGATTACGACGGTGACGGCAGGGCTGATGTCGGTGTGCTCTATGACCTGGGGCAGGGCGAGAGTGGGTTCCGTTCGAGGTTGTGGACCTTCAGGAGTACGGGTGCTTCCTTCGCGGCGCCTGTGATGGCCTGGGACAGCGCCGGTACCACCAGTTGGGCCTGGGAGCTCAGCAAGGTGGCGTCCGGTGACCACAACAGTGACGGCAAGGCTGACATCGCCGTCTGGTACGAGTCCAGTCCTGCCGCTGACGGCCGCACCCGCCACGCCCTGTGGAACTTCACCAACGCCGGGGACGGTATGACCGCTCCCCACCGCGACTGGTACAGCGTCCCGCAGTAACCGCGTACAAGCCCTGACACAGATTCTGACAGGCCCTCTGCCCGGTGCACGTACCCGTGTGCCGGGCAGAGGCGTCACCATGAGCACCCGCGCCGACAGAATCGTTCAGCCGGGGCGCGAGTGCCCCTCGGTCACGCGATGTGGTCCGCTTCCATCTCCGCCATGTGGCGCGCCTGGAAGCGCTCCGCGAGGGCCTTCAGCTCGCTCGGGCTCAGGAGTGTGCCGTAGGTCGCCTCGATGTTGTCGCCGAGGACCCGGGGGGTCGGATAGCTGCCGTCTATCGACTGACGGAACACCTGGTAGTACGCCTCCTCGTCCGGTTCGTCGGCGAGGGTGCCGCCGCCCTCACCGAGCTCACGGGTGCGGCCGCCGGGGACCACCGGGATGGGGAAGCTGCCGGTCTCCTCCGGAGAGGGCTCCTGGAGCGGCGGCTCCTCCTGGTACTGGTCCTGGTACTGCTCGGCCTGCTGCTGTTCCGCGTACCAGCGGGCGTACTCCGCGTCGGGGTCGTAGGTGGGGTCGTAGCCGCCGCTGTACTCGACGGTCCTGGGGTCGCGGGCCTGGAGCCACTGGTTCTGGTCCTCGGCGGGGTCTTCCGGGAACCCGGGGTGGTGGTTGCCCGCGAGTTCCGGGCGCTGCTCGCGGTGAGGTGCCGCCGCGCCCACCGCTGCCACCCCGGCGGCACGACCGCCCGCGGCCGGGCCGGCGCCGCCCGCGGTCACCTCGGGGAGGTTGCCCGCGGTCACCGCCGCGATGTCGGGGGCCGGTGGTATCAGCGCCGGTTCTATGCCCGCCGCCGCCAGGCCCGCCGGGGCCGTGTCGGCCAGGGGGACGCCGTACTTGGCGAGGCGGAGCGGCATCAGGGACTCGACCGGGGCCTTGCGGCGCCAGGCGCGGCCGTAGCGGGAGCGCAGCCGGGCCTGGTAGACCAGCCGCTCCTGCTCCAGCTTGATCACCTGCTCGTAGGAACGCAGCTCCCACAGCTTCATCCTGCGCCACAGCAGGAACGTCGGAAGCGGCGACAGCATCCAGCGGGTGAGCCGGACACCCTCCATGTGCTTGTCGGCGGTGATGTCCGCGATCCGGCCGACCGCGTGCCGGGCCGCCTCCACCGAGACGACGAACAGGACGGGGATCACGCTGTGCATCCCCACACCGAGCGGATCCGGCCAGGCCGCCGCGCCGTTGAAGGCGATCGTCGCGGCCGTCAGCAGCCACGCCGTCTGCCGCAGCAGCGGGAAGGGGATGCGGATCCAGGTCAGCAGCAGGTCCAGCGCCAGCAGGACGCAGATACCGGCGTCGATGCCGATCGGGAAGACGTAACTGAAGTTCCCGAAGCCCTTTTGCAGGGCCAGTTCACGGACCGCGGCGTACGAACCCGCGAAGCCGATGCCGGCGATGATCACGGCTCCGGCGACGACCACACCGATGAGAACCCGGTGCGTCCGTGTCAGCTGAATGGGCGCGGCCACCCGTACTCCCCTCTCCGTGCGTGTTGTTGCGCGCAACAGAGTGGCACATGTGTGCGGGGAACGGGTGGCCGGTTCTGATTCGGCGGGCTCAGCTCTTGTCGGAAGCGGGCTTCGACGCGGCCGCGGACGGCTTCGCCGACGCCGGAGCGGACGCCGGAGCGGACGGCGAACCGCTCGCCGCGCCCGTGCCGTTGGCCTTCGTCACCGAGAGCACCGCCTCCCTGGCCGCCTTCTTCGCGTCCTTCAGCAGGTCGTCGGCGTCCGGCGTCTTGTCCCCGGCCAGACCGGCGCCGTTGTAGTCGAGCGTGACGACCACGTTCTCGACGCGGGCCACGATCGTCTGCTGCTTGAAGGTCCCTTCCTTCTTCTTCAGGTCGTAACTCACCGCCGTCGCCTCGTCACCGGTCCCGGTGAGCGGCTCCGCCCCGGTGCCCTTCGCGCCCACGGTCGCCCGGGCGTCCCGCACCTGCTTGGCGTAGTACTCCCTGGCCAGCTTGTCGCCCGCGCCCCGCGTGGTGTCGGAGTCGAAGCGCAGCAGCGACACGTTCAGCCAACGGAACTGCGAGCCCTTCACCCCGTTGTTGTCCAGACTGCTCCAGGAACAGCTGGCGCGGGTGGAGACATCGTCCGAGCCGCCCTGCTTGCCCGATTTGGCCTTCGGGGCCAGGTCCTCCAGGGTCTTCTTCGACAGCACCCCGCACGCCTCGGGCAGCGTCCTGTACGCCGCCGCCTGCACGGTCGGGGACGGGTTCGCCGACGCCGAGGCGGAGGCGCCGTCCCCCTTGCCCTTGCCGTCGTCGGAGCCGGAGTCCGAGGAGCAGCCGGCGGCGATCAGCATCACCGGGACGACGGCCGCGCAGACAAGGACGCGGGTGAGTCGCTTCGCTCGCTCGGGCTGGTCTCGCTGTGCTCGTCGCTGCATGGTTCCTTCACTCATGACGCTCGTGTTCCCTGCGGTCGGATCGGGTCCGAGGGGTCACGGTACGCGCTGAGTCACCCGTGCGGTCTTCCTTCGGGTGCTTTGCGAAGGCGAGTGAAGGGGCCGTGAAAGGGCCTCAGCCGCCCAGGGAATCAGCCAGCTCGGCGGCCAGTTTCCGGGCCCTGTCCTGCATTTCCTTGCTGTCGGGGACGGCCCCGACGGTCATCGGCTGCTCCGCGTACTCGACGGTCACGATCACATTGGACGTGCGGAACGCCACAGTCACCGTGCGCTGCTGGGCGGTCGAACCGGCGCTGTCGAGCGCGTCGTCGAGGAACGCCTCGTCGCCGAGTTCCTCCAGGACGCGGGGCTGGAGGTCCGCGGGGGCGGAGGGCGAGCCGGAGACCGATGCGGTGGAGGAACCGGCCGGGGAGGTGGCCGGGGAGGTGGACGGGGGCGAACCGGGGCCCGGGGCAGCCCCGGTGGACGGCGGCGCGGAGTCCGTCGACGTCACGACCGGCTCGGGGACCTCCGCCTCCGACCGCTTCGTCGCGAAGAGTTCCTCGGCCCGGGCGTCGTCGCTGACGGCGTTGTCGTAGGAGACGACCCGCTCGAAGTCGATCAGCAGGTGGTCGGTGGCCAGGGCCGACTCCACCTTCCAACGGCAGCCCACCTTGCGGTCGGTGTCGTAAGTGAGCGTCGCCTCACCCGCGTACGCCGTCTCGCGCTTGCCCTCGTCGGTCATCTCCCCGATGCCGGGCAGGAGTTCGTCGAGCGTCCTGCCGTCGACCACGCCGCAGGGCTCGGGCAGTGTGGCGTATCTGCCGGGCTGGGCCGCCTGGGTTGCCGTAGCGGCGCTTCCCGGGCCCGAGTCGTCCGCCTGGCCGCCGTCGTCCGGGCTGCCGGTGCAGCCGGTCAGCACGGCCGCCAGGAGCGCGGCGACGCCGGGTACGTACGCCCTCCGCTGCACGGCCGGGCTCCTCTCGACGGTGGGTGCGGGCCGGCGCCCGCCGGGCCTTCCCAGTGTCCCCGCTGGTTAATCGCTTGCCGCAGGGGGGCGCCCTTCGCAGACAATGTGTATCGCACGCACTGCCGTGGACGCCGGTCCGTCATCCCTTTTAGCCGACCTTGGCACCGGTATTGCGATTCAGGACTTCTGTTGCTTTCCCGGGGGAATGAGGGTGTTATGTCGTACGTGGAAGTGCCGGGCGCGAAGGTGCCGATCCGGATGTGGGCCGACCCGGCGACGGTGGAGGAGGGCGCGCTCCAGCAGTTGCGGAACGTGGCGACGCTGCCGTGGATCAAGGGCCTGGCCGTGATGCCGGACGTGCACTACGGGAAGGGCGCGACGGTCGGCTCGGTCATCGCGATGCACGGTGCGGTGTGCCCGGCGGCGGTGGGTGTCGACATCGGCTGCGGGATGTCGGCCGTGAAGACGTCCCTGACGGCGAACGACCTCCCGGGCGACCTCTCGCGGCTGCGGTCGAAGATCGAGCAGGCGATCCCGGTGGGCCGGGGCATGCACGACGATCCGGTCGAGCCGGGCCGCTTCCACGGGCTGGCGACGGCGGGGTGGGACGACTTCTGGGGGCGGTTCGGCGGGGTGGCGGACGCGGTCAAGTTCCGTCAGGAACGCGCCACGAAGCAGATGGGAACGCTCGGATCCGGCAATCATTTCATAGAGGTTTGTGTCGATACGTTGGACTCTGTCTGGCTGATGCTGCACTCCGGTTCCCGGAACATCGGCAAGGAACTCGCCGACCACCACATCGGTGTGGCCCAGAAGCTGCCGCACAACCAGAACCTGGTCGACCGTGACCTCGCTGTCTTCGTGTCGGACACCCCGCAGATGGCGGCGTACCGCAACGACCTGTTCTGGGCGCAGGAGTACGCGAAGTACAACCGCTCGATCATGATGGCGCTTCTGAAGGACGTGGTCCGCAAGGAGTTCAAGAAGGCCAAGCCGGTCTTCGAGCCGGAGATCAGCGCGCACCACAACTACGTGGCCGAGGAGCGCTATGACGGTATGGACCTGCTGGTGACCCGTAAGGGAGCGATCCGGGCGGGCTCCGGGGACTACGGGATCATCCCCGGGTCCATGGGCACGGGTTCGTACATCGTCAAAGGTCTCGGGAACGCCAAGTCCTTCAACTCGGCGTCGCACGGCGCCGGTCGGCGGATGAGCCGCAACGCGGCGAAGCGGCGCTTCTCGACGAAGGACCTGGAGGAGCAGACCCGGGGCGTGGAGTGCCGTAAGGACTCCGGCGTCGTGGACGAGATCCCGGGCGCGTACAAGCCGATCGAACAGGTCATCGACCAGCAGCGGGACCTCGTGGAGGTCGTCGCGAAGCTGAAGCAGGTCGTCTGCGTGAAGGGCTGACGCGGCGGCGGTGGCGGAGACGGCCAGGAGAGCGGGCCCCGGGACGGGGTCCGCTCCTCCGCGTGAGCCGTCGCGGCTGTCAGGGCTCCCGGTGGACCTTGGTGTTCGAGGCCTGGGCGCGGGGGCGGACGACCAGCAGGTCGATGTTGACGTGGGGCGGGCGGGTGACCGCCCAGGTGATGGTGTCGGCCACGTCGTCCGCCGTGAGCGGGTCCGGTACGCCCTGGTAGACCTTTTCGGCCTTCTCCGTGTCGCCGCCGAAGCGGGTGAGGGCGAACTCCTCCGTCCTGACCATGCCGGGCGCGATCTCGATGACGCGCACCGGGCGGCCGACGATCTCCAGGCGGAGGGTCTCGGCGAGGACGTGGGCTCCGTGCTTGGCGGCCACGTAGCCGGCGCCGCCCTCGTAGGTGGAGTGGGCGGCGGTGGAGGAGACGACCACGACCGTGCCGTCGCCGCTCGCGTCCAGCTTGGGGAGCAGGGCCTGGGTGAGGTGGAGGGTGCCGAGGACGTTGGTCTCGTACATGGTGCGCCAGTCGTCCGGGTCGCCGGTGGCGACCGGGTCGAGGCCGAGCGCCCCGCCGGCGTTGTTGACGAGGACGCCGACGGTCCTGAAGGCGGTGGCGAACTCGTCGACGGCCGCGCGGTCGGTGACGTCGAGGGGATAGGCCGTGGCCTGGTGGCCGGCGGCGGTGATCTCCTCGGCGAGGGCCTCGATGCGGTCCTTGCGGCGGGCGGTGAGGACGACGCGGTATCCGGCCCCGGCGAGCCGGCGTGCGGTGGCGGCGCCGATCCCGCTGCTCGCGCCCGTGACGATGGCGATACGGGACGCGGCGGGCGGTGCGGCGGTGGGCATGGAGCTGCTCCTCGGGCGGTCGGGGCGGGGCCCGGCCAGCATATGCGGGGGAATAGGCCGGGGCGGAGGGTCGTTCCAGGGGTATAGTTGAAGCGTCAACAATCTGGAGGGTGACCGCCATGCAGTTCGGGATCTTCAGCGTCGGGGATGTCACTCCCGACCCGACCACGGGGCGTACGCCGACCGAGCGTGAGCGGATCAAGGCCATGGTCGCCATCGCGCTGAAGGCCGAGGAGGTGGGCCTGGACGTCTTCGCGACCGGTGAGCACCACAACCCGCCGTTCGTGCCGTCCTCGCCGACCACCATGCTCGGCTACATCGCGGCCCGCACCGAGCGGCTGGTCCTCTCCACCTCGACGACCCTGATCACCACCAACGACCCGGTGAAGATCGCCGAGGACTTCGCGATGCTCCAGCACCTGGCCGACGGCCGGACGGACCTGATGATGGGGCGAGGGAACACCGGCCCGGTCTATCCCTGGTTCGGCAAGGACATCCGTCAGGGCATCAACCTCGCCGTCGAGAACTACGCCCTCCTGCACCGGCTGTGGCGCGAGGACGTCATCGACTGGGAGGGGAAGTTCCGCACCCCGCTGCAGGGCTTCACCTCCACGCCCCGCCCGCTGGACGGCGTGCCGCCATTCGTCTGGCACGGCTCCATCCGCTCGCCGGAGATCGCCGAGCAGGCCGCCTACTACGGTGACGGCTTCTTCCACAACAACATCTTCTGGCCGGCCGACCACACCAGGCGCATGGTCGAGCTGTACCGCAACCGCTACGCCCACTACGGGCACGGCACGCCCGAGCAGGCGATCGTCGGCCTGGGCGGCCAGGTGTTCATGCGGAAGAACTCGCAGGACGCGGTGCGCGAGTTCCGCCCCTACTTCGACGTCGCCCCGGTCTACGGGCACGGGCCGTCGCTGGAGGAGTTCACCGCGCAGACCCCGCTGACCGTGGGCTCCCCGCAGCAGGTCATCGAGAAGACACTGGCGTTCCGCGACTACGCCGGTGACTACCAGCGCCAGCTGTTCCTGATGGACCACGCGGGCCTGCCGCTCAAGACCGTGCTGGAGCAGCTCGACCTGCTCGGCGAGGAGGTCGTCCCGGTGCTGCGCGAGGAGTTCGCCAAGAACCGTCCGGCGAACGTGCCGGACGCGCCGACCCACGGTTCGCTGCTGGCCCGCGTCAAGGCCGGGGAAGGTGCACAGGTATGAAGCTCGTCGTCGTATCGGCCGGGCTGAGCGTCCCGTCCTCCACCCGGCTGCTCGGCGACCGCCTGGCCGCCGCGGCCACCGGGCAGGCCCCGGCCGACGTTCAGGTGATCGAGCTGCGCGACCTCGCCGTCGAGATCGCGCACACCTTCACCCACGGCTTCCCGGGCCGGGCGCTGTCCGACGCGTTCGACGCGGTGTCGGGGGCGGACGGGCTGATCGTGGTCACGCCGGTCGTGCCGGAGGCGCGCCTCGATGACGTCTCGGCGTCGTACAGCGGGCTGTTCAAGTCGTTCTTCGACGCGCTCGGCGTCACCGACCCCGACGTCCTCGCCGGGAAGCCGGTGCTGATCGCCGCGACCGGCGGTACGGCGCGGCACTCGCTGGTGCTTGACCACGCCCTGCGCCCGCTCTTCTCCTACCTCAGGGCCGTCGTCGTCCCGACCGGGGTCTACGCCGCCTCCGAGGACTGGGGCGCCGAGGGTCTTGACGGGCGTATCGAGCGGGCAGCCGGGGAGCTGGCGGCGCTGGTGTCGGGACTGTCCACCGTCCGTCCGCAGCCCCGGCGGGACTCGTTCGAGGAGGTCACACCCTTCGAGGAGCGGCTGGCGGCGCTGCGGCCCGCCGGGTGAGATACGGGTAAGAAGCGGGTCCCGCCCCCGTCCACCGGAGCCGGGGGACGGCAGTGGTTGGCACACTGGGCGCGTGCCGCACACCGTTCTGCTCGCCGAAGACGACCGCGCCATCCGCAACGCGCTGGAGCGCGCCCTGACCCTGGAGGGCTACCGGGTCACGGCCGTCGCCGACGGTGTCGAGGCCCTCGCGCAGGCCCACCGCAGCCGGCCCGACGTCCTGGTCCTCGACGTCATGATGCCCGGCCTCGACGGGCTCCAGGTGTGCCGGGTGCTGCGCGCCGAGGGCGACCGCACACCGGTGCTGATACTGACGGCGCTGGTGGAGACCGCCGACCGGATCGCGGGACTGGACGCGGGCGCCGACGACTACGTCGTCAAGCCGTTCGACGTCGAGGAGGTCTTCGCCCGGCTGCGCGCCCTGCTGCGCCGTGCGGCCCCCGTGGAGCCGGTGCCGGCCCCCGTGCCCGTGCCGGAGCGGGCCCCGGATCCCTCGGGGCGGTTCGTGGAGGCGGCCGGGCTGCGGATGGACCCGCGGGCGCGCCGGGCCTGGCGGGGCGAGCGGGAGCTGGAACTGACCCGCACCGAGTTCGAGCTGCTGGAACTGCTGATCCGCAACGCCGGCGTCGTCCTGGAACACGCCACCATCTACGACCGTATCTGGGGCTACGACTTCGGCCCCGGTTCCAAGAATCTCGCCGTCTACGTCGGCTATCTGCGCCGCAAGCTCGACGAGCCCGGTGCGCCGCAGCTGATCCACACGGTGCGCGGGGTGGGTTACGTGCTGAGGGCGGAGTGACGGAGTGACCGCGGGCGGTGCGCGCGGGGCGGGGTCGGTTCCGCGCCGGCGGATGCGGCTGCTGTCGCTGGGGACCACGTTCGCGGTGGCGTTCGCGGCGGTCACCGCCACGGTCACCGTACTGGTCGGCATCCTGTCGTACAGCGCGGCCGCCCGGCTGGTGCGGGTGGACCAGCAGTCCGTGTTCGACGAGGTCGTGCAGGATCTGCGGAGTGAGGTCCGGGAGAACCGGATGGCACCGCTCGACTTCTCCTCCGCCGCGCCCGGCCACGACCTGGTGCGGCCCGCGCGGACCGACGTCCAGGTGCTCGGGCCGGACGGCAGCGTCTTCGACCCGGGCGATCCGGGGCTGCCGGTGGTGGACTCCGACCGCCGGATCGCCGGGGCCACCACGGCGGGACGGGTGGTCGTGCACGCGGGCGTCGACGTCGGCGACGACGTGTACCGCGTCGCGACCGTCTCACTGGGCGGTGAGCGGGGCGCGGTGCAGGTCGCGCAGGAGTTCAGCGACACCGAGGACCTACTGCGGGCGCTTCAGCGGCGCACGCTGATCCTGATGGCGGCGGTGGTGGTCGGCGCCGGGCTGTTCGGCTGGTGGCTGGCCCGGCGCATCACCCGCCGCCTGGTGGTCCTCACCAACGCCGCCGAGGTCGTCGCGCGCACCCGGCGGCTCGGCGTCCCGGTGCCCGTCGCCGGCAACGACGAGGTGGGGCGCCTGGGCCGCGCCTTCGACCGGATGCTGGGCAGGCTCGCCCAGTCCGAGGAGGACCAGCGGCGGCTGGTGCAGGACGCCGGGCACGAACTGCGTACGCCGCTCACCTCGCTGCGGACCAACATCTCGCTGCTGCGCCGCATCGACGAGCTGCCGCCCGGCACCCGTGAGGAACTCGTCGCCGATCTCACCCAGGAGGCTCGCGAACTGACCGACCTCGTCAACGAGCTGGTCGAGCTGGCGGCCGGGCAGTCCGACACCGAGCCGCCGCAGCGGGTCGACCTCGCGGACATCGCGGGCGACGTGGCGGGACTGGCCCGGCGGCGCACCGGACGGGAGATCGTGGTCCGCGTGAGCGGTGACACCACGACCGACGGGCGGCCGGGGATGCTGACGCGGGCGCTGTCCAACCTCGTGGAGAACGCGGTCAAGTTCGACCGGGGCGGGCGCTCACCGGTGGAGATCCGGGTATCGGGGCCGGCGCGTCCGGGGACGGTGCGGGTGGAGGTGCGGGACCGGGGGCCGGGGATCGCCGACGACGATCTGATCCGCGTCTTCGACCGTTTCTACCGGGCCGCGGACGCGCGGTCCCTGCCGGGGTCGGGGCTGGGTCTGTCCATCGTGCGGGAGGTCGCGCTGGCCCATGGTGGGGCGCCGTACGCCTTCCGGCGGGAGGGCGGGGGGACGGTGACCGGGTTCACGGTGGGGGGTGGTCCGTAGGTGGGGGCGGGTCGGTCCGCCGGCCGTTGGCTTGACCCGCTTGTCCTGCCGTGGGGCGGCGTCCTGTGGTCCTGTGGTCCTGTGGTCCTGTGGTCCTGCGGTCCTGCGGTCCTGCGGTCCCGTGAGTCTGACCTCGGAGGCCGGGGGACGCTGAGCGGGGGGTGTCTGCGCGGCCCGGCGCTAGCGGGGTGCCGTCGCGCCCACCCGTGCCGCCCTGCGGCACGACTGCCCGCGGAGGGCGGAGGGCGGAGGGCGGGGAGCGGGCACGTCCTGCTGCGGGAGACGGCGTGGACGCTGGTGCCGCGGGCCGTCGGCGCGAAGTGAGGGGCGGATCACTTCTGGCGTTCCGCGCGGGGAGCTGACCCGGAAATCCCCGTCATGGGAGACTCGGGCCCGTGATCATCGAACGTGCGTACGCACACGCGGGCTCGTACGACGCGGGGGAGTGGCCCTGGTCGGTCCCCTGTGTGCGCGAACTCCTGGGCGACGGACTGCGCTTCACCGCCCCGGTGACCTTCGTCGTCGGTGAGAACGGATCGGGCAAGTCCACCCTGGTCGAGGCTCTCGCCGAGGGCTTCGGCCTGGACCCCTGGGGCGGCTCCCACGAGTGGCGCTACGCGAGCCATCGCGCCAAGTCCGTCCTCGGTGAACGCGTCCGCTTCGACGCGGCGCCCGGCGGTCGCCGGATGCTCACCTCCTGGTCCGCCCGCCAGGGCTTCTTCCTGCGCGCCGAAACGGCTCTCGACGCCCTCGGCCGGGAGGGTCTCGACCCCGACGCGCGCAGTCACGGCGAGGGCTTCCTCGCGGCGTTCCGCGGCAAGTTCCTGCGGCCCGGCCTGTATGTCCTGGACGAGCCGGAGGCGGCCCTGTCCTTCTCCTCCTGCCTGGAACTGCTCGGTCACATCGACCAGTTGACCGGAGCGGGGGCGCAGGTGATCTGTGCCACACACTCCCCGCTGCTGACCGCGCTGCCCGGCGCGGACATCATCGAGGTCGGTGAGCACGGCATGCGCCGCACCACCTGGCAGGACCTCGCCCTGGTCGACCACTGGCGCCGCTACCTCGCCGACCCGGGCGCGTATCTGCGGCACGTGCTGGAGTGACGCCCGCGCGTGCGGGTCCGCCGGTTTCCGTTATCCGGCCCGGGGCGATGGCTCTCCTTCTGTGAACAGGGGCCGGGACAGGGCCGTACGGACCGGACGAGGACCGAGAAGGAGCGTGGACGAGCATGGCAGCGAGCGGCGGACCCGGCAGGGGGACGGTCGAGGCGGCACAGCGCGGCGACATGCGTGCCCAGGACGAACTCGTCTCCGCGTACCTTCCGTTGGTCTACAACATCGTGGGCCGGGCCCTGAACGGGCACCCCGACGTCGACGACGTGGTGCAGGAGACCATGCTCCGCGCCCTCGCCGCGCTGGGCTCGCTGAGGGACCCCGACGGATTCCGGTCCTGGCTGGTCGCCATCACCATGAACCAGCTCCGCCACCACTGGCGCGATCACCGTACGGCTCCGGCCGGTTCGGCGCTGCACGACGCCTACGACGTCGCCGACCCGGGTGCCGACTTCGTGGATCTGACGATCGTACGGCTCGGGTTGGAGGGGCAGCGGCGGGAGGCCGCCGCTGCCACCCGCTGGCTGGACCCCGACGACCAGGCGCTGCTGTCGCTGTGGTGGCTGGAGGCGGCGGGTGAGCTGACCCGGGCGGAGGTGGCGGCCGCGCTGGAGCTGTCACCGCAGCACACGGCCGTGCGCGTGCAGCGGATGAAGGCGCAGCTGGAGACGGCCCGGCTGGTGGTGCGGGCGCTGGCCGCCCATCCCCGCTGCGTGCTCCTCGACGACGTGGTCGCGTCCTGGGACGCGGTTCCCTCCGCGCTGTGGCGCAAGCGCATCGCCCGCCACGTCCGGGACTGCACGGTCTGCGCGGGCTTCGAGTCGGGCCTGGTTCCGGCGGAGGGCCTGCTGGTCGGCCTGGGCCTGGTCCCGGTGGGCGCGAGCCTGCTCGCGGCGTCCGCCCTGTTCACCGTCTTCGGCGCCGGAACGGCGGACGCGACGGGTTCCCTCGCCGGGATGGCGACGGGACCGGGCACGGGGCCGGGTACGGGACTGGGCACGGGGCCGGGTACGGCGTTCGGTCCGGGCGGCCCCGGGGTGATGCCCGCGGAGCCGATGTGGCCGACGGGGCCCGGGCAGGTGCCCGCGGGCCAGGGCGGGACGGGGGACGTCGCGGGCGGTGCGCATGCGGGCGCCGGCCCGGGTGGTGCGTCGCCCGCTGGCGCCGGAGGGGCGTGGGCGGACCAGTGCGGTGCGCACGACCGTTCCAGCGGGGCGGCGGACGACCGGGCAGCCGCGTACCAGGACGGCGCGGGACCGGCGCGGACCGCCGATTCCCCCACCGGGAGCCCCGAGCCGGACCCCGTGGTGGGCCACCGTACGAGCCTCCGCGCGCGCAGCCGGCAGCGCAAGCGGCGTGGCAGGACCGTCGCGGCCGTGGCCGCCGCGCTGCTGATCGGCGGGGGCACGATATCCGGGATAGCCATCCTCACCCCGGACGGAGACGCGGACCGGGTGCGGGCGGCGTCCGAGAGCGGACCGGAGTCCGCCGTGCCCACCCCCGGGGCCGCCACCCCGTCCGCCGAAGCCTCCTCCGCGTCACCCTCCGCCTCGCCCTCCCCTTCGGCCGGCGCGGCCGGCAGGAAGCCGAAGCCCTCCGCCACGCCCCGTCCGGAGAAGTCCGAGGCGAAGTCCGCTCCCGCACGCACCACGGCCCCCGCGAAACCGCCGGCGCAGCCGGAGCCGGACGAGCCGGACGAGCCGGCCGCGCCCCCGGCCGGTGGCCCCGCCGCCCAGGTTCTCGCTCTCACCAACACGGAGCGTTCCAAGGCCGGTTGCGGCTCCGTGACGCTGGACGACCGGCTGGCCAAAGCGGCCCAGCTGCACAGCGAGGACATGTCCGCCAACAACTACTTCTCCCACACCGGCCAGAACGGCAGCAGCTTCGTGGACCGGGCCAAGGCACAGGGCCACCCGAGCCCGGGCGCCGAGAACATAGCCCAGGGCCAGAGCTCCGCCGCGAGCGTCATGGACGCCTGGATGAACTCCGAGGGCCACCGCGCGAACATCCTCAACTGCTCGCTCAAGACACTCGGTGTCGGTGTGACCGAGAACGACTGGACGTGGACGCAGGTGTTCGGCTTCTGATCCGCTGAGCGTCGTCAGCCGGCGGTGTCCGGTGTCCGGTGTCAGCCGTCAGTTGGCGGTGTCCGGCTGCCCGCCCGTGGCTTCCCAGACGAAGCCGTCCGGGTCGGTGAACGGGCCGACGGGGCTGGCGACGGCGAGCCGGTGCGGCCCCGTGCCGTCGGCGTCGACGCCCGCCACCTTCGCGAGGGCGCGGCGCTTGTACAGCGACAGCTTGACGGTGTCCGGGGCGGTGGTGAACTCGACGTACTTGCCGCCGAAGCTCTTGCCCACGGTCAGGCCCCGCTCGACGTAGAACTGCTTACTGGCCTTGACGTCCTCGACACCCAGCAGGAGCACGATCTCGTCGATGTCCCGGGTGGCGGGTCCGGTGTCCTTCTTCGACGAGGTCGCGAGCTGCCAGACCGTGCCGTCCGGCGCCCGGACCACACCGCCGTAGCCCCACAGCGACTTCGCCGGGGGCTTCAGAGAGTCGGCTCCGGCGTCGAGGGCGGCGGCGTGGAGCGCGTCGACGTCGCCCGGCTGGGACACCACGAGGGAGAGCGTGAAACCGCGGAAGCCGGTCGTGGAGGTCTCGGCGCCGCGCACGCGCACCCGCGCCGGGTCCAGTGCGAAGGCGTCGGAGTAGAAGCGTGCGGCGGCCGTGGGGTCGGCCACCTCCAGGGTCACGGAGTCGATGGAGTTCATGCCTTCGACGGTAGGGGCGGACCGGCCGCCGACGCTTCTCGAAAACTGACCGGTCCTCCGGCCGGCCGCCGCCGGTCAGTGACCGCCGGTGAGCTCGCCGCTGAGCGTCCTGTGGATCCGTGCGCTGGGTTCGTTCAGCCCGACGATCTCCACGCTCTTGCCGTGCCGGGCGTACTTGGTCTCGATGGCGTCCAGCGCGGCCACGGACGAGGCGTCCCAGATGTGGGCGGCCGACAGGTCGATGACGACCGCGTCGGGGTCCGTGCCGTACGCGAACTGCCCGACCAGATCGTTGGAGGAGGCGAAGAACAGCTCGCCCGTGACCCGGTAGACGACCGTGCTGCCGTCGGGGTCGGTGACGGCGGTGACCTCGGCGAGGTGCGCGACCCGCTTGGCGAAGACCACCATCGCGGTGACCGAGCCGACGACGACACCGATCGCGAGGTTGTGGGTGGCGACCACGCACACGACCGTGACCACCATGACGGTGATCTCCCCGGCCGGCATCCGGCGGAGTGTCCTCGGGGCGACGGAGTGCCAGTCGAACGTGGCGAACGACACCATGATCATGACCGCGACCAGCGCCGCCATCGGAATGTCCGAGACGACCGGCCCGAAGACGATGCACAGCACCATCAGGAACGCGCCCGCCAGGAACGTCGACAGCCGCGTACGGGCCCCGGACACCCGCACGTTGATCATCGTCTGGCCGATCATGGCGCAGCCGCCCATACCGCCGAAGAAGCCGGTGACGATGTTCGCGACGCCCTGGCCGACGGACTCGCGGGTCTTGGAGGAGTGGGTGTCGGTGATCTCGTCGACCAGCTTGGCCGTCATCAGCGACTCCATCAGCCCGACCAGGGCCATGGCGAGCGCGTACGGCGCGATGGTGGTGAGCGTGTCGAGGGTGAACGGCACGTCCGGCAGCCCCGGCACCGGCAGCGAGGACGGCAGCTCACCCTTGTCGCCGACGGTCGGCACGGCGATCCCGGCCGCGATCGTGACGACGGTGAGGATCACGATGGACACCAGCGGCGCCGGGACCACGGTGGTGACCCTCGGAAAGAGGACCATCAGCGCCAGTCCGGCGGCGAGCAGGGGATAGACGGGCCACGGCACGTCCGTCATCTCCGGCACCTGCGCCATGAAGATGAGAATGGCCAGGGAGTTCACGAAACCGACCATCACGCTGCGCGGCACGAACCGCATGAGCCTGGCCACCCCGAGCGCGCCGAGGACGATCTGGAACACACCGGCGAGGATGACGGCCGCGACCAGGTAACCGAAGCCGTGCTCACGGTTCAGCGGTGCGATGACCAGGGCGACGGCGCCGGTGGCCGCGGAGATCATGGCCCGGCGGCCGCCGACGACCGCGATGGTCACGGCCATGGTGAACGAGGCGAACAGACCGACCGCCGGATCGACCCCGGCGATGATCGAGAACGAGATCGCCTCGGGAATCAGCGCCAGCGCGACCACGAGACCGGCCAGCACCTCGGTGCGCAGCACCTTCGGATCGGAGAGCCAGGACGGACGCCGGGAGCCGCGCAGCCAGGAGGACGGGGACAGAGCAGCGGAGAGGGACAAGACGAGGGAACCTGTCGGGCTCGGGCACACCCGGCATCGGCGCGGGCGCGCGGGAGGACATGCGGAGGACAAGGGGGGAGGGCGCGAAGGGCCTGGGCGGAACGGGCGGGCCCCGGGTCAGTGGGGGACGGCGGGGCCACGTGCGACCGCGCCGGACGCCGCCGGGAGGCGAAGGGTCACGGCGGGCAGACAGCGGCGCCGGGCATCGCGGACATGCGCACGCTCTCTCCTGCGGACAACGGTCTTCGCCGGGGGCTTCGTCGGCCCCGACACGACTGACCCGGTCAACTCTACCTTCGTGCTCCGTCCCGGTGCGGTCGCTGCCGACCGGAGGCCGGGGGGCGGAATCCCGATCCGCCTGTGTCGGACCGCGCCCGGACGCGAGGATGAGGCGCCATGACTGCTGGGTGGTGCTCCCGCACGGTACGGGCCGCGGTGTTCGCGGCCGTCCGTGTGCTGCTCGCCGCCCTGGGCCACGTCATGATGTCCGGCAGCGACGTGCCCGCGTGGACGCCGGGCGCCGGTGCCGCCGCCACGGGAACCGTCGGCTGGTGCCTGGCCGGCCGGGAACGCGGGCTCCCCGCGGACCGCCTGGACGCCGGCCGCCCGGAGCGGGGACACGGACGCGGGCGAGCACTTCGTACGCGCCCTGCACCGTGACGTCCTGCGCTACGTCACCCACCTCTGCGGCGACCTCCAGGCCGTGGACGACCTCGCCCAGGACACCTTCCTGCGCGCACTCGGCAGCCTGCACCGGTTCGAGGGCCGCTCCTCCGCCCGCGTCCGGCTGCTGTCCATCGCCCGCCGCGCCGTCGTCGACAGCTCCCGGTACAGCGCCGTCCGGCCCCGGCTCTCCGAGGCGCCGAACTGGCAGGCCGCCGTCGAGCGGTCCCAGCCGAGCGGCCTGCCCGGCTTGGACGACGGCGTCGTCCTGCCTGGACCTGCCGGCCGCACTGCCGGAGGAGCGACGGGAGGCGTTCGTCCTCACCCAGCTGGCCGGCCTGCCCTACGCGGAGGCGGCCGCGCTCAGCGACTGCCCGGTGGGCACGGTCCGCTCCCGCGTGGCCCGTGCCCGGGCGGCCCTGCTGGAGCTGCTGGAGGAGGCGGAGCGACTGCCGCCCGTCCGCGCGGCTCCCGGGCCGCGCCGGTCAGCTCCTCTGGGCGCTCCACGAGCATCCCCACCGCCGCTTCGGCGAGCTGCGCCGGCTGCTTCCGGGAATCACCGAGAAGGTGCTCGCCTCCCATCTGCGCGAGCTGGAAGCGGACCGCGTCGTGCGCCGCGTCTCCTACGACGAGGTGCCGCCCCGCGTCGAGTACTCGCTGACCGAGGACGGTAAGCGCCTCAACGACGCACTCGAACCCCTGGCCGCCTGGGGACGCGAACGGCCGAACGGCTAGGGAGCGCGCCGCCGCACATGGGCTGCCGCGCCGACGGCATCCGGGTCGTCCCGCGATCGTCTGCCGCCGTCCGCGGGGCTCAGCCCAGGTCACGGCCCCGGGCTGAGACGGCGGCGGCACCGCGCGGGTCAGTGGTAGGCGTGGACGACGGCGTGACCCCTGCCCCGGCCGATCATCCACTTGTTGACCGGAGCGGTGATCACGAACGCCACGGCGAAGCCGCCGAGCAGCGCGTACCAGAACAGTCCGTCGGACAGGTGCGCGTCCATCGCTCCCGGGGTCAGCGCGATGATCGCGTTGTCGACCAGTTCCATCACCGCGATGGAGACGGTGTCGGCGGCCAGCGCGACCTTGACCGCCGTCTTCAGGGACACTCCGGCGCGTACCACCGCGAAGAGCGTGAAGGAGTAGCCGAAGACGAAGGCGAGGGTGATGGCCAGGGCCATTGTCGGTACGTTGCCCCACATCAGGGCGGTGCCGATGACCATGCCGAGGATCTCGCCGATGGCGCACCCGGTCAGGCAGTGCAGCGTCGCCTTCGCTGCCGTCGCCCAGCTCGCGCCGTGCGCCTGACCGCCGTGGTCGCGGCCGGCCGCGTGCGCCGTGTGGTCGTGCGCCGTACCGGATGGGCCGTGTGCGGTACCGGAGTGGTGCGTGCCGTGGTCCATGCCCCTCATCCCCAATCGACGTGCCGCGAGTACCCGTATGGCCTCAGACGCCAAACCATATACCCCCTGGGGGTATTCCCGCGAGGTGAGAGTGCCCTGCTCGGGACGCCGTGGCCCGTCGGTCCGGTCGGCGGCGTACAGGGGTCAGGAGGCGCCCGGGGTCACCAGGCCGGATTCGTAGGCGAGGACCACGAGCTGGGCACGGTCGCGGGCGTGGAGCTTGGCCATGGCCCGGTTGATGTGGGTCTTCGCGGTCAAGGGGCTGATGACCAGGCGGGCGGCGATCTCGTCGTTGGACAGGCCGTGCGCGGCCAGGGCGACCGCCTCGCGTTCGCGGCCGGTCAGCTCCTCCAGCCCGTTCCCGGCGCGGGCTCGCGGCGGCGGATGGGTGACGTACCGGTCGATGAGCCGGCGGGTGATGGCGGGTGCGAGCAGGGCGTCGCCCCGGGCGGCGACGCGTACGGCGTGCAGGAAGTCCTCCGGCAGGATGTCCTTGACGAGGAAGCCGGCGGCGCCGGCGCGCAGCGCCTGGAAGACGTACTCGTCCATGCCGTAGTTGGTCAGCACGACGACATGCACGCCGGTCAGGGCCGGGTCCGCGGCGATGCGCCGGGTCGCCTCGATGCCGTCCATGACGGGCATCCGGATGTCGACCAGAGCGACGTCGGGCAGTTCCTCCCTGACGAGCGCCAGGCCCTCCCGGCCGTCGGCGGCCTCGGCCACCACCTCGATGTCGTCCTCGAGGTCGAGCAGCGCGCGGAAGCCGCTGCGGATGAGCGGCTGGTCGTCGACCAGCAGGACCCGGATCACGGGGCTCCGTTCGTGGGGAGGTCCGCCTGGACGGTGAAGCCACCGGTGCCGAGCGGTCCCGTGCGCAGCCGGCCGCCCAGGGCCGTGACCCGTTCGCGCATGCCGAGCAGACCGAGACCCGGGGTCGGCGCGGGGGTCTGGGCGGCCCTGCCGTTGTCGTCGACGCGGATGGCGAGAGCGTCCGTCCGGTAGTGGATGACCACCGAGGCGGTCGTCGCCGCGGCGTGCCGGGCGACGTTGGTCAGTGACTCCTGGACGATCCGGTAGGCGGTACGGCTCACCGCGGTCGGCACGGAGTGCGGATGGCCCTCGATCACCAGCGTCGTCTCCAGGCCGGCCGTCCCGAATCGCTTCACCAGGCCGGGGATGTGGTCGAGTCCGTGCGGCGGGGCGGTGCCGTCGTCGCGCAGCGCCTCCAGGGTGGCGCGCAGCTCCCGGCTCGCCTCCCGGCCGGCCTCCTGGATCGCCAGCAGGGCATCCGGTACCCGCTCGCCCCGGCGCCGGGCCACGTGGACCGCGACCTCCGACTGCACCTTGATGACCGAGATCTGGTGGGTGAGCGAGTCGTGCAGCTCCCGCGCGATGCGCAGCCGCTCCTCGTCGGCCCGCCGCCGCGCGGTCTCCTCGCGGGTGCGCTCGGCCTCCTCCGCCCGCCGCTCGGCCTGCCGCACCGCTTCCCCGGCGGCGAACGCGGCGATCAGCCAGGCGATCTCGAGCGTGTTCCGGGCCTGCCCCAGGGCCTCGCCCGCGGGCCCCTCCCCGGACACCAGGGCGACGAGGGGGAGTACGACCAGCAGGCCCGCGGAGCCGGCCAGTGCGACGGTGCGGTGCCCGGTGCGCACCGCGCCGTGGACCGCGACGAGGTAGGAGACGGCGAGCACGTCGAAGCCGGCCGCCAGGTGGCCCACCGCGCACAGCCCGGTGACCGCCAGGACCACGCGCGGCGCCCGGCGGCGCGCGGCCAGCACCAGTCCGCCGGCCGCCAGCAGCACCGAGCCGAGCAGTTCGCGGCCCCCGGCCGGGTGCGGCCCGGACAGTCCACCGCCCAGCAGCAACGCCGCCACACCCGCGGCGATCGCCCAGTCGCCGACGCCGGCCGGAACAGCGAACCGCCGTCCTGTGTCCATGGGGGCACCGTAGCCGGATGCGGTGGCGGGCGGATCGAGCTGAGGGACGAACGCCCGGCTACCGCGTACGCGGTACCTCCGGGCCGTCTGCCGCGTCCGCGGTATGCGCGTCCCGCCGCGGTGGCAGCGGAAAGTGACCGCGCCTGCCGGACGACCGGCCGGGGGTCCGGCCCGCATGCTCGGGACACATCGAACGTGCGTTGATTGCGCGCCGATCGCGCGCCGATCGCGCGATCGGCGACGGAGAAGGGGAGAACGGCATGAGTGCTTCAGCAGCGTTGCTGGCGGCCGCCGAGGGCGGGATCATCGGCGACGGGCGGACCGGCTCCTATCTGGCCCTCGGGGCGGGGCTGCTCGGTCTGGCCCTCGGCTGGACCGCCCTGGCCCGCGCCGGCGGCCGGATCGGCACCGGCAACGCCCGGATCGGCGGGGTGTCGGCCATCGCGGCGGGCGTGGCCGGCACGGTCCTCGCGGTGCTGCACGCGGCCACCGCCGACGGCGGTCCCGGCACCGGCAACGGACTCGTCGGCGCGCTCGTGGCCATCCCGCTGGGGCTGGGCGCCGTGCTCCTCGGCCGCCGGGCGCTCAACCGGCACCGCCGCGCCGACCGGACACCGGTCTGACCCCGCCTTCCGGCGTGGCCCCCCCGCGCACGCCGGAACAACCCCGGTGCCGGCCGCCTCACCGGCCTTCCGGCCTCGCGGGGGTCGCGTGCGTCCGCATGCGGGCCCGTACGACGACCCCCGCGCCGAGCAGGCCGACGGCGAGGGCTGCTGCGCACCCGCACCGCAGCCCGTCAGGCTCGGCGCGCCCATGGCCGCCGCCGCGGCGGACGATGCTCCGGCGGGCGGCGCGGCCGCTGCGGTCCGTGAGCGACCGAGGCACGCGCGACAGCGGGACCGCGACCGGGGAACGGGACCTGTCGCGGCACCGCTCACGAGGGCCGGCCGTGCCGTCCGGGAGGCTCAGCCGGCACGCGCGACAGCGGGACCGCGACCGGGGAACGGGACCTGTCGCGGCACCGCTCACGAGGGCCGGCCGTGTCGTCCGGGAGGCTCAGCGGGCCAGCAGGTCCCGGATCGCCGCCGTGACCTCGTCGGGTGCCTCCTCGGCCATGAAGTGCCCCGCCCGGGTCAGCCGGTGGTCCAGGTCCGGCGCCCACGCCCGCCACACCCCGCCGGCGTCGTAGCCCAGCCGCGCACCCCAGTCCTGCTGGACGACCGTCACGGGCATGGCCAGCTGCGACCCGGCGTCCTTGTCCGCCTGGTCGTGCGCGACGTCGATGCCCGCCGAGGCCCGGTAGTCGGCGACGATCGACGTCACCGCCGCGGCGCTCGCCCGCAGGTACGCGGCACGCACCTCCCGCGGCACGGCGGCCGGGTCGTCGGACCAGGAGTCGAGGAACGAGCCGAAGAACGCGTCCGCACTGCCCGCGATCATCGCCTCCGGCAGGCCCGGCGGCTGGGCCATGAGGAAGAGGTGGTACCCGACCGCCGCGGAGACGCCGTGCAGGACATTCCACATGTCGAGCGTCGGCACGACGTCGAGGATGCCCAGGTGCGTGACGGCCCCGGGGTGGTCGAGACCCGCACGGAAGGCGACCAGGGCGCCCCGGTCGTGGCCGACGAGGGCGAAGCGGTCGTGGCCGAGCGCCGCCGCCAGGGCCACGACGTCGGCTGCCATGGTGCGCTTGGCGTACACATCGGGACCGGTGGCCGCCGGCTTGTCGCTGGCACCGTAGCCCCGCAGGTCGGGACAGATCACCGTGTGCTCGTCGGCGAGCCGCTCGGCGACGTGCCGCCACATCAGGTGCGTCTGGGGGAAACCGTGCAGCAGCACGACCGGGCTGCCACTGCCGCCGATGGCAGTGGCCAGCTCCACGCCGTCCGCACCGGGCAGGCGGGTGTGGTCGAAGCCGGGAAGGGTGAGCGTCATGGGAGGGCCGTCTTTCCTGGTGGGGGACTGACCGCAGCAGCCTGGACGACGGCGATCAGCAGCCGATCAGCACGGCTGGGCGAGGCCGGCCCCCGGCGCCGAGGATGGGGGCATGCGAATCGACGTGCTCGGTGCCGTGCGGGCCTTTCACGACGACGGCAGCCCGGTCGCCCTGGGAGGGCCCCGCCACCGCGAGGTGCTCGCCCGGCTCGTCGCCGCCGAGGGACGGATGGTCACCACCGACACCCTCGTCGACGACCTGTGGACCGATCCGCCGGCCCGCGCCGTCGGCGCCCTGCGCACGTTCGTCGCCGCACTGCGCCGCGCCCTCGAACCCGGCCGGCCGCCCCGTACTCCGCCGGGCGTCCTGGTCACCGAGGGGCCCGGCTACGCGCTGCGTCTGCCGCGCGAGGACGTGGACGTCCATCGCTTCCAGGACACCCTGGCCCGCGCCCGGCGGACCCCCGACGCGGTGACCGGCCTCGGCGAGGTCCTCGCGGCCTGGCAGGGCCCCGCCTACGCCGATGTGACCGGCTCCGCGTGGGCGCAGCGCGAGCGCGTCCGGCTGGAGGAGCTCAGAGGGGAGGGGGTGGAACTGCGCGCCCGTATCCTCCTCGACTCCGGGGAGGGCGCCGGCCTCGTCGCCGAACTGGGCGCCCATGTCGCCGAACACCCTTGGCGAGAGCCCGCCTGGGCGCTCCTCGCCCGCGCGCTCCACCGTGCGGGCCGCCGGGCCGACGCGCTGGCCACCCTCCGCCGCGCCCGCGCGATGCTCGCCGATCAGCTCGGACTCGACCCCGGCGCCGACCTCCAGCGCCTGGAGACGGACATCCTCAACGGATCCCTGTCCCTCGAAGGCCCACGTACCGCGTGGGCCGGCCCCGGTGTCCGGTTCGGTCCGCGCACCACCGTGGATCTGGCCCGCACCCTCGCACTGGCGGGTGGCGACGCCCTCGTCCACGCACGGCGCGACCGCCTCGCCGCCGTCCGGGCGGCGGAACGCACGGGCGACCCCTTCCTCACCGCACGGATCATCGGCGCCTACGACGTGCCCGCCCTGTGGACCCGGGCCGACGACCCCGAGCAGTCCCGCGCCGTCGTGGCGGCCGCCGAGCGCACGCTCACCGCACTCGGCCCCGACGGCCCCGCCGACCTGACTGCCCGCCTCCTGGCCACCGTCGCCGTCGAGAGCCGCAGCGCCGATCTGTCGGGGGCCGAACTCGGGCGCGCGCGACAGGCGGCACGGCGGGCCGAGGCGCTGGCACGGGACGTGGCCGATCCCGCCCTGCTGGCGTTCGCCCTCAACGGGGTGTTCCTGCAGTCCTTCGCCCACCCCGGACTCGCCACGGAACGGGACAGGACCGGCGCCGAGATCCTCGACCTGGCCACCCGGCACGCGCTGCCGAACTTCGCCGTGCTCGGCAGGCTCGTCCGCCTGCAGTCCGCCTCGGCCCTCGGCGACCTGGACACCGCGACCTCGCACGCCGAGGCCGCCGAACGGCTCGCCGCCACCACCGAGGCGCCCCTCGTCCCCGTCCTCACCGGGTGGTTCCATGCCCGGGCCGCGGCCGCCCGCAGCACCGAACCGGGAGGACCAACCGCCGCCACGGCCGCGGCACACTACCGCGCCGCCGACGACGCCCTCCGGACGGCCGGAATGCCCGGGCTGCACCGTGGCCTGCTCCCGCTCGCCCTCCTGGGGCTGCGCCTGCTGCACGACCGGCCCGCGCCCACCGATCCCCACCTCGACTGGGGCCCGTACCGCCCCTGGGCGCACCCCCTCCTGCTGCTCGACCGGGGCCGGACCGAGCAGGCCCGCGCCGCCCTCGCCGCGGTGCCCGAACCACCGCCCGACCATATGCAGGAGGCCCTGTGGTGCCTGACGGCCCGCGCCGCCGTACGCCTCGGCGAACGCGGCGTCGCCGCCCGCGCCGAGGCCGCCCTGCGGGGTGCCCGCGCGGAACACGCAGGCGCCGCGGGCGGCATGCTGACCCTGGGCCCGGTGGCGCGGTACCTGGCCGAGGCGGAAGCCTGCGCCGCGGCGGGACGGTGAGCGCCGCCGCGTCCGCACACCCGTCGTCACGCCCGTTGCCCGGCGACGCCCCGTCACACCCGTCGCCCGGCGACGACGACTCCCCGTCACATGACGAGGGCGGGACCCGAAGGTCCCGCCCACCCCGTAGGAAGCCCCGGCTCAGGGCCACACCAGGCAGTACGCCTGATGCCCCGCCTCATGCAGCCGATGGCTGAAGTCCTGCCATTCGTGCAGCAGCTGGTACACGTTGAACGCGTCCCGCGGGCCGCCCCGGTCCGGGACCGTGGACCAGATGAAGGCGGCCGCGCCGACCGCTTCCTCGCCTATGCCGCGCAGGGGGTCGACGACCGTCATGGGGAGCTTCACGACCGCGTAGTCCGGGTGCAGGACGACCAGTTCCAGGGGCGGGACCTTGTGCAGGGGGACGCCCTCGATGCCCGTGAGGACCATCGCGGCCATGGTCTCCGGCTTGATCTTGGTGAACATGCCGCCCATGCCGAGTTCGTCGCCGCCGAGTTCCTCGGGGCGCATCGAGATCGGGACGCGGGCCGCCGTGGCGCCGTCCGGCGCGCCGAAGTACTTGTACGTCACCCCCACCCGACCACCCATCCTGCTCTCCGGCTCTCTCAGAGGGCCGATCCGATCGGGCTCGCCGCGCGGTCGACGCGTCTCGTCCGGGTTCTCCATTTCGCGCCGGTGCTTTCCCCGCCGGGCCCGTCGAGGACCCAGGCCGTCAGTCCCCTCGCCCAGTCCGCCACCGCGATGCATATCTCCACCCGACTGCTTTTCTAGGACGCGTGGCCCCCGCCGCGCAACCCGATCATCGTGACAGTGACCTCCCCCACGGTCGCACGCCGAAACGTGCGGTGAAACATCTTGTCCGGGAGCCCCTCGCAGCCTCCCGCCGCCGTGGTCGTGTGAGCTGTGTGTATCAGACGCCAGTTTCGCAGATCACGCCGGAACGGGGGCCGAATGCCCGAGGCCGCCCCTGGCCTACCCTGAGACGAGTCACACGCATCCGCGGCCACGGCGAGAGGCCGGGACGTCGGAGCAGGTCGGAGAAGGTCGGAGAAGTCGCAGGTCATGAGCGAACTGCCATATTCGTACGAAGCCCAAGCCTCGCAGGCGCTGTTCGACCGTGCCGCGGCCGTCACTCCCGGTGGCGTGAACTCACCGGTGCGTGCCTTCCGCGCGGTCGGTGGCACACCCCGGTTCATGGTGTCCGGAACCGGCCCCTACCTGACCGACGCCGACGGGCGCCGGTACGTCGACCTCGTCTGCTCGTGGGGCCCGATGATCCTCGGGCACGCGCATCCCGAGGTGATCGCCGCCGTGCAGGAGGCCGTCGCGCGCGGTACGTCCTTCGGCACGCCCGGTGAGGGCGAGGTGGCGCTCGCCGAGGAGATGGTCGCCCGGATCGAACCGCTGGAGCAGGTACGGCTGGTCTCCAGCGGCACCGAGGCCACCATGTCGGCGATCCGGCTCGCGCGCGGCTTCACGCGGCGGACCAAGGTGGTCAAGTTCGCCGGCTGCTACCACGGCCACGTCGACTCGCTGCTCGCCTCCGCCGGGTCCGGTGTGGCCACGTTCGCGCTGCCCGACACCCCCGGTGTGACGGGCGCGCAGGCCGGCGACACGATCGTGCTGCCGTACAACGACCTCGACGCGGTGCACGCCGCGTTCGCCGCGCACCCCGGTGAGATCGCCTGTGTGATCACCGAGGCGTCGCCGGGCAACATGGGCGTCGTGCCGCCGCGGCCCGGGTTCAACCAGGGGCTGAAGGACGCCTGCGCCGCGCACGGAGCGCTGTACATCTCCGACGAGGTCATGACGGGTTTCCGCACCAGCCGCGCCGGATGGTACGGCGTCGACGGGGTGCGGCCCGACCTGATGACCTTCGGCAAGGTGATGGGCGGCGGCTTCCCGGCCGCGGCCTTCGGCGGGCGAGCCGACGTGATGGGCCACCTCGCCCCGGCCGGGCCCGTCTACCAGGCCGGCACCCTCTCCGGGAACCCGGTCGCCACCGCCGCCGGGCTCGCCCAGCTGCGGCTGCTCGACGACGCCGCGTACGGGAAGGTGAACGCCGTCTCGGCGCAGATCCAGTCGCTCGTCACGGAGGCGCTCGGCAAGGAGGGGGTCGCGCACACGCTGCAGAACGCCTCCAACATGTTCTCGGTGTTCTTCACCGACCGTCCGGTGCGCGACTACGAGGACGCCAAGGCGCAGGAGTCGTTCCGCTTCACCGCGTTCTTCCACTCGCTCCTTGCGAACGGCGTCTACCTGCCGCCGTCGTCGTTCGAGTCCTGGTTCGTGTCCACGGCCCACGACGAGGAGGCCGTCCAGCGCATCGCCGACGCCCTTCCGGCGGCGGCCCGAGCGGCAGCGGAGGCCACGGCATGAGCACCCCGAAGAAGGACGACGACGTCACCGTCGTCCACCTGATGCGGCACGGCGAGGTCGAGAACCCGGACGGCGTCCTGTACGGCCGGCTGGCCGGCTACCACCTCTCGGAGCTGGGCCGGCGCATGGCCGACCGGGTGGCGGAGCACCTCGCCTCCCGCGACATCACCCATGTCGTCGCCTCCCCGCTGGAGCGGGCGCAGCAGACGGCCGAGCCCATCGCGAAGGCGCACGGCCTGGACATCGCCACCGACGGGCGGCTGATCGAGGCCGAGAACGTCTTCCAGGGCAAGACCTTCGGCATCGGCGACGGCGCGCTGCGCCGCCCGGCCAACTGGAAGCACGTCGTCAACCCGTTCAGGCCGTCCTGGGGCGAGCCGTACGTCGATCAGGTCGTCCGCATGATGGGCGCGCTGCACGCGGCGAAGGACGCGGCGCGCGGACATGAGGCGGTGCTGGTCAGCCACCAGCTGCCGATCTGGATCGTGCGGTCCTATGTGGAGAAGCGGCGGCTGTGGCACGACCCGCGCAAGCGGCAGTGCACGCTCGCCTCGCTGACCACGTTCACCTACCGGGGGGACAGCATCGTCTCCGTCGGCTACAGCGAGCCGGCCCGCGATCTCGTCCCGGCGCACCTGCTGGCGGGCGCCAAGCCGGTGAAGGGGAAGGGCAAGGCCTTCGGGGCCTAACGGTCGTCGTTCTCGGAAGGTAACGCCCTCCCGGGATTTCGTTGCGAAACCGCCGCAGTCGAGGGGGAACCGCCTGCTCCGTCACGTGCTCTGAATGGGTGACCACCAGAGGACGTGACGAAGGGGGACGCCATGCGCGCTCTCTCCCGCAGGGGAATGCTCGGGCTCGGTGCGGGGGCCGGTGCCGTGGCCGCCGTCTCGCTGGCCGGCTGCGGCGGCTCGGGCGGTGCGGCCTCCGGGGACGGTTCCCGCTCCGGCGGCGACCGGACCGGAACGCCGAAGCCGAAGCCGACGAGGACGGCCCGTCCGATCGGTGACGGTTCCACCTCCTTCACCGGCGCGCAGCCCCACCAGCCGGACCGGCCCGTGCCACTGGAGCCGGGCCAGACGCCCCCGCAGTTCGTCGTCTTCTCCTGGGACGGCGCCGGAGAGGTCGGCAACGGGCTCTTCCCGCGCTTCCTGGACCTCGCCAAGGAGCACGGCGCGTCCATGACCTTCTTCCTCTCGGGCGTGTATCTGCTCCCCGAGTCGAAGAAGCGCCTCTACGACCCGCCGAACAACCCGAGGGGCGCGTCCGACATCGGGTACCTCACCGACGCGCACATCAAGGACACGCTCAGGAACCTCCGCCGGGCCTGGCTCGAGGGCCATGAGATCGGTACGCACTTCAACGGCCACTTCTGCGCCGGTTCCGGCAGCGTCGGCAACTGGACGTCGCAGCAGTGGCGCAGCGAGATCGAGCAGGCCACGTCGTTCGTGAAGGAGTGGCGCACCAACTCCGGCTGGACCGACGTGGAGTCCCTGCCGTTCGACTACGACAAGGAACTCATCGGCGGCCGTACGCCCTGCCTCCTCGGGCGGGACGCACTGCTGCCCACCGCCCGCGAGCTCGGCTGGCGCTACGACGCCTCCTCGCCCGGCGGACGGCAGGTCTGGCCGACGAAGAAGAAGGGGATATGGGACCTTCCGCTCCAGCAGATACCTTTTCCCGGGCATTCCTTCGAAGTCCTGTCGATGGACTACAACATGCTCGCCAACCAGTCCCTCAACACGACGAAGGCGCCCGCCCACAACTACCCGGGCTGGCGTGAACAGGCCGCCGGATCCTACATATCCGGCTTCAAGCGGGCATACGAGTCGAACCGGGCACCCTTCTTCGTCGGCAACCACTTCGAGGAGTGGAACGGCGGTATCTACATGGACGCCGTGGAGGAGGCGATGAAGCACATCGCCCGGGAGAAGGAGAAGGGCGGCGACGTGAGGCTCGTCTCCTTCCGGCAGTTCACCGACTGGCTGGACGTGCAGAAGCCGGAGATCCTGGAGCAGCTCCGCACCCTGGACGTGGGGCAGGAACCGGACGGCGGCTGGAAGGCGTTCGCCAAGGACCCCGCGGGCTCCGGGGGAGCGGGCGCCGGTACGGCGGGAGCGGGTGCCGGCGGCACCGCCTGATATGCGGGTTTCCGCCCGCGAGGAGAGGGCGCAGGGGGGTGCGCAGGGGGGTGCGCAAGATCCCCAGAACGGGCATGCGAAACTTTTCACATGAGTGCCGCCAGCCGCGCCCCCCAGCGCTCGAACCGAGCCCCGCAGAGCTCGAACCGCGCCACCCGCTTCTCCCGCCGCGCCACTCTGGCGGCAGGCGCCGCCGCGGCCGCACTGCTGGTCTCCGCGTGCGGCTCGGGCGGGACGTCGGGCGGCGGCGGGGACACCAACTTCGTCGTCGGCACCGACGGCATCTCGACGGTCCCCGAGGGCAAGCGCGTCGCCGCGCCCGAACTCTCCGGGAAGACGCTCGAGGGCAAGCAGCTCGACGTCGCCGACTACCAGGGCAAGGTCGTCGTCCTCAACGTCTGGGGCTCCTGGTGCAACCCGTGCCGTGCGGAGGCCAAGTACTTCGCCGCCGTGGCCAAGGACTACGCCGACCGGGGCGTGCAGTTCGTCGGCATCAACACCCGGGACGGCAGCACCACGTCCGCCCTCGCCTTCGAGAAGGACTTCGGCATCCCGTACCCGAGCCTGTACGACCCCACGGGCAAGCTGATGCTCCGCTTCGAGAAGGGCACCCTCAACCCGCAGGCCGTCCCGTCCACCCTGGTCCTCGACCGGGACGGCAGAATCGCCGCCCGCTCGCTGACCGCGCTCAACGAGGAACGGCTGCTGAAGATGCTCAAGCCGGTCGTCGCGGAGAAGTGACGTGACGGCCCTGTACACGCTCGCCGCCGAGACGGGCTACAACGGCACGGTGCTCAACGGCGCCCTGCTGGTCGCCCTGCCCATCGCCGTACTCGGCGGGCTCGTCTCCTTCTTCTCCCCCTGCGTCCTGCCGCTCGTCCCCGGCTACCTCTCCTACGTCACCGGCGTCTCCGGAACCGACCTGGCGGAGGCGCGGCGCGGCCGGATGGTCGCCGGGGCGTCCCTGTTCGTCCTCGGCTTCACCGTCGTGTTCGTCTCGGGCGGCGCCTTCTTCGGCTACTTCGGGCAGACACTGCAGGAACAGTCGGGCGTCCTGTCCAAGGTGCTCGGCGTCCTCATGATCCTCATGGGTGTCTTCTTCATGGGCCTGATGCCCTGGCTCACCCAGCGGGAGTTCCGCTTCCACAAGCGGCCGGCGACCGGGCTGGCCGGCGCGCCCGTCCTCGGCGCGCTGTTCGGCATCGGCTGGACCCCCTGCATCGGCCCCACCCTCGCCTCCGTACTGACCCTTTCCGCCCAGCAGGAGAGCGCCGGGCGCGGCGCCGTACTGACCGTCGCGTACTGTCTGGGACTGGGCGTGCCCTTCGTGCTCGCCGCCGTGGCCTTCCGCAAGGCGCTCGGTGCCTTCGGCTGGGTCAAGCGGCACTACACCTGGGTCATGCGCATCGGCGGCACGATGATGATCGTGACCGGTGTGCTGCTGCTGACCGGCGCGTGGGACAGCCTCGTGGCGGAGATGCAGACCTGGTCCAACGGCTTCACGGTGGGGATCTGACCCGATGAGCGACACCACGACGGACACCACCCCGAAGGCCGGTGACGACCAGGACCTCGGCGCGGCCGGCTCCCAGCTGTCCACCGCGCCCAAGGACGAGCCGCCCCATCTGCCCTCCCTGGGCGTCATCGGCTGGGCCCGCTGGTTCTGGCGGCAGCTCACCTCCATGCGGGTCGCGCTGCTGCTGCTCCTGCTGCTGTCGCTCGGCGCGATCCCCGGTTCGCTCATCCCGCAGACCGGCATCGACGCGACGAAGGTCGCCGACTTCCGCGAGCGGCACGACATCCTCGCGCCCCTCTACGACAAGCTCGGCCTGTTCAACGTCTACAGCTCGGTGTGGTTCTCGGCGATCTACATCCTGCTGTTCGTCTCCCTCATCGGCTGCATCGTGCCCCGCACCTGGCAGTTCGTGGGCCAGCTGCGCGGCCGCCCGCCGGGCGCCCCCCGGCGGCTGACCCGGCTGCCCGCCCACACCACCTGGCGCACCGGGGCCGAACCCGAGCAGGTCCGCGAGGCCGCGCTCGCCCTGCTGCGGAAGCGCCGCTTCCGCGCCCACCTCGTCGGTGACGCCGTCGCCGCCGAGAAGGGCTATCTGCGCGAGGTCGGCAACCTGCTCTTCCACATCGCGCTGATCGTGATGCTGATCGCCTTCGCCTGGGGCCAGTTGTTCAAGTCCGAGGGCAACAAGCTGATCGTCGAGGGCGACGGATTCTCCAACGCGCTCCCGATGTACGACGACTTCAAGTCCGGCAACCTCTTCTCCGTCGACGACCTGGAGCCGTTCAGCTTCGACATGAAGGACTTCCGGGGCACGTACGAGCGCACCGGGCCCAACAAGGGGACGCCGCGCACCTACGAAGCGGACCTCACCTACACCGAGGGCGCCTACGGCGAGGAGAAGAAGACCACCGTCAAGGTCAACGAGCCGCTGACGATCGGTGACGCCAAGGTCTACCTCACCAGTCACGGCTACGCGCCCTTCGTCACCGTGCGCGACGGCAAGGGCGAGGTCGTCTTCCAGGACGCCGTGCCGCTGCTGCCGCTCGACGCCAACGTCACGTCCTCCGGCGTGGTCAAGGTTCTCGACGGCTACCGCAACCCCGGGGGCACGAAGGAACAGCTCGGCTTCAACGCCTTCTTCGTGCCCACCTTCGGCGGCTCCGGCGGCACGATGCTCTCCCAGTTCCCCGCGCTGGACTATCCGGTGCTCGCGCTGTCCGCCTACCACGGCGACCTGAAGGCCGACGCCGGCATTCCGCAGAGCGTGTACCAGATGGACAGGACCAAGATGAAGGAGTTCAAGGACGCCGACGGCGAGCTGTTCAAGCAGCTGCTCATGCCCGGCGAGACCATGACGCTCCCGAACGGCGCCGGCTCGATCACCTTCGAGAAGGACGTCAAGGAGTGGGCGCAGTTCCAGATCGTCCAGGAGTCGGGCGCCGGCTGGGCGCTCGGCGGCGCCGTCGCCGCGATCGCCGGACTCGCGGGTTCCCTGTTCATCCAGCGTCGCCGCGTATGGGTGCGCGCGGTCGAGGGCCCCGACGGCGTGACCGTCGTCGAGATGGCCGGCCTCGGCCGCAGCGAGTCCACGAGGCTCCCCGAGGAACTCGGCGACCTCGCCGGCCTCCTCTACGAGAGGGCGCCCGGTGTGCCCGACCCCGTAACCGCCCCGGAGCCGGACGGTGTGTCCGGCTCCGACTCCGCGTCCGAAGGGGCTGAGCAGCCTTGAGTCCTCTCCGGCTCTCCATCGATCCACGCCGCCCGGGTCGAAACCAGCCCGGTGACACGCATGCCATCCCGCCGCAGACCTCACCGCCCGACCGGATGCCGCCGGGATGTTCAGCCGAAGGAGTGTTGAGGTGACCCTCGCCGCCGCCACCAACGAAGATCTCGCGAGCATCAGTAATGTGCTGATCTACTCCGCGATGGCCATCTACACCTTGGCCTTCTTCGCGTACATCGCCGAATGGCTCTTCGGCAGCCGCAGCAAGGTCGGCCGTACGGCCGCCGCTCTCACTCCCCAGTCGGCCACGGTGAAGGCCGCACCGGCCGTCACCGTCAACAAGGCCGGCGGCACCGCCGTACTGGAGCGGCCGAAGGTCGTCGTACGGGCCGCGACCGGCTCGCGTGACGTGCCCGACGGGCCCGGAGCGCACGGCGGGGACGAGAAGGGCGACCTCTACGGGCGTATCGCCGTCTCCCTCACCGTGCTCGCGTTCCTCCTCGCGTTCGGCGGGGTGCTCACCCGCGCGCTGTCCGTGGAGCGGGCGCCGTGGGGCAACATGTACGAGTTCAACATCACCTTCTCCACCACCGCGGTCGGCGTGTACCTCCTGCTGCTGGCGCTGAAGAAGAACGTGCGCTGGATCGGCCTGTTCCTGACCACCTCGGTCCTCCTCGATCTCGGTCTCGCCGTCACTGTCTTGTACACCGCCAGCGACCAGTTGGTTCCCGCCCTCCACTCGTACTGGCTGTACATCCACGTCTCCACGGCGATCCTGTGCGGCGCGGTCTTCTACGTGGGCGCGATCACCACGATCATGTACCTGTTCAAGGACGCGTACGAGAACAAGCTCGCGAACGGCGGCAAGCCCGGCAGCTTCGCGACCTCGTTCCTGGAGCGGCTGCCCGCCTCCGCGTCCCTGGACAAGTTCGCCTACCGTGTCAACGCGGCCGTGTTCCCGCTGTGGACGTTCACGATCATCGCGGGCGCGATCTGGGCCGGCGACGCCTGGGGCCGCTACTGGGGCTGGGACCCCAAGGAGACCTGGTCCTTCATCACCTGGGTCGCCTACGCCGGATACCTGCACGCCCGCGCCACGGCCGGCTGGAAGGGCCGCAAGGCCGCCTACCTCGCCCTGGCGGCGTTCGGCTGCTGGCTGTTCAACTACTACGGCGTGAACATCTTCGTCTCCGGCAAGCACTCGTACGCCGACGTCGGCCTGGGAGCGCTGCGGTCCATCGGCTTCTGACCGCCGCGCACCGCGAAGGCCGGTGAAGGCCGGTGTCCGTGACCCGGGTCACGGACACCGGCCTTCACCGGCCCGGTCGCCGATGTCCTCGTTCCACAGCTGTGGATGACGGGCGACGAACTCCCGCATCATCGCGACGCACTCCGGATCGTCCAGCAGCACGATCTCCACGCCGTGGGCGGCCAGCCAGTCGTGGCCGCCGTGGAAGGTGACCGCCTCGCCGATCACCACGCGGGAGATGCCGAACTGACGGACCAGGCCCGAGCAGTACCAGCACGGGGACAAGGTCGTCACCATCGTCGTGCCACGGTACGACCGCTGTCGTCCCGCCGCGCGGAAGGCGGTGGTCTCCGCGTGCATCGACGGGTCACCGTCCTGCACGCGGCGGTTGCGGCCCCGGCCGAGCAGGGTCCCGTCGGCGCCGTACAGCGCGGCGCCGATGGGAATGCCGCCCTCCTCCCGCCCGGTACGGGCCTCCGCGACGGCGGTGGCGAGCCAGGTGCGGGCGGTGAGCTGATCGATCGACTCCATGGGGTCAGTGTTCCCTGCGTACGGCCCGCGTCGGGCGTGCCGCACCGGCTCTGTACGCTGGCCCGATCGCTGCTGCGCGGGCGGCAGTTGAGCTCTGAGGGAAGGAACGACATGGGTGCTCCGGCACTGGAGGAGCTGCGGGAGGTCTGCCAGCCGCAGGCCAAGATGGCGAGCCGCAACGGCGAGCACTGGGCCGGCCGGCTCTACATGCGGAAGATCTCCCTGCGCACCACCCGCCACCTGGTACGCACCCCGGTCACCCCGGACCAGCTCACCTGGACGATGGTGGTCTGCGGAGTGGCCTCCGGCGCCGCCCTGATGATCCCCGGCCTGACCGGCGCGATCCTCGCCGTGATCCTCATGCAGCTGTTCCTCCTCTTCGACTGCGTCGACGGTGAAGTCGCCCGCTGGAAGGGCCAGAACAGTGCGGCCGGCATCTACGTCGACCGGCTCGGCGCGTACCTCGCCGACGCGGCGCTGCTGGCCGGCGCCGGCTACCGCGCCGCCGAGTCCGGCGTCGGCGGGTGGCTGTCGATCGGCATAGCCACCGCCCTCGGCGTCGTCCTGCTCAAGGCATCCACCGACCTGGTGGACGTCGCCCGCGCCCGCCGCGGCCTGATGGTCGCCGACGACGAGTCGACCCGCCCGCGCTCACAGGGCGTCGCCACCGTCCGCCGGGTCGCCGCCGCGTTCAAGATCCATCGCGTCACCAACGGCATCGAGGCGTCCCTCGTCCTCCTCGCGGCCGCCGTCGCCGACGCCGTGACCGGCGGCCTCGAGCCGACCCGCTGGGCGCTGGGTGCACTCGCCGTCATCACCTGGGTGATGGTCCCGGCGCACCTGCTGTCGATCCTGTCCTCCTCCCGCCTGCGCTGACCCACCCGCCGGCCGGGGCACCGCCGTGCCCCGGTGCCCCGGTGCCGGCGCGGCAGCACGTTCGCGTCCGTCTCCCCGGTGCCGTCGAAAGACGCCGGGGCCGGGCGGCAGTGGTCCGCGATTTCCCCGCAGATCACGCAGTCGGGAAACGGTGAGGGCCGGCTCACGTCGGCCAACGGCCGTGAACGGTCATGGGCGGCCCTGACACCCCGCAACTAGCCGTTCCTCCGGCGTGGCCGCCCGCACCGGGCCCGCTCACTCGCCCGGGTGAATATTGCCTGTTTGTCTTCTTCCAGGGTCCTGGCTTCCTTACGTTCGGTGCACATGCCGACGACATATGTCGGCTGTAGTCGGTTGACAGCAAGGAAACCCATGGTCAAGCCGCCCCACGAGGCGATGCACCGCATCTTCCAGCACGACCCCGGACTCTTCAGCCGGGTCTCACGCTTCCTCGGAGTCGACATTCCCAGGCCCGTCAGGGCCACACCGCTGCCGACCGACCTCACCGAGAGCAGCCCTGTCGAACGCCGTGTCGACACAATCCTGTGCTTCGAGACCGCGGACCGGGGCGACTTCCTCCTCGCCATCGAGGCCCAGGGCGGCAGGAATCCCGACAAGCCGGCCAGCTGGGCGTACTACACCAGCTACCTGTGGACGAAGTACCGGCTGCCCACCGCACTGCTCGTGGTCTGCCAGGACCACACCACGGCCAAATGGGCCCAGCGAGCGGTCAGCAGCGGACCGCCCGAGCTGCCCACCCTCACCCTGCGTCCCGTGGTCGCCGGCCCGCACAACATGCCCGTGATCACGGACCCGGAGGAGGCGCGCGCCGACCTCGTCCTGGCCAGCCTGGCGGCCATCACACACGCCGCCGAACCCGCCGTGAATGCCATACTGAAGGCCCTCTCCACCGCACTGCGGGACGTGCCCGAAGACATCGCGGACCCCATCGTCGAATTCACCGCACAGGGCCTGGGCAAGCACCCGGCCAAGCACCTCTGGAGGAACCTGGTGGCCGTGGACCTCTCCTTCTACAAGTCCTACCTCGTCGAGGAAATCCGGGAAGAAGCCCGCACCGAAGCCCGTGCCGAAGCCCGTGCCGAAGCCCGTGCCGAGGGCATCCTGCTCGTTCTGGAGCAACGCGGTCTCGAGGTGTCGGACGATGTCCGCAGCCGTGTCACGGGCTGCACCGACCCCGACGTCCTCCGTCACTGGCTCGCCCGCGCCGTCACCGTCCCGAAGGCCGAGGAGATCTTCGGGGAGGAGTGATCCACCCGGGACTGCTCGCGGCCGACCCCGTACTCACCCCGGGTTCGCGCTGACCGACCGCCAGATCCGGTCCGGCAGGACGTCCGCCGCCTCGTCGAGGTCGATGTCGCCGAGAGTCAGCCAGCGGCGGCTCGCGCCGATCACCGGGCCGAGGATCAGCGACTCCAGAACCGACACGGGCAGGGGCGCGAGCTCGCCCGACGCGACGTACCGGCTCACCCACGCGGACAGCGGGGTGAGCCGGGCCTCCTGGGCGTCACGGAGCTGCTTCGCCTGGCGCATGCCCAGTTCGTCGGCGCGGGAGGAGTGCAGCAGGAGGCCCGCCTCCCGGTGGTCCCGGATGAACGTCAGGTAGGCCCGCACGAGGGACCGGACACCGGCGCGGGCGGAGTCCGCCTGTTCCAGGGCCGTGACCATCTCCACCAGCAGCCGTTCCAGCCAGCGCATCAGCAGGGCGGTCAGCAGGCCGTCCATGCTGCCGAAGTGGTGGTAGAGACTGCCGGGGCTGACACCGCTCGCCGCGGTCACCGCGCTGACGGTGAGGCCCTGCTCGCCCGACTCTCCGTAGACGCGCAGCGCCGCGTCCAGCAGGTGCTCGGCGGTCACCTCGCCGCGGTGCTGCTTGGGGGTCATCGCAGGGTGGCCGTACCTTCCAGGTGATTCTGGAGTGAATTTCTAGAATTCACTTCCAATTCTAGCCCGTTCTCCTTCAGACTGACCCCTGCCGACGTGCGGTCCGCCCGTCGTGGGGGGAGCGGGCGGGTCGCCACCGGTGGCGCGACGACGGAACACGACGACGGGGCAGACGTGATCGAGCTGGGCGGAAGCGGCGCCGAGCCGCTGGAGGACGAGGACCCGCAGCGGATCGGCACGATCCCGCTCGTCGGACGGCTCGGGGCGGGCGGCATGGGCCGCGTCTACCTCGGCGTGCACGAGGGGCGGTACGCCGCCGTCAAGCAGTTGCTGCCGTCGGTCGTCGCCGAGGACAAGGACTTTCTGCGCCGCTTCGGACACGAACTGGACAACCTGGCCCGCTTACCCGAGCACGCCACCGCCCCGCTGCTCGCGGGCGACCGCACTGCCCGGCCCCCGTGGTTCGCCACCGCCTACGTCCCCGGCCTCACCCTGCGCGAGGCCCTCGAGGTCCACGACGGACCGCTGCCCGCCGGAGCCCTCTGGCTGTTGCTGCGGGAGGCCGCCGCGGGGCTCGCCGCGGTGCACGCGCTCGACATGGTGCACCGGGACATCAAACCGTCCAACGTCATGCTCACCCTCGACGGCCTCACCCTCATCGACTTCGGTGTGGCCCGCGCCGCGGAGCAGAGCAAGATCACCATCAGTGGCATGGTGGTGGGCACTCCCGCCTACATGTCCCCGGAACAGGCCTCGGGGGCACGCACGTCGACCGGGGCCGTCGACATCTTCGCGCTCGGCTCGGTCATCGCGTACGCGGCGAGCGGCCGGCCGCCCTTCGGTGACGAGTCCGGACACGGCGTGCTGTACCGGATCGTGCACGAGGAGCCCGACCTCGACGCCGTACGCGCTCTGGATCCGGAACTCGCCGAGGTCGTCGCGGCCTGTCTGGACAAGGACTACGAGGGTCGGCCCACCGCCGCCGAACTCGTCGAACTCGCCGACCGGCACGGCCCGTTCACGCCGCCGCTGTGGCCGGAGGCCGTCACGGCGCAGCTGACCGAACGGGCCGCCTTCGCGGCGCGGACACCGACCGCTTTGACCCTGCCGGAGGAACCGGAAGCGGCGAAGGAACCGGAAGCGGCGAAGGAACCCGAGAAGCCCGAGAAGCCTGGGGAACCGGAGGCGCCCGGTGCGTCCAGGCCGTCGCCGGAGGAGCGCGGCCGCCGGACACGTGTGGTCCCCGTGGCCGTCCCCGTCGTGGTCGTGGCGACGGGCACCACCCTCGCCTTCACGCTGCTGCCGTACACCTTCGACACCGCTGACGGGGCGGGACCCGCCCCCACCTCGTCGGTTTCGCTCTCCGTCACCGCGCCGCCGGGGACGCCCGGCGGGTCCGCGAAGCCGTCGCCGTCCGCCGGGGCATCCTCCTCGAAGAAGCCGGGGTCCGGGTCCCAGGAGCCGGCGACCGCTCCCGCACAGGCGGGCGCCGACGCCGACGACGGGGACGGGGACGGGAAGGACGACGGCGCGGGTGGGAACGGCGGCGCCGACGGCGGTGCCGGAACGAGCGGGGACCCGGGTGGCGGAGGCGGGGAGGACCCGCCTCCGGGCGGGGGTACGGAGGCCGAGGCCCCGGTGGAGGGGGGTGGCTCCACCCTGCGCAACGGGTCGAGCGGACGGTGTCTCACCGCCACCGCGAGCGCCGGTTACGGCAACGTCTCCATGGGCGACTGCACCTCAGGGGCGGCCGACTGGAGCCTGCGGAGCGTGTCGTCCGGCACCTACCGGATCGTCCACCGGGTGTCCGGCAACTGTCTGTCCGCCTACGGTTCGATGCACAGCACGACCTGTGGTGCGGACGACGCTCAGGAGTGGCGTCTCGGCTCGGGCGGCAGCGTCATCCTCGCGAAGACCGGCAGGTGTCTGGAACACTCCCGGCCCAGTGGCCTGATCATGGTGCGGGTGTGCGAGGGGACGGCGTCCCAGAGCTGGACCAGGAGCTGACGCCGAACGGGGGCGCGGACGGGGGCGTGGGCGGTCAGGCCGTCCCGCCGCGGTCCCCGTCCCCCGGGTTGTCGTCCTTGTCCTTCTTCGTGTCCTCGTCCAGCGACTTCAGGAACTCGGGGTTGTCGTCCGGCGCCACCCACTGGCGGCGGCCGCCGCCCCCGCCCCATACGGAGCCGCCCGCGCCCGCGGGCTGCCGCTTCTTGCCGGCGATGAGCCAGGAGATCGACCCGACCAGCGGGAACAACAGCACGAGGATCGCCCACAGCGGCTTGGGCATGTGACGAATGTCCTCGTCCTTCGTGCTGATGCAGTCGATGAACGCGTACACGCTCAGTGCCAGCGGCACGAGGAACATCAGCACCCGAAGCATGGGGCCTCTCCAGCGAAAGCAATGAAAGCGGTGGGTGGTACAGGGCCAGGGTAACCGCTCGGGGATACTTGACCGCATGGCTTACGACGATCTTCGCTCCCTGCTCAGGGCGCTGGAGCGCGAGGGCGACCTCAAGCGCATCAAGGCCGAGGTCGACCCGTATCTGGAGGTCGGTGAGATCGTCGACCGGGTGAACAAGGCCGGCGGTCCCGCCCTGCTCTTCGAGAACGTGCGCGGCTCGAGCATGCCCCTCGCCATGAACGTGTACGGCACGGACCGCCGCCTGCTGAAGGCACTCGGGCTGAAGTCGTACGCGGACATCAGCGAGAAGATCGGCGGGCTGCTCAGGCCCGAGCTGCCGCAGGGCTTCATCGGCGTGCGCGAGGCCTTCGGGAAGCTCGGCTCGATGACGCACGTGCCGCCGAAGAAGGTGAAGTCCGGCGACGCGCCCGTGCACGAGGTCGTACTGACCGGTGACGACGTCGACCTGGAGCAGCTTCCGGCGCTGTTCACCTGGCCGAAGGACGGCGGCTCCTTCTTCAACCTGGGACTCACCCACACCAAGGACCCGGAGACGGGCATCCGCAACCTCGGCCTCTACCGGCTCCAGCGGCACGACAAGCGCACCATCGGCATGCACTGGCAGATCCACAAGGACAGCCGGAACCACTACCAGGTCGCCGCGCGGCGCGGTGAGCGGCTGCCGGTCGCCATCGCCTTCGGCTGCCCGCCGGCCGTGACGTACGCGTCCACCGCGCCCCTGCCCGGGGACATCGACGAGTACCTGTTCGCCGGCTTCGTGCAGGGCAAGCGGATCGAGATGGTCGACTGCAGGACGGTTCCGCTCCAGGTACCCGCGCAGGCCGAGGTGGTCATCGAGGGCTGGCTGGAGCCCGGCGAGATGCTTCCCGAGGGTCCCTACGGCGACCACACCGGGTTCTACACCCCGCAGGAGCCGTTCCCCGCCCTGACGATCGACTGCGTGACCATGCGCAAGCGTCCGTTGCTGCAGTCGATCGTGGTCGGCCGGCCGCCGACCGAGGACGGGCCGCTGGGGCGGGCCACGGAGCGCTTCTTCCTGCCCCTGCTGAAGATCATTGTCCCCGACATCGTGGACTACCACCTGCCCGAGTCCGGCGGCTTCCACAACTGCGCGATCGTCTCGATCGACAAGAAGTACCCCAAACACGCCCAGAAGGTGATGCACGCCATCTGGGGCGCCCACATGATGTCGTTGACCAAACTGATCGTGGTCGTCGACTCCGACTGCGACGTCCACGATCTGCACGAGGTCTCCTGGCGGGCCCTCGGCAACACCGACTACGCCCGTGACCTCACCGTCGTCGAAGGCCCCGTCGACCATCTCGACCACTCGTCCTATCAGCAGTTCTGGGGCGGCAAGGCGGGCATCGACGCGACGAAGAAGTGGCCCGAGGAGGGCTACACGCGCGACGGGGGCTGGCCCGACATGGTGGAGTCCGACCCCGACACGGCGGCGAAGGTCGACCGCCGCTGGAAGGAGTACGGACTGTGAGTCCCCTGGCCGTCGGCGGCCCCGCGCTCTTCATCGGCACCGACACCGACTATGTGGCCCTCGTACGCCCCGAGCTGGACCCGGGCGACGAGGGGGTCCGCCGGGCGGCCGCGGAGGCGGGTGTCACCCCCGAGGAACTCGCCGGTGCCGGGGACACCTGGGCGGTGCTGTTCGAGCAGGGTGGCGAGGGCGACGGCTTCGAGCTGCCCGGCGTGCGCGACGCGGAACCCGCCGACTTCGCGCGGCGGCTGCGTGACGAGCTGGCCGCGGCGGAGGGACCCTTCACGGTCGACGGCGGCGCGGTACTGCGGCTGGACGCCCGCCCGTCCGGCGCCGACGCGTACGTCTTCACCGCGCACCTCGCCCCGCCCGACGACGCGGGCACGCCGCTGACCGTGGCGACGGGCCCGCTGCCGGCCGCCGCGCTGCTGGCCGACCTCGACACGTTCCTCGGGAGCCTCGCATGATGACCACCGCCGACGGGGTCGTGGGCTCCGACCCGGAGACACACGATCGGGTGACGCGGCGCTGGAAGGAGTACGGATCGTGAGCAGTGAAGCCATCCTCGGTGAGGGCAGCGCGGACCACGGTCCCCGCCGACGCGGGGGTGTTCCGGCGTTCCTGCGCCTCGTCATGATCGAGCACTCGGTGTTCGCGCTGCCCTTCGCCTACATCGCCGCGCTCACCGCGATGTACGAGTGGGACGCGAACATCCACTGGGGCGAACTGCTCCTGGTCACCGTCGCCATGGTCGGGCTGCGGACCTTCGCGATGGCCGCCAACCGGATCATCGACCGGGAGATCGACGCCCGGAACCCCCGCACCGCGCACCGCGAACTGGTCACCGGCGCGGTGTCGGTCAGGCATGCCTGGACCGGCGCGCTGGTCGCCCTCGTCGTCTTCCTCGGCGCGGCGGCCCTGCTCAACCCCCTCTGTCTCGCCCTCGCGCCCGTCGCCGTGATCCCCATGGTGGTGTATCCGTACGGCAAGCGGTTCACCGATTTCCCCCAGGCCATCCTCGGACTCGCGCAGGCCATGGGACCGGTCGGCGGCTGGCTGGCCGTCACCGGGTCGTGGTCCTGGGACGCGGTCGTCCTCGGTCTGGCGGTCGGCATCTGGATCGGCGGCTTCGACCTGATCTACGCCTGCCAGGACGTCGACACCGACCGTGAGACCGGTGTGCGGTCCGTCCCCGCCCGCTTCGGCATCCCGGCCGCCGTCCGGGGCGCCCGCGTCTGCCACGCCGTGACCACCGGCCTGTTCGTCTGGTTCGCCCTCCTCACCGACGCCGGTGCCTTCTTCTGGCTGGGCGTGCTGATCGTCGCCGGAGCCTTCGTCTACGAACACACCATCGTCCGCCCCACCGACCTGACCCGCCTGAACCGGGCCTTCTTCAGCGTCAACGGCTTCATCGGCATCGCGCTGTTCGTCTGCGCCCTGCTGGACCTGCTGGTACGCGGGCTGACGGTCTAGGGCCCGGTGCGAAAGCGGCGCCGGCCGCGCGATGCCCGGCACGCACTCCCGCCGCACCGGCCCGAGCCCGAGTACGCCCCGTACGGAGGGCTTCCGGCGGGGCACGCCGAGAGCACGCACCGGACGCCGCACTGCCGCCCTTCGGGCGACGACGCCACCTTCGCAACAGGCTCCAGGGGTGTCCGGCGTCCGGGAGATCAGGCCGCCGGTCGCCGGGGTTCGGGTGCGCGGCGGAAGAGGAACGCCGCCGTCACGCCCGCCACCAGGCCGATCAGGTGGCCCTGCCAGCTGATGCCGGACTGGGTCGGGGCGAGGCCCGCCAGGATCGAGCCGCCCCAGACCGCCGCCACCAGGACGCCGGCCAGGACCCCCAGCGGGCGACGCTCGACGAAGCCGCTGACCAGGAGGAAGCCGAAGAGGCCGAAGATCAGGCCGGAGGCGCCCGCGGTGTTGGAGTGCGCCGGGGATATGAGCCACACCCCCAGTCCGTCGGCCACGACGATCAGCGCGCAGACCGCGAGGAACCGGCGTATCCCCCCGAGCGCCGCCAGGAAGCCCAGCACCAGCAGCGGCACGCTGTTGGCGGCCACATGGGCGAAGCCGAAGTGCAGGAAGGCGGCCGGGAGGATGTCGGCCAGCTCGGACGGGACGCGAGGCACGATGCCGTAGGCGTCCAGCGCGTGCCCGGTGGCCACGTCGATCACTTCGAGCAGCCACAGCAGGGCCACCCAGCCCACCATCAGCTTGGCCGCGGTCCTGACCCGGTCGCTCCCCGACCACTCCGGACGCGAATCCGACATCATGCACCCCCCGCCGTCAGCCCGTTCTCTGTGAAGAACGCCCGGCACCCCTTGCCCGGTTCCCTCCCTGCGACTCCCGGTAGGCTCGGTGTCGTGAACCCAGTCAAGCCAGGAGAGACGCGGCGTACGCCTTGGATCGTAGGGGTCTCCGGTGCCTCCGGCACTCCGTATGCCGCCTCGGTGCTGCGCGCCCTGCTCGCCGCCGGTGAGAGCGTCGATCTCGTCGTCAGCCGGGCCTCGCGGCTCACCCTGCTGGACGAGACGGGCATCTCCTTCCGTGACGCCCACTGGCGCGACGACCTGCGGGAATGGCTGTCCCGCGGGGCGGACGGGAAGCCGGACACGTTCTCCGTCGACCTCGACGGCGTACGGCACTGGCCCGCCGGTGACCTCACGGCCGGGCCGTCCTCGGGCTCGTATCCGAGCAGGGGCATGCTCATCGTGCCCGCCTCCACGGCCTGTGTGGCCGGGGTGGCGCTCGGGCTCTCCAAGGACCTGTTGCAGCGGGCGGCGAGCGTGACCCTGAAGGAGGGACGCACGCTGGTGGTGGCCGTGCGGGAGACACCGCTGAACGGCCAGACCCTGCGGCACCTGGTGACGCTGGACGACGCGGGCGCCACCGTGGTGCCCGCCTCCCCGGCCTTCTACGCGGGCGCGACGCACATCCAGGACCTGGTGGACTTCGTGGCCGGACGCGTACTCGACGCGGCGGGCGTGGAGCACCGGCTCTACCGCCGCTGGACAGGCGGACTCGGCGGCGGATCCCGTACCGACTGAGACCGGCAGCCGGGCAGGTCACCACAGCGCGCACGGCGCGCACAGCAGCACAGCGAGTACCACCTTTCAGGAACTTTCGTACCTCTTCAGTGGAAGGCTTCGATTCGAATGGACGCGGTGGACAGGCAGCTCATCCAGGCCCTGAGAGAGAACGGCCGGGCTTCCTACGCGGAGCTGGGGCGGCTCGTCGGCCTGTCGGGACCCAGCGTCACCGACCGCATCAACCGGCTGGAGGCGGCCGGTGTCATCACCGGCTACCGCGCCACCGTGGACGCCGCCTCGCTCGGCCTCGGCGTCGCCGCCCTGATCGGCGTCTCGCTCTCCGACGCCGCCGACCACGAGGACGTGGCGCAGCGGCTGAAGGACCTCAGTGAGATCGAGGACTGCTGGTTCATCGCCGGTGACGACTCCTTCATGCTCAAGGTGCGCGCGAGTGACGTGGACGGCCTGGAGAAGATCATCCGCCGGCTGTCCGGCACCAAGGGCGTCTCCCGGACCCGTACGACGATCGTGCTCTCCACCAAGTGGGAGAACCGCGTCGGTGAGCTGCCCGAAGAGGTGCAGTGAGAGGTGCGGTGGAGGGCGCGTACGGTGGACGGGGCCTGCTGAAGAGGCCGTAGAGGTCTACAGGTCGTAGAGGCCGCAGGGGCCGCAGAGGTCGTAGAGGTCGAGGAAATGAGGGACGGCATGGACGTCGGGCTCAAGCGCGAGCTGGAGGAGAAGGTCAGGGCGGGCGAACGCCTGACCCGTGAGGACGGCATCGCGCTGTACGAGTCGGACGACCTGGCCTGGCTGGGCGGACTGGCCCACGAGGTGCGCACGCGGCTGAACGGCGACGTCGTGCACTTCAACGTCAACCGGCACCTCAACATGACCAACGTGTGCACGGCCTCCTGCGCCTACTGCTCCTTCCAGCGCAAGCCGGGGGAGAAGGACGCGTACACGATGCGCATCGAGGAGGCGGTGAAGCTCGCCAAGGCGATGGAGTCGGAGAACCTGACCGAGCTGCACATCGTCAACGGGCTGCACCCCAATCTGCCGTGGCGCTACTACCCGCGCTCGCTGCGGGAGCTGAAGGCCGCGCTGCCGGACGTCTCGCTGAAGGCGTTCACGGCCACCGAGATCCACCACTTCGAGACCATCTCCGGCCTGTCCGCCTCCGAGATCCTCGACGAGCTGATCGACGCGGGCCTGGAGTCCCTCACCGGCGGCGGCGCGGAGATCTTCGACTGGGAGGTCCGGCAGCACATCGTCGACCACCGCACCCACTGGGAGGACTGGTCGCGCATCCACCGCCTGGCGCACGAGAAGGGGCTCAAGACCCCGAGCACCATGCTGTACGGCCATATCGAGGAGCCCCGTCACCGCGTGGACCACGTGCTGCGGCTGCGTGAACTCCAGGACGAGACCGGCGGCTTCCAGGTCTTCATCCCGCTGCGCTACCAGCACGACTTCGTGGACATGAAGGACGGCAAGGTCCGCAACCGGCTCCAGGCACGGACGCAGATGGCGACCGGCGCGGAGGCGTTGAAGACGTTCGCAGTGTCGCGGCTGCTCTTCGACAACGTGCCGCACGTCAAGGTGTTCTGGGTGATGCACGGCGTGCAGACGGCGCAACTGGCGCTCCAGCACGGTGCGGACGACATGGACGGCTCGGTCGTCGAGTACAAGATCACGCACGACGCGGACAACTACGGCACGCCGAACAAGCTGACGCGTGAGGATCTGCTCGACCTGATCCGGGACGCCGGGTTCCGGCCCGTGGAGCGGAACACGCGATACGAGATCATCCGGGAGTACGACGGCGCGGACCCGGCGCGCCGGGAGTCGCCGCAGCCGATGCGGGTGTGAGGGGGGGCCGCCCCTTCGGCCCCGGCGGAGGGCTCCGCCCCCCGCCCCCGGCCGTCCCCCGGCCGTAAGGACTAGCATCGAGCCATGGCCCTTACCTTCACCTTCGATCCCGTCGTCACCCCCGGACTCCGTGACGGCGTTCTGGACCTGTGGGTCGATGTCAGCAACGCGGGAGGCGCGGTCGGGTTCGTCCCGCCGGTGACGAGGGAGGACGTCCGGCCGGGGCTGGTGGGGCAGTGGGTGGCGATGGCCGAGGAGCGCTCCCGGCTGCTCGTCGGGCACGACGAGGAGGGGCGGGTGGCCGCCGCGGCGTTCCTCACCCTCAACACCCACCACCTGATGACCCACTGGATCTGGCTGTACACGGTGATGCTCCACCCCCGCCACCAGGGCAAGGGCCACGGCCGTGACCTGCTCGCCGCCGCCGAGCGGGCCGCCCGCACCCTCGACGGCGTCGAGGCGATACGGCTCACCTGCCGCGGCGGCCTCGGACTGGAGCGCTTCTACGCCTCCTGCGGCTACAAGGAGGTCGGCCGGGTCCCGGGCGCGATCCGTGTGGCCCCCGGTGACGACCGGGACGAGGTCTTCATGCTGCTGCCCCTGACCTGAGGCCCGCACCCCCGCCGGAAGATCCTCCGCCGGCCGTGCTTCACTGGACGTTGTCCCTTTGGGACGTTCTGACCGTACGCAGGGAAGAGTGGATGAGATGCTCCGCTACACGCTGATGCGCCTCGGGATCTTCGTGGGCTGCCTCGTGGTCGTCTGGGGTCTCGTCTACTCCGGCCTCGCCCCGCGCGGCCTCGGCGACTCCAACGGTCTGTGGATCATCCTGCTCGCGATGCTGATCTCGGCCCCGATCAGCCTCGTCGTGCTCCGCAAGGAGCGCGACCGGGCCTCCGAGCAGATCGTGCGGCGGGTGGACCGCGCCAAGGTCAACCTGGAGGCCAACCGCAGCATGGAGGACACGGCCGACGACACCGCCCGCGCGCAGGGCCAGACGTCGTAACGCCCGTCACCGCGCCTGCCTGTGCGGCTGACGCCGTTCAGGCCTTCCGGGGCTCCGGACATTCGCATGAGGGGTGCTTTCCGGCAACCACCGACAGGTGACCGTTGCTGGGAGCGCCCCTTACCGCTGTTCCCCCGATGGTGTGAAATCACCTGACCGCGTGACCTCATGCACACCCTGCACACCCTGCACACCGTGCGTATCACGCGGACCACAGTGAGTGATCCGGCACGGATCAGCACCACAGGCGAAGGGGGAACCCATGGCACGTACGCGGGCGCAGAGCCTACGCAGCGTGGCCGAGGCGGTCGCGTCCGGCACCGATCCGCGCGCGGCGGCCCAGGACGAACTGCGCCGCCGCGTCGGGGGCGGTGGCGCGACGTCGCAGCGCGACGGGGACGGCCGGGGCGGGCGTCAGGAGACCGAGGGCGAGGGGATCGACCCGGCCGACTTTCCGGCGGCCCGGGAACAGGACGGGAGTTCCGTCGACACCGTCATGCGGCAGAAGACGGTGCCGCTGGACGAGGCCGGAGAGGCGCTCGGCCGCAGCGAGCAGCTGCGCGAAGGCGGCGAGGTGGTGCACGCCATCTGCCCGATGGTGATGCCCAGGGGCCGCTCCCTGCTGTCCATGCTGCCGGTGCTGTCGCTGCTGGTGATCGGTGCCGTGGGCACGTCGGTGGTGTCGGCGACCGGGAGCAACGGGCTCACCAACCCGCTGTTCGGACTGCACTACTGGGTCATCGCGCTGCTCGCCGTCGGGTTCGTGTGGTGGCGGCAGGGCCTGGTCATGGTGCCGGACGGCTGCCAGGCGATGATCACCCGGTTCGGCAAGCTGGAGAAGGTCGTCGGCCCCGGCCGGGTCACCCTGCTGAGCCCCTGGAAGCGGGTGTCGTACATCGTCAACACGGTCCGCGAGTACCCGTTCAACGCGCCGGTGCGCGAGGCCCCGACCAAGGGCGGGGTCAAGGCGTCCATCGACCTGTTCATCCAGTTCCGGATCAGCGACCCGGTCGAGTTCGTCTACACGCTCGGCGCCGTGCGCGGGTTCGAGGAGAAGCTGGGCAACGCCGTCAGTGAGACCATTCGCAGCCTGATCTACGAGCAGGAGGCCTCCGGGATCTACGACATGGTCGGTGAGGACAGCGGCCGTCTGCTGGAGCAGCTCAACCAGCAGTTCCGTCCCGCGGTGGAGCTGACCAACGCCAACATCACCCACGCCGAGCCGTCGGACCGGCGCTACCGGATGGACCTGGCCGCCCCCGAGATGGTGCGCATGGCCAAGGAGGCGTACACCCACGAGTACGCGCTCCAGCTGCGCAAGGAGCAGGACGAGGGCGACCTGAGCAAGGAACTCGCCTCGAGCCAGGAGACGCTCTCCGCGATCCAGGCCGACATCGCCCAGTACCAGGCGCAGATGGACACCGCCGTGGAGCGTGAGACCAACCGCGCCGAGGCGCTGGCCCGCCAGCGCTACGTTCAGGCCGAGTCGGAGGCGAAGGCCAACGCGGCGCTGCTGGAGGCACAGGCCCTCGACATCCGCGCGGTGACCGCGGCACAGGCGCCGGAGATCCTCGAGTACCGCTACCAGCAGCAGGTGCTCGACACCCTGGAGCAGGTCGCCGACCATCTGCCTCGCCTGGTGCGGATCGGCGGCGTGGACGGCACCGGGGCGGCCGGGATCGACTTCCTTGAGCTGGCCCGTGAGCTGGTCGGCGAGCGCGGGGCCGAGCTGTTCTCCGAGGCGGACATGGCCGCCGTACGGGGCCGGCTCACGGAGGTGTCCGAGCGGATCGCCGCCCGCGAGGAGGAGATCGGCGCGCTGCTGGCGGCCGACCGGCCGACGGTGCCGCGGACGCCCGAGGGCGTCGCGGTGGGCGGGGCGACCGAGGGCGCGGAGGCGCACGACGCGCCCGCGTTCGCGGGGACAGCCGGGACCGCCACAGCCGGTGATGTGCACGAGACCGCCGAGGAGGCCCAGCAGTGAGCTCCGCCCGTATACACCGCCGTTCGGTCATCTCCGAAGCCGTCGCCCCCTGGAGCGACATCGCCCGTCTGCTGCGCGGCGGCGAGGCCGACACCCTCATTCCGGTGATCATCCCGCGCCACCGCCGCCGGCTGTGGTGGATGCTGCCGCTGTGGCTGGGCGCCTACGCCCTGCTGACGGGGGTGATGCTGACGGTGCGGGAGGCCGGCTCCGACGGGGTGGCCGATGTCGCGTACGGCGCCCTCGCCACCCTCGCCTACGTCGGCGGCGTGGTGCTGCTGGTGATCGGCGCGCTGTGGTGGTGGCGCTCCTCGATCGTCGAGATCGAACAGGGCACCAATGGCGTGCTGACCCGCTACGGTGCTGTCACCCGTACGCTCGACGCGGGCCGGCACTACCTCTGGCACCCCTGGTCACGGGTCGACTTCGTCGTCGACACGGCCACCGAGATCCCGTACTCGGCGCCGGTCATGGCCTGCCCCACGCGGGAGAACGTGCCGCTGCGCTCGATCGAGTTCTTCCTGAAGTTCCGCATCACCGACGCGGTGCTGTTCGTCCGCACCATCGGCGCCGGCAACTTCGACCTGGTGCTGTCCAGCGCCGTACAGGACGCGATCCGGCAGCGGGCCCGGCAGATGCGCACCGAGCGCGCCTACGACCTGCGCGGCTCGGACGTGGCCGACATGCAGGAACTGCTCAACCGGCAGCTGTCCGGCTACGGCGTGCGCATCACCGGCTGCAACATCCCCGACGTGCAGCTGCCGACGCAGTACCAGCACCACCTGGCCACCCGGGAGCGGATCGCCAAGGAGCGCACGGCCTACGAGCAGGAGTGGGGCCTGACCCGCAAGCGGCGCATCGACAGCCTGGGCATGGACATCGAACGGGCCAAGAAGGTGCGCGACGCCCGCATCGTCGAGGTGAAGGCCGCGCTGAACCGGGCCCGCGAGGAGGTCGCCCAGCTGCTGGAGCGGCAGGAGACCGAGGCCCAGCGGGTGCGGTTCGAGATCGAGACCCGCGGGCGCAGTGGTCTCATCGCCGCCGAGAACGAGGCCCGCGCCCAGCGCGCCCTGGCCAAGGCCTACCGGGACAACCGTGCGGTGCTCCAGTACGAACTGGCCCGCCGGCGTCTGGAGGTGGGTGCCGGGCTCGCCGGCAAGGCCCCCCAGCCGGTGGTGGTGCGTACCGACGGAGGCACCGACACCTCGGCACTGTCCACGCTGTTCACCGCGCAGCTGCTGCCGCGGCTGACGGCGGGCGACCGGCCGGTCCTCGGTGACCGGGCGGGGTGGGTGAACGACGGCGGCGACGCGCGGTAGGAGACGGACCGTACGCTGTGTCCCATGGGTGCCGTGAAGACGAAGCGGATGCCGCGTGCGGTCCGTGAACAGCAGATGCTGGACGCAGCCGTACGTACCTTCGGGCAACGGGGGTACATGGCCGCGTCGATGGACGAGATCGCCGAACTGGCGGGCGTGTCCAAGCCGTTGGTGTATCTGTACCTGAACTCCAAGGAGGACCTCTTCACCGCCTGCATCCGGCGGGAGGCGAGAGCCCTCACCGAGGCGGTCCGCGCCGGCGCCCGGCCGGGGCTGCCCGCGGACCGCCAGCTGTGGTCGGGCCTCACGGCGTTCTTCACGCACACCGCCCAGCACCCCGACGGCTGGGCGGTGCTGCACCTCCAGGCCCGTACGCACGGTGAGGTGTTCGCCGCCGAGGTGGCCGCGATGCGCGCGGAGATCGTGGCGTTCGTGACCGAGCTCATTCTCGCCGCCGCCCGCGAGGCCCATCGGGACCCCGACTTCCCCGAGCGGGAGGTCGCCGGGCTCGCGGAGGCCCTGGTGGGCGCCGCCGAGTCCCTCGCCGACTGGGCCAACGCCACGTCCGGCGTCACGGCCCGGCAGTCGGCGGCCACCTTGATGAACTTCGCCTGGGCGGGGCTGGGCGATCTGATGGCCGGCGCGCACTGGACACCGCCCGACGACTCCGCGTCCGGCTCCGGGTCAGTGTGCGAGTCCGGGTCCGCGTCCGTCTCCGGGTCCGCGTCCGGCGCCGGTGCGCCTCAGGCCGGGCGGACCTCCCCGGTGAGGTGAACCCGCCCGCCGGCGCCGCGCAGTTCGAAGCGTCCGTCCCGCGCGGCGTAGGTCACCGTGCCGGGCAGCGGCACCGGCGCCCGGAAGCCGGCCCGGATCGCGGTCGCGTCGGTGGTGCCGTGCGCGGCGAGACAGCGGGCGGCGGTCCACATGCCGTGCGCGATGGCGCGGGGGAAGCCGAAGAGCCGGGCGGTGAGCGGGTACAGGTGGATCGGATTGCGGTCGCCGGACGCCGCGCCGTAGCGCCGGCCGATGTCCCCGGCGAGGTGCCATTCATGGAGGGCGGGGAGGGGACCGCGGCCCTCCCCCGTGTTCTCCGGGTGCTTCGGGTCCTCCGGGGTTTCCGGGTTCTCCGGGGTTTCTGGGTTCTCCGGGTTCTCCGGGTGTTCGGTGGTGGTCCGGTGCCGGGCCAGGTAGGTGCTCCGTGACTCCCATACGACCTCCCCGCCGGACCGCATCTCCGTGACCACGGCGGCCTCCGTGCCGCGCCGGTGCGGGGCCAGGCCGTCGACGTACACCGTCAGGTCGTACGCGGTGATGGACGGTGTCGCGCGGCGCCTGGTGATCGCCACCGACGTGTGGACGAGGCCCAGCAGCGGCAGTGGGAAGTCCCGCCCGCTCATCAGCCGCATGGCGAGCGGAAAGCCCAGCACATGCGGATACGTCACCGGCAGCGCCTCCTCGCCGGTCGGGAAGCCGCACACCCGCTCGTACGCGGTGAGCCGGACGGGATCGACACGCAGGGCGGGCAGTGTCAGCCGGGTCCGGGGCCAGCCGGCGTCGGGGCGGGGCCGTTTGAGGGGTGACAGCAGGGCACCGCGGGCGAGGAGCGGAGCGAGGGCGGGGGCTCCGGAGAGTTCCACCACGGGGGCGGGCGTCGTCATGGTGTGCTCACGCGCCCAACAGGCTCTGGCCGCAGACCCGTACGACCTGGCCGTTCACCGCGCCGGAGGCCGGGTGGGCGAGCCAGGCGGTGGTCTCGGCGACATCGACGGGCAGTCCGCCCTGGGCGAGGGAGTTCATACGGCGCCCCGCCTCACGGATGAACAGCGGGACGGCGGCGGTCATCCTCGTCTCGATGAACCCGGGGGCCACCGCGTTCACCGTCACCCCGTGCCCGGCGAGCGCCCGCGGGGCGAGGGAGCGGACCAGGCCGGTGATTCCGGCCTTGCTCGCACCGTAGTTGGTCTGGCCGGCGTTCCCCGCGATCCCAGCGATCGACGCCGTCGCCACGATGCGCCCGCCACGCTTCAGGGCCCCGGCGGCGAGCAGCGCGTCGGTCGCGCGCAGCACACTCGCCAGGTTCACCTCCAGTACCGAACTCCATCGGTCGGCAGGCATGTTGACCAGGCGGCGGTCACGGGTGACGCCCGCGTTGTGGACGAGCACGTCGATGCCGTCGGGGAGGGCTTCGGCGATACGGGCGCCCGCGTCGGCGGCGGTGATGTCGAGGGGGAGCGCGACGCCTCCGAGCCGTTCGGCGACGCGGCGGGCGTCCGCTTCCGCCTGGGGCACGTCGAGGACGACCACGTGTGCGCCGTCCCGGGCCAGCGTCTCGGCTACCGCCTCGCCGATGCCGCGTGCGGCGCCGGTGACCAGGGCGGTGCGGCCGGCGAGGGGTCGCTCCACGTCGTAGGGGGTGGCGGGCGGGTGCGCGCCGGTCTCGATCACCTGGCCACTGACGTAGGCCGACTTGGGGGAGAGCAGGAAGCGGAGGGTCGATGCGGCGGCGTCGGCGTCGGTGAGGCGGACCAGGTTCACGGTGATGCCCCGGCCGGTCTCCTTGCCGAGGGAGCGGGTGAAGCCCTCCAACGCCTGCTGGGCGGCGGCCTGATGGTGGTCGCCCGGGTCGAGCGGGGCACCGAGCACCACGATCCTGCCGCTCGCGGCGACCGACCGCAGGACGGGATGCAGCGCCGCGTGCACCTCACCGAGGCCTTCGACGTCCCGTATCCCACTGGCGTCCAGGACGACGGCGGCCGGCCGTCCCGTGGTGTCGTCGGTGTCGAGTCCGGTGCGGGCGAGTACGGGGGCGAGGCCGAGGGCGGACTTTCCGGCGGTGAGGTGGAGCAGGCCGCCCTCCAGGTCCGGCCGGTCGGGCGACCAGCGGCGCAGGGGCACGGGCCGGGGGAGGCCCAGGCGGCGCGTCAGGAAGCGGCCGGGCGCGGTGCCGGTGAAGCTCAGATAGCGGTCGGCCATGGGGGACTCCTCCGTGCTTGCCCTGCTTGCTTCGGGTGTGCCTCGGGTGCGCTCGGGGGTGCCCCGAACATGCTTACTCTGGAGTAAGGTTACCGGAGGTAATCCTATGCCACCGATGAGGAGCAGGTCGAGATGAGCACCTTGAAGCCGACTGCCGTCCGGCGCGTCGCGGTCATCGGCGGCAGTCGCGTCCCGTTCGCCCGGTCCGACGGCCCCTACGCCACCGCCTCCAACCAGGAGATGCTCACCGCCGCGCTGAACGGCCTGGTCGAGCGGTACGGGCTGCACGAGCCGGGCGCGGTGGGGGAGTTCGTCGCCGGCGCGGTCCTCAAGCACAGCCGTGACTTCAACCTCGCCCGGGAGACGGTCCTCGGGTCACGACTCGACGCCCGCACCCCCGCCTACGACATCCAGCAGGCCTGCGGCACCGGGCTGCAGGCCGTCATCACCGCCGCCAACAAGATCGCGCTCGGGCAGACCGAGGCCGCCATCGCCGGCGGCGCCGACACCGCGAGCGACGCGCCCCTCGGCGTCAACGACGACCTGCGCAAGGTGCTGCTGGAGGCGCGGCGCGCGAAGTCGGCCGGCGCCCGCCTCAGGGCGCTGGCGAAGGTGCGCCCCCGGCACCTCGTTCCCGACATTCCGCGCAACGCCGAGCCGCGCACCGGCCTTTCCATGGGCGAGCACGCGGCCGTCACCGCCCGCGCCTGGGGCATCTCCCGCGAGGCCCAGGACGACCTCGCGGCGACCAGCCACCAGCGGCTGGCGGCGGCGTACGAGCGCGGCCTGCTGACCGATCTGGTGGTGCCGTTCCGGGGCCTGGCCCGGGACCACCATCTGCGCCCCGGCTCGACGGCGGGGAAACTCGCCGCCCTGAAGCCGGTGTTCGGTCTCGACCACCCCGAACCCACCATGACGGCGGGCAATTCCACCCCGCTCACGGACGGCGCGGCGCTGGTCCTGCTGGCGAGCGAGGAGTGGGCCCGGAAGCGGGGTGTGGCACCGCTCGCCTACCTCACCGCGTACGAGACCGCCGCCGTGGACTTCGTTCACGGAGATGTCGCCGACGGCGAGGACGGGCTGCTGATGGCACCCGCGTACGCGGTCCCGCGCATGCTGGAGCGGGCCGGTCTCGGCATGGCGGACTTCGACCTGATCGAGGTGCACGAGGCGTTCGCCTCGCAGGTGCTGGCCACGCTGGCCGCCTGGGAGAAGCGCGGCCTGGCGCCCGTCGACCGCGCACGGCTGAACGTCGCCGGCTCCTCCCTGGCCACCGGCCACCCCTTCGCCGCCACGGGCGCCCGCATCGTGGCGACGCTGGCCACGCTTCTCGCCGAGCGGGAGACCCCCGGCCGGGGGCTGATCTCCATCTGCGCGGCGGGCGGACAGGGCGTGACGGCGATCCTGGAAAGGCCGTGACCGAACATGCCTCCCCATGACCGGGTGTGTTCGCCGGTAGCGGCCGGCGGCCGCCCGACGGTCGCGAGTGGGCACCCACGACCGACCTGATCGCCGCGGGGGCCTTGCCTGAGCACAGCGGGCGGTGCCTGAGCGGCGTGCGGGGCGATGCTTGAGCGGCGTGGGACGGTGCCTGAGCGGCGTGCGGGGCGATGCTTGAGCGGCGTGGGACGGTGCCTGAGCGGCGTGCGGGGCGATGCTTGAGCGGCGTGGGACGGTGCTTGAGCGGCGTGGGACGGTGCCTGAGCGACGTGGGGGGCGGTGCTTGAGCGGCGCGGGGCCGTACCTGAGCGCCGCGGGGCCGTACCGGCGCGACGCAGGGCCGTACCTGAGCGGCACGGTGGGACCGGTGGGACCGTACCGGAGCGGCGCGGGGAGCCCCTACGCGTGCGTGCCGCGCGAACGCCCCCCGACACTGCACACGCCCGGCCCGGTACCACCGCCATACCCGCACAGACCCCCCACGTCACCCCCGTACGATCCCCGCACCAACCGGTTCCGTCCCCTCGCCGGGGGCCCACCGACCAGCGCCTCGGCGTGCGAGGCACGTGCGCCGTGGCATCAAGCAGTTCCCCCGCACGTCCCAGGAGCCGCCCGTGTCCACCCCGCATTCCTCCACCGCTCTCGACGACGACGTCTACGGAGCGCCCGTCCTGGTCGAGCCCGGGATCCGGCGGCTGGACGGGGTCGTACGGGAAGCGTCCGTACCGCCGTTCGCGAAGCCGGTACGGCACGGATCACTCGCCGACCTGCCCTTCGAGAACGCGACCACGGCGCCCGACGCGGTGGTCCTCAGCCGGAGGACGGCCGACGGCGGCTGGCGGGACGTGACGGCGGAACGATTCGCCGCCGAGGTCCTGGCCGTCGCGAAGGGCATGATGGCGGAAGGGCTGGTGCCGGGCGACCGGGTCGCCGTCATGGCCCGCACCATCTACGAGTGGACGGTCCTCGACTTCGCCGCCTGGGCGGCCGGACTGGTCACCGTCCCCCTCTACCCCACCTCGTCCGCCTACCAGGCGCGCTGGATCCTGCACGACTCCGGAGCGGTCGCCCTGATCACGGAGACCGCGGGACAGGCCGCCGCCCTCGGCCCCGAACTCCCGCACCTGCCCGACCTGCGGCGGGTGTGGGTCGTGGAGAAGGGCCACGTCGACGCCCTGGCGGAGGCGGGAACGCACCTCCCGGACGCCGAGGTGGAGGTACGCCGCGGCATGCTGGGCCCCGACACCCTCGCCACCCTCGTCTACACCTCGGGAACGACCGGCCGGCCCAAGGGCTGCGCCCTCACCCACGGCAACTTCTTCGCCGAGGTGGACAACGCCATCGAGCTGCTCTACCCCATCTTCAGGGCCCGGACCGGCGAAGAGGCCTCGGTGCTGCTCTTCCTGCCCATGTCCCACGTCTTCGGCCGCATGGTCGCCGTCGCCTGCGTACGCGCCCGGGTGCGACTCGGCCACGCGCCGAGCCTGGCCGCCGAGGACCTGCTGCCGGACCTGGCGAGCTTCCGGCCCACCTGCCTGCTGACCATCCCGTACATGCTGGAGAAGGTCTTCAACTCCGCCCGCGCGAAGGCGGAATCGCATGGACGGGTCTCGACCTTCGACCGCGCGGCGTCGGTGGCCCGCCGCTACGGCGAGGCCCTGGAGGACCGGCAGGCCGGGACGGGCCCCGGCCCGTCCCGCTCCCTGAAGGCGGCCCGCGCCCTCTACGACCCGCTGGTCTACCGCAAGATCCGGGGCGCCATGGGCGGCAGGGTCCGCTACGCCATCTGCGGCGGCTCCCCACTGGGCCGCCGCCTCGGCGCGTTCTACGCCGGTGCCGGCATCGAGATCTTCGAGGGCTACGGACTGACGGAGACCACCGGCGCCTCGACGGTGACCCCTCCGCTGAAGCCCCGCCTGGGCACGGTGGGCTGGCCGCTGCCCGGCACCCGGATCCGTATCGCGGCGGACGGCGAGATCCTGATCGGCGGAGAGCATGTCCTGCGCGGCTACTGGGACCCGCAGGCGGGCGGCGTCGTCCCCGCCGCCCGCGACGGCTGGCTCCCCACGGGTGACCTCGGCGAACTGGACGACGAGGGCTATCTGACCATCACGGGCCGCAAGAAGGAACTGATCATCACCGCGGGCGGCAAGAGCATCGCCCCCGCCCCGCTGGAGAACTGGCTGCGCTCACATCCCCTGATCTCCCAGGTCATGGTGGTGGGCGAGAACCGCCCCTACGTCTGCGCCCTGATCACCCTCGACCCCGACGGGATCACCCACTGGCGCCGTATGAACGGCAAGCATCCCGTCCCGGCGGAACTGCTCGCCGATGATCCGGAGCTGCTGACGATCATCCAGCGCGCGATCGACGAGGCCAACAAGATGCTCTCCCGCCCGGAATCGATCCGCCGCTTCACCGTCCTCCCCGTCGACTTCACCGAGGAGGCGGGCCACCTGACCCCGTCGATGAAGCTGAGGCGCGAGCAGATCATGCGGGACTTCGCCGGGGAGGTGGAGGGACTCTACGGGGGGTAGATCATCCGGGGGCGTGCGGTGCTGGCGATGGGGGACGCCTGCGGGGCCGACTCGCCCTGTGCGGTGTCGGCCGTGCGCACCGAGCGCTGGACGAGGGTGCACCGAGCGCTGGACGAGGGTGAACCCGGCCGCCTCCAGGGCCGCCGCGACGCGTTCCGGCCGCATGTGCCGGAAGCCGAGCGTGATCCGGTGGCCCCAGGGGGTGGCGGCGTAGTCCTCGGCGATGGCGTCGTGGACGATCCGGGTCGCGGCCACGTGATCGGAGTCGGAGCGGGCGCGCGTCGCAGTGGGCGTCGCAGTGGGCGTCGGAGTCGGTGGAGGTCATGAGCGGGGACCCCTGCCGTGCCCACTGACACGCGGGTGCCGGAAAGGCAGGAGCCCCGTCGCCTGACGGCGCGGGGCTCCTTGGGTACTGCTAGTCGTTCCCGGATCGGCGAGGATCAGACCGGGGTGACGTTCTCCGCCTGCGGGCCCTTCGGGCCCTGCGTGACGTCGAAGGACACCTGCTGGTTCTCCTCAAGGGAGCGGAAGCCGCTCGCGTTGATCGCGGAGTAGTGGACGAAGACGTCGGGGCCGCCGCCTTCCTGGGCGATGAAACCAAAGCCCTTTTCGGCGTTGAACCACTTCACGGTTCCGGTAGCCATAAGCCCTCCTTGGGCCCAAAGGGTTGCCCTGCTCCAGAACCAGCAAGTGTGAAGACCAATTCCGCACAACTGCATCCGTCTGAGAACGACGAGAGCCCGCGGTCACATGCTCCGCAGGCTCTGTACTGCAAGGGAAACCAAACTGCAACTTGCGGACGAGCCTAGCACGCGGGTGCCCGGATGCAATAGAGGTCAAGATCACGTCACCCGAATGTTTGCACGCCCCCTGCGCCACACGCGCCCGGTCGTCCGTCCGGTCCGATTGCTCGTCCGATGGTGCGCCCGTCCGGTCGTTCAAGGCCGTACAAGGGGGCGGAGGCCCTTTCTCCCCGGCCGAGGGCTAGCCTCACGATGTGGACAATCCTCGCACCCGGCCGCGCGTCGGCCACATCCAGTTCCTGAACTGCCTCCCCCTGTACTGGGGGCTCGCGAGAACGGGCACACTCCTCGACTTCGAGCTGACGAAGGACACCCCCGAGAAGCTCAGCGAGCAGCTGGTGCGGGGCGACCTGGACATCGGGCCCATCACCCTCGTCGAGTACCTCAGGCACGCGGACCGGCTCGTCGCCTTCCCCGACATCGCCGTCGGCTGCGACGGTCCGGTGATGTCCTGCGTGATCGTCTCGCAGGTCCCGCTGGACCGGCTGGACGGCGCCCGGGTCGCCCTCGGGTCGACCTCCCGTACCTCGGTACGCCTCGCCCAGCTCCTCCTCGCGGAGCGGTACGGCGTACAGCCCGCCTACTACACCTGCCCGCCCGACCTGAGCCTGATGATGCAGGAGGCCGACGCCGCCGTCCTCATCGGGGACGCTGCCCTGCGCGCGAACATGGTCGACGGCCCCCGCTACGGCCTGGACGTGCACGACCTGGGGGCCCTGTGGAAGGAGTGGACGGGCCTGCCGTTCGTCTTCGCGGTCTGGGCGGCGCGGCGCGACTACGCCGAGCGTGAGCCGGCCATCACCCGCAAGGTGCACGAGGCCTTCCTCACGTCCCGTGACGTCTCCCTGGAGGAGGTCGACAAGGTCGCCGAGCAGGCGGCCCGCTGGGAGGCCTTCGACGAGCGGACCCTGGCCCAGTACTTCACCACCCTCGACTTCAGCTTCGGCGCTCCGCAGCTGGCGGCGGTCGCGGAGTTCGCCCGCAGGGTCGGGCCGACGACCGGATTCCCGGTGGACGTCACGGTGGATCTTCTGCAGCCGTGAGACCGGATCGCTTTCGGTGGTGAGAGCCGGCGGGGCCGCGCACTACGCTGCTGGAAGGTTCCGGCGGACGGGCTGACGGGGGAGGGGTGGACGCCATGCGGCCGCTCGATGCGGACGAGCCCACGGTCGTGGGGCCCTACCGGCTGCTCGGCCGGCTCGGCTCCGGCGGCATGGGCCGGGTCTACCTGGGCCGCAGCGCCGGAGGACGCACCGTCGCGGTGAAGATCGTGCATCCGCACTTCGCGCTGGACGAGGAGTTCCGCGCCCGGTTCCGCCGCGAGGTCGACGCCGCGCGCCGGGTCGGCGGCGCCTGGACGGCGTCCGTCCTGGACGCCGACCCCGAGGCCCGGGTGCCATGGGTCGCCACCGCCTACGCGGCCGGCCCCTCCCTCGCGGCGGCGGTCGCCGACGCCGGCCCCCTGCCCGCCCACACCGTACGGACCCTCGGCGCGGGTCTGGCCGAGGCGCTCACGGCGGTGCACGCGCTGGGTCTGGTGCACCGGGACGTGAAGCCGTCCAACGTCCTCCTCACCCTCGACGGCCCGCTGCTGATCGACTTCGGCATCATCCGCGCCATGGACGGCACGGCCTCGCTGACCTCGACCGGCGTCTCGATCGGCTCGCCCGGCTACATGGCACCCGAGCAGATCCTCGGCAAGGGCGTGACGGGGGCGGCGGACGTCTTCTCGCTCGGCGCGGTCCTGGCGTACGCGGCGACCGGACAGCCGCCCTTCCCCGGCGACTCCTCGGCGGCGCTGCTGTACAAGGTCGTGCACGAGCCGCCGGAACTGGGCGAGTGGGGCGGAGAGATACGCGAACTGACCGACGCCTGCCTGAACAAGGACCCGTCCGCGCGACCGACCCCCGCCGAGGTGGCCGGACGGCTCGCTCCCGAGGGCGGCGCGGCCCGCATGGTGGCGGGCGGCTGGCTGCCCGGGCCGCTGGTGGAACAGGTCAGCCGGGCCGCGGTGCGGTTGCTGAACCTGGAGGCGACGGGGGAGGGGCCGGCGTCGGGAGCGTCGGGACCGGTGGGATTCAGCAGGCCGTCGGTGGACGGGTCCTTGGGCACCGGCGTCGCGGGCGGCGGGTTCGGGGGCGCCGGGTTGGCGGGCGCCGGGTTCGCGGGCGGGCCCGCCGGGCCGGGTGGTCCGCCAGCGGGTGATCCGTCGGCGGGTGGTCCGTCGGCCGGTGAGCCGCCGACCGGGGAACCACCGGCTGGGGAGCCGCCGGGCGCGGGGGTGGCGAGCGGGGCCTTCGGGCCGCCGCCGGTGATGCCGCCGCCGGGGGAGCGGAGCGGGTCCGCCGTCCCCGTACCCCGCGAGGCACCGGCCGGCCCGGACACCGGCCCGGCTTCGGGCTCGTACGTGGCCGGCCCGGGCACCGGCCCGGCCCCAGGCCCATCCGCGGCGGGCCCGGGCCCGTACGCGCTGGGTCCGTCCCCGATCCCGTCCGCGGGTCCGTCCGCGGGTTCGACCCCGGACCCGTCTGCGGATCCCGGTGCGACACCCCACCCGCCGACCCAGCCCGCGGGACTGCCTCGCCCCGCTCCCGGTGGCCCCGGCAAGCTCTCCGTCTCCGTGGCGGCCACATCCTCCCCCGGCCCCAGCGGCAGGGGGCGACGGGTGAGCTGCACCATCGCCCTCGCCGTCGCGGGCGCGCTGGCGGCCGTGACCGTGGGGACCGTGGCCATGCTCGACCTGCTGCCGGGCACGGGCACGTCCCCCAGCGGCAACGCGGATTCCGACGGCGGCGCCAAGACCAGGGAGCCGGCCGCCACTTCCCCCGCCACCGTCCCCGCCGGCTACCTCGGTACCTGGGAGGGGCAGGCCAACTCCCGCGAGACCATCGCCATTCCGCTCGGCACGTTCCGGGTGACGCTCACGGAGGCGAAGGTGGGCGAGAAGGTGGGCACCCTGCGCCACACGGACATCTTCGGCGGTGTCTGCGACGACGTCCTCACCCTGAAACAGGTGACGGAGAAGCAGCTCGTCACCACCTCCGTCGGCGCGAGGACCAACCGCGGCGTCTGCAACCAGGAACCCCACACGGTCCGTCTCACGCCGGTCGGTGACGACCTCGTGTACGAGTCGGACAGCGAAGCGTCCGGAAGCCCGAAGGCCCGGCTGTCGAGGATCGAGTAGGCGCCTCTCCGCTCCTCCCGGTCACTGCCGCCTCCTGATACTCACTAATGTGTCTGCCCGGCGGACACCCCAGGCGCGGCACCCGCCGCACGGGTACCACGACGGGGAAGCGCTGCCGGTGGGCCGACGCCCGGACGCCGTCACGGGCGTTCAGCAGCTGAAGCGATGAACAAGGCCGCAGGGGCCGACGGGGAGGACGAACCGCCATGCAGACGCTGGTCACGGTCGTAAGGGAGGGCGGTGAACCGCAGGACGTCCTCGTCACCACCGACGACGACGCCACCGCGGGCGATGTCGCACAGGCACTGGCGACCGCCCTCGGACAGACCGGTCACCCGGCGGGCGTGCCCGGCAACGTGGTCGCCCTCCCCGGCACGTCGCCGATCCTCCCGTACGGTCCCGGCGCGACAGAGGTCCCCGGGGCACCCGTCCTGTGGGCCGACGGTGAGCGCTGTGATCCGTCGGCGCCGGTGACATCCGTCCTGCGGGACGGCATGCGGGTGTCGGTCGACGACGCGACCGGGCCCCTGCTGCGCCGGGGTGAACCGGTCGGACAGTACGAGCTGCGCGTGGCCGGCGGCCCCGACTCCGGCCGGGTGGTCCGACTGGGGATCGGAACCGCCACGGCCGGTACGGCGCCCACCTGTTCGCTGCCACTGACGGACACCTCGACTCCGCCGGTCGCCCTCCGGCTCACCATCGACATGAAGGGCGGCACCACGCTCGCCCCCGAGACCGGCGTCGAGATCCTGCTCGACGACACACCGGTCACGTCCCAAGTGCCGTGGCCGCTCGGCGGATTCGCCCGCGTCGGTGACACGCTGCTCGTCCTCGACCGGGTGGCCGAGGCGGACGCCCATCTCTCCGCGATGAGCGAGGGCGGCCTCGCCTACAACCGCCCGCCCCGCCTGTCCCCGCTGCGGCCCCGGCGGCGGCTCGTCGTGCCGGTACCGCCCACCAAGGGGGACCGGGCGCGCTTCCAGTTCATCCTGGCGTTCATGCCCATGCTCTTCGGTATCGGCATGTGGCTCCTCACCGAGCAGATCTACATGCTGCTCTTCTGTCTGATGAGCCCTCTGATGATGCTCGCCCAGTGGCTCAGCGAGAACCGTGAGGGCAAGAAGAAGCACAGGACGTCCGTCAAGCAGTACAAGAAGGACCTCGCCGCCCACCAGGCGGAACTCGCCGCTCTTGGCAAGGAGGAGCAGCGCGCCCGCCGCGCCGACAGCCCCGACCCGGCGGAGATCCTGCTGTTCGCCACCGGCCCGCGCCGCCGGTTGTGGGAGCGCCGGCTCACGGACCCCGACGCCCTGCAGCTGAGGGTCGGCTCCGGCAACCTCCCCTCCGACGTCGAACTCGTCCTGGGCCGCGGCGGTTCCCTCTACGAGGAGGAGCGCCCGGAGCCGCCCGTCCTGGCCGACATCCCCGTCACCCTCCCCTTCACCGAGCTCGGCGTGGTCGGGGTCGCAGGGGACCGGGCCCGTGCGCTGGCCACCGCGCGCTGGCTCGCCGTACAGGCCGCGGTGTTGCACAGCCCGCGGGACCTGGCCCTCGTGACGCTCGCGTCCACCCCGGCGGCCGGCGCCGACTGGCAGTGGGCGCACTGGCTGCCGCACACCGGGCCCGACCAGGGACAGGACTGTGTCGCGCTGGTCGGTTTCGACTCCGAGGGAGTCACCCGCCGCGTCAACGAGTTGCTGAACGAGCTGGCCCGGCGCAAGGCGTCCCGCGAGCAGAACAACATGTCCGGTCAGCTCTACCCGGACCCCCATGTCCTGATGGTCCTCGACGGGGCCCGGCTGCTGCGCCGCGTACCCGGCGTGCCCCAACTGCTCACCGAGGGACCCCAGTACGGCATCCTCGCGCTGTGCGTCGACGAGGACGAGCGTCTCCTCCCCGAGGAGTGCAAGGCCGTCGTCGCCTGGTCGCCCGACGCCGCCCACCACGTCCGGGTCCGCGGCCACGGCCTGGAGGCCGCGGGCGACGTACTGGCCGACCAGGTGACCCCGCAGTGGTGCGAGGTGCTGGCCCGCTCCCTCGCCCCCGTCCGGGACGTCAGCCGGGACGACGCGGGCAGCGCCCTGCCCAGCTCCGCGCGGCTGCTGACCCTGCTGGGCCTGCCGGACCCGACCGGCGGCGACGTGGAGCGGATCTGGAGGGCGGGCGGCTCCACCACGGCCGCACCCGTCGGCGTCGCCGCGGACGGTCCCTTCGTGCTGGACATCCGGCGGGACGGACCGCACGCGCTGGTCGCCGGAACGACCGGTGCCGGCAAGTCGGAACTCCTCCAGACGATCATCACCTCGCTGGCCGTCGCCAACCGGCCCGACGCCCTCAACTACGTTCTCATCGACTACAAGGGCGGCAGCGCCTTCATGGACTGCGCCCGGCTGCCGCACACGGTCGGTATGGTCAGCGACCTCGACGCCCATCTCACCGAGCGGGCCCTCGCCTCGCTCGCCGCCGAGCTGCACCGCCGGGAGAAGATCCTCTTCGACGCCGCCACCAAGGACATCGAGGACTACAACGACACCCGCAAGCTCCGCCCCGAACTGGAGCCGATGCCACGACTCGTCCTCGTCATCGACGAGTTCGCGTCCCTGGTCGCCGAACTCCCCGATTTCATCGCGGGACTGGTCGACATCGCCCGCCGCGGCCGCTCCCTCGGTGTGCACCTGGTCCTGGCCACCCAGCGACCCGCCGGTGTGGTCAGCGCGGACATCCGCGCCAACACCAACCTGCGGATCGCGCTGCGGGTGACGGACGCCTCGGAGTCCATCGACGTCATCGAAGCCCCCGACTCCGGTGCCATCGCGAAATCCACCCCCGGCCGCATGTACGTACGCTCCGGTGCGCAGTCCCTCGTCGGCGTGCAGTCGGCCCGCATCGGTGGCCGCCGGCCCGCCACCGGCGGAACCGGCCCGAAGGCGACGCTGCTGCCGATGCCCTGGAACGCCTACGGCCGCCCGCTGCCCAAGCGGGCCGGGGCCGAGGACGACGGCACCATGGTCACCGACCTCGCCGTCCTCGTCGATGCGGTCCGCGACGGCGCCCGCCGCATGGGCTTCGGCGAGCAGCGCAGCCCCTGGCTGCCGCCCCTGTCGGAACAGGTCACCCTCGACGAACTCATGGCGTACGGCGTCGAATCGACCGCGGCCGGGGAGGCAGACGTGGCGCCTGTCCCGTACGGACTGATCGACCTCCCGGCGCGCCAGTCCCGTACACCGCTGTCCCTGGACCTGGTGCACGGCGAGCACACCATGCTGCTCGGCGGCGCCCGCTCCGGCCGCTCCACCGCCCTGCGGACCCTGGCCGGTTCGCTCGCCCGCAGTACCTCCCCGCACGACGTGCACCTGTACGGCATCGACTGCGGCTCCAACGCGCTGCTGCCGTTGATGCGGCTGCCGCACGTCGGTGCCGTCGTGACCCGCGACGAGCCGGACCGGGTCCGGCGCCTCATCGAGCGCCTGCTGGCGGAGATCGCCCGCCGACAGCAACTCCTCGCCATGGAAGGCGCATCCAGCGCCGCCGAACAACGTGCCACGGCTGCCCCGGAGGACCGGCTCCCCTGGATGGTGCTCCTGCTGGACAGCTGGGAGGGCTTCGCCTCCGCCTTCGAGGCCTACAACTACGGCCAGTTGATCGAAGCGGCCCAGCGGATCTTCCGTGAGGGCTCCGCGGTGGGCCTCAAGGTCGTCATGACCGCCGACCGCACCGGCCTGAGCGGCCATGTCTCGTCCGCCTTCGCCGACCGCCTGGTGCTGCGCTTCGCCGACCCCAACGACTACTCCACGGCCGGGCTCCAGCCCCGTGAGGTCCCCAAGAACATGCCTCCGGGACGCGCCCTGCGGATCACCGACGCCGGCGTGGACGAGACCCAGATCGGCCTTCTCGCGGACGACCCCGCCGGTCAGGCACAGGTCCGCGCGCTGCGCGAGATCGCCGAGGAGGCGGCGGCCCGGCACGGCCGGGTACCGGCCGGACGACGCCCCATGCGGGTGGACGCACTGCCCTCGCGCATCACGGCGACGGAGGCCCTGGCCCTCGACCCGGACTTCACGGCGCCGTCGCCGCTCTGGGCACTGATCGGTGTCGGCGGCGACGAACTCCGGCCGGTCGGTATCGACCTGGAGGAGAGCGGCCCCGGCTTCGTCATCGCAGGCCCGCCGAAGTCCGGCCGCTCCACCGTCCTGGTCGCCGCGGCGCAGACCCTGCTGAACTCCGGCACCCCGGTGGTGCTGGTCGCCCCGCGCCGCTCGCCGTTGCGCGAGCTGGAGGGCAGGGACGGTGTCCTCGGCCTGCTGAACGCCGACAGCCGTGAGGACGATCTGGAGGAACTGGTGGACAAGGCGTCGGGCGGCTCGTACGTCGTCCTCGTCGACGACGCCGAACTCCTCTACGACACCCGCCTCGACGAGGCTCTGGAAACTGTCGTCCGCAAGGGTGCGGACGGCGGCATCGGCCTCATCGCAGCCGGCTCCACCGACAGCCTCTCCGGCCAGTACCGCGGCTTCGCCGTAGAGGCCCGCAAGTCCCGCAACGGCCTCCTCCTCACCCCGCAGAGCCCTTCGGAGGGCGAACTGTTCGGCATCAGGCTGCCGTCCAGCAGCGGGGGCGGGACGGCGGGGAGCGGGTTGTACGTGGCCGGGGGGTCGTTCATGCCTGTGCAGGGGGTGATGAATGGGTGAGGGGGGAACGGAGGAGCCGTCGGCGGCGGAGGGTTCCGGCGGCGGCTCCCGCGAGGAGGAACGCGGCGATCGCCGAGATGCCGTACGCGGGCAGATTGGCGGGAGGGTCGCTCACCCATGCCTGGGGGAGGCTGCGGTGAGGATTGTCAGGGTCGTAGGTGACGAGTAGTGCGTCGCCGGGCCGTACATCGGGGAGCATCCCGGCGTAGTCCCACAGCTCGGTCTCCTTTCCTGACTCGGACCCTTTCAGGAAGCGCACCTTCACGTACTCGGGCTTGTTGTCGACCTCGGTGACTGTCGCCGTGACGGTCACACCGTCATCGCGCAGGTCCTGCACCAGGGAGCGGGAGGGGAGCCAGAAGGCGAGTGCCAGCGCAAAGAACACGAGGGAAAGGCCCAGTACGCCAAGAATCTGACGGGGCCGCGGAATCAGCGCGCGATGCTTCGACGACCTCACGAAAACCATCCACTCACAGTGTTCTTGACGTCAGATGCAGCATCGCCGATCGCCTTGCCTGCGTCTTCTACCGTGTCTGTGACCGTGTTGACCATTCTCCTGCCACGTTTGGTTTTCGCGATATACGAAATGGTGTAGCCCGCACCAAAGCCGAGTACGACGCCGGCTCCGATCCCCCATCCAACTGGGCCCCCGAACCATGCGACGGTCGCCATAGTTCCCCAGGTGGCTGCCGTCCCGGCCGCCATCCCACTGACGTTGGCCGCGACCGCGACGTCCTTCTCCTCGCCGTGTCCGATGTCCCACCCGATCGCCCCCACAGTGAGCACCGTCCCGACGAGAGGCAGCTTGCCGCCCGTGTGCAGGGCCCGGCCGAAGAGAGTCGCCGAGCTGGGTGGCCGGAGGCCGGGTACCTTGCCGATCAGCCAACTGCCGCCTTCCGCGAAGGAAGCCTCCAGCAACCGGGAGAACGAGCCCATACCGTACTTGGTGAGAATCCGCTCAGCCTCGACAGCGGACTGCCTGGCTGCTCGCGCCGCCCGCCTCGTTTCCTTCTTGAACTTGCGCCGCTCCTCCGCGGACATGCTGTTGACGCGCCGCTGGTACAGCCGACTCGCCTCGTCCGAGAACTTCTGCGACCGCTCCCAGAAGTGGCCGGCGTACTTCGCCTGCATGCCGATGACGGAGGCCAGCACCCCTGCTGTGTCCGACCACGTGTCCGCCGGATCACCGAGCTTCTTCGCCGCGATCACCGTGTGCTTCCACGCGAGGGCCCAGAGATCGGGGTCGTCACCCTGCATGAGCGCCCTGCTGAACACCGCGGTGGGCTCGTCCTTGCCGAAGTCACCGTGGAAAAGGGCGGCCGCCCTGCTGAATCCGGCGGCGGGGGCGACGGCCTGGGTCGCGGTGGTGAACGCGGAGCCGAACACCCTGACGTCGGCCTCCGCCGTGGGCGCCTCGGTGGCGGCAACGGTCACCGGCAGCACCTTCAGCAACTCCGGATCGAGCTTCGCGTAGAACGCCGAGGCGAAGTCCGGGTCTCCCTTGTGCCGCGCCAGCTCGGCCGCGATCCGGTGGAATTCCGCACCGGCCCGGCCCCGGTCGAGGTCCGCCGCCTCTGCGGTCTCCTCGGCGAGCTTCCTGCCGTTCGCCCGCGCCTTGCCAACGGTCGCGACGGGCTCCCGTACCCGAACCAAGGGCTCGCCCTTGCGCCCCGCGCTTCCCTGGTCCAGTTCCATGGCCGCGGCGAGCCCTTGTCTCCGGCGCAGTATGGGGAGTTCGTCGTCCACCCAGCCGGCGATCCTCGCGATCTCCGACAGGTGCGCTGTATCCAGTCCGAATTTGTGGAACCGGGAAAGGTATGCGGTGCTCGCTCCGTGCAGCGACTTGCTGCCGGATTCCAGGTCCTTGATGGTCCTCAGTAAATTCTCCGGATTGATTCCGGAGAAGTTCGGGTCAACCATTGGATGCTTCCTGGTGTGCGCCGACGCCAGGCCGGGGATCGACCAGGACCGATTTCGCGCCCGAACCTGCCAGTGCCCCGGGAACTTCACCGGCGGGCAGCACGGCCCACGGCTGTTCCTCCCCCATCGCCTCGACCAGCAGCGAAACCGAGGTGAACGCGAGTGCGGCCAGTTGTTCCCGGCCGTCGGCGCCGGTGACGGGTAAGAGGGCCACCTCGATGGTGCTGCCGTCATGCGGGGGGCTGTCCATGGTGGGCAGGACGAGGTATTCGGGACTGCTCTCGGGCATGCCGACGGAGGCCATTGGCCCAGATTATGAGGTGCTGAGACCAAGAGGCAATTCCGGCAGCGAAATTAAAGTCGGAAGGTAATATCAATAGTCGAGTCGCGGAATTGGATTCCGCGTAGGCGCAAACGCCGCCGGGGCGCAGGGACCCACCCTGAGGGTGGTGGTCCCGGCGCCCCGGCCGGCTGCACTCCGCGTGATGCGCCGAGGAATCAGGTGGCGCGCTCGATGTTGTCGGCGCTCGTGTTCGCGGACTTGCTGGCCTCGTTCAGCGTGTCGACCCACTTCTCGAAGGTCGGCTTCACGTCGCGCCAGTCGTCCCGGAACCGGTCGGCCTTGGGACCCTTCCAGTAGCCAGTGCTGTCTGCCGTGGCCGTCTGAAGGTCCTTGATCAGGAGCTGCAGGTCGTGCGCCTTGCGCGCATAGGTCTTCGACAACTCCCGGAGCCGTGTGAGATCTGCACCGCGATCCATGGCGATCCTCCCCGTGTCATCAGGAACAAGCGGACTGTCCGTTTGCAACAGTGGACGCTATCGCACCACAGCCAGTTCCCGCCCGGCCAGGGCGGGTTGAGACGACAAGGTGAACAACTCGTGTGCGTCGGGACAGGGCCGTTCGATCCGGGCGTGGTTCGGCGCCGGGAGGGTGCGACCGTATGCTGACCGTCAGGACTGTGGGGGAGGCTGCTGTGGCACAACCGGAGATTCAGGAACTGAACCAGCGCGCCGGCCAGTTGCGTTCACTGGCCGACGACATCGACTCACTGGTCGACACGGCCAAGAATCACAGCACGACCGGTATGAAGTCCTGGGCGGGCCCCAACGCGGACGAGGTCCGCGGAAAGTTGAAGGGCTGGCAGACCAAGTGCGGCACCGTCGCCAAAGCCCTGCGCGACGAGGCGCAGCGGTGCGCTCAGGATGCCAAGGACCTGCAGGGCAGGCAGGGCAAACAGGAGTAGCCGCCGGGACCGACGATGGCGACGCGGTTTTGATGCTCGTAGGGGCCGATCCTCATGGGGAAGAAGAAAAAGAAACGCCGCGCGGACTGGACTCCGCCGCCGAAGTCCGCTGAGCGGGTTGCGCACGAGGCGGAGTGGCGCAGAAGGCGCTTCCTCAGGGAACAGCCGCCCGTGCCGCCGTGGCGAGTCGTCCTTGCTCTGGCCGCGATGTCGTTGCTGACCGGTGGAATGTTTCTTGTCTTCCTGCTCCCCTCGGAGTCTCTGGTGAGCGACCTCCGCTCTCGAGGTGTCTCTGTCTGGGCCGAGGTCACTGCCTCGCCCAAGGACAAGTACGGCAATCCGGGTAACGTGAAAGTGAAGTTCAGCGATGCCGAGGGAAAGAGGGAGACCTCGCTCCATGACTGGGGCGGTATGCGCCCCGAAGGTCTGGAACCCGGTGGTGTCGTATCGGTGACGTACGACCCTCGGGACCCGGCGCGCGTGCTGACGACGGACTGGGTGAGGAATCCGCCGACCATGACGGCGCCCATGCTGGTCACGTTGTTGCTGTTCCTCCTCTTCCTGGCGGGCGCGGTCTTCGGAGCGATACGGCGGCGCATCCTGCTCGAGAGGAGGAAACAGATCACAGCGGCCTGATCGGACAACGCCGAGACTGCGGAAATGGACGGGAACACTCGTGGCGGACGCACAGCCCACAGTGGTCAATCCGAGGAAGGCGGACCTGGAGAAGCTCCGCCGCGATCTCGCACAAGAGGTCGAGCGCCTGAGGAAGGCGCTGAAGGGGCCGACCGAGGACATCGGCGGCGACAAGGTCTGGGTGGGGAAGAACGCCCGTGCCTGGCACCGGGAACTGCAGGGCCGCCACAAGAAGCTGGGTGAGCAGGTCGACAAACTGCTGCCGCTGGTCGACGCCGCCCTCCGAAACGAGCCCGAGAAGGTGACCCCGGCGGAGGCCCGGTCGTACCACAACAGCACCTGACGCCGGTCCTTCCGACCGGACCGACGGTCCCAAGCCCTACGCGCCCGCGCGGGTGAGCCGTACCGCCGCCTCCGTCAGGGGCCCGGCCTCCGCTCCGCTTCTGGACGGCATCGACCTGACCGGCGCCGTCCTCACCGCGGACGCCCACCACGCCCCTGACTACGCTACCTACCTGCACGGACGCGGAGCCCACTACCTCGCGGCGGTCAAACGCAACCACCCTGGACTGCACGAGAAGGTCCGTCGCCTGCCCTGGCGCGACATCCGCCTGGACCACTACGAATGCGGACGCGGCCACCACCGCGACGAGATCCGCGGCCTCAAGACGGCCGCCTTCATCCACCTCGACCACCCGCACGCTCGGCAAGCCCTCCAAGTTGTTTGCTGGAGAAAGGACCTGGGCACCGGCAAGCTGACGATCGAGCGGATGACCTGGTCACGAGCCTGCCCGCCCGGCGCGGCCACCGGCAGCGAACCTTTCGCCTCGACCCGCGGCCACTGCCACATCGAGAACCAGCTCCACCACGTCCGGGACCTCACTTTCCACGATGACGCCTCGAAGACCCGCAGCCGCCAACTGCCCCGCGTCATTGCCGGCCTGCGCAACCTCGCCATCGGCGTCAACCGCCAGGACGGCCACACCAACATCGCGCCGCCCTCCGCCGCACCGCGCGAGACCACCTACGGCCCCTCACCGCCCCCGGCCTTGCATGACGAATCCGGACACGAGATCACTTCTCAAACACCCTGGTCTTCCGGCGGGCAACGCGGGTTCGTGCGGTGCGGACCGTGCGGCTGGGGACAGGGGGAAGTCTGGCTGATGCGGTCGTATCCTGGCCGTCGAGACAGCGGGGGAGGCTGCCATGGGAAAACCCGACATTCAGGAACTCAACCAGCGTGCCGGTGAGTTGCGTTCGTTGGCCGATCACATCGACTCGATCGTCGACAACGCCAAGAACCACAGCACCACCGGAATGAAGAGCTGGTCAGAACCCAACGCGGACGATGTGCGCGGCCAACTCAGGACCTGGCAGACGAAGTGCGGGACGGTCGCCAAGGCCTTGCGGGAAGAGGTACAGAAGTGCACGCAGGATGCCAAGGACCTGCAGGACAAGAAGAACTAGCCGGCGTCGCCGCCGTTGACAGGAGGAAACCGACCAGTGCCCTCGCATGACAGCTCACGCGCCCGCTTTCGGTTGGCCGACCGGCACATCGCCGTGTTCGCGCATCTGCTGGACGGCGAAACACCACCTGATGAGCTATGGGAGACCCTCGTGGAGCTCCAGCGCATTGGTCTGGTGGGAGAGGAGGGGGAGCTGGCGCCGATGCTGCGCGGCTTGCTCGATGCCCTTGCGAACCCGCTGGTCGTGATTCAGGTGGAGATCACGGGAGAACAGGGGCCGGTGAACAACGGCGTCGTCGTGGGTCAGGGCGCGGTGTATTCGCACGACGCCTGGCCGGGCGAGGAGGAGTCCGAGTACGTTGCCGTCGAGGCCAACACCCTCGTCTGGGAGCTGGCCAGAAAGGTCAATCTGCATCGGGGCGAGAAGCCCGAGGAGGGGACTCCGGAAGCACGCGTCGATACGACGATGGCGGCGCTCGATGCTGCTTTCGTCGCTCTGGAAGGACATGGTCGGGACGATGACACCGCCCGCATGACGGTCCGCAAGGCGCTCGCTGAGGCCGACCCCGTGCTCAAGGGCGCGGCACTCGATCAGTTCACCGAGTTGGTCACCTCTTTGAACGCGACCTGGCGCATCACCACCGCCTGGGACGGTGAGCACGACGGCGAACGCTCCACCATGATCCGTGCACTCGCCGTCTGGGACTGTGGCCCTGCAGGCTATTGGATACGTGAGCAACCAGAAGAACCGATCATGCCAGGTCAGGTCGGCCCCGACAGCCCCTTGGCCCTCGTGCGGTCCCACTCGGCGGAGGTCTGGGAGAAGATCACGGACCTGCTGCCGAACCGCGAGGAGATGCTGATCGAGAGCGAGTGACCATAGACTGCGTCAGTCGACCGCCGGACTCGGACCGGTCAAGAACATGCTGCCGAACAGGCGTGAGGTCAGAACCAGTTCATTGGATTCGCCTTTGACTTGGCGATGCTCTTGCCCAGGTCTCCGACCTTGTCACCCACCCACTTCTTGGCCTCTCCCGCCTTCCTCTCGATGTCGTCCCAGTGCTCGACCACTTTGGCACCGCCGTAGATGAGGCCCGTTCCCACGGCAAGGCCTATGGTCACCGGGTTGGGCGCGACCATGGCTGCTGTCAGGGAGGCATTGAAACCGACCTCGGCGACGTCCGCCACATATCCGGCGCCCCTCCTTTTGAACGCGTCGACCGGATTACCCTGGGAAATGACGTTGGCCGCGCTGTAGCCAGTAGAGAAAACCCCACCAACGATTCCGGCACCGCGCAGGAACCCGGCGGTCTTGGCGGCGGCGCCCAGACCGGTGCGCAGCGCACTGGACCCCCCAGCGGCGTCCGGAACGATCTGAGCCAGGGAATGAGCGAACCGTTGCTGGTTGGCGGCCTTGGTGAAGACCTTGATCAGACTCGCGTTTCCGGCACGTGCCACGGGCTGCCCCGAGTGCGTGAAACCACCATATTTCTTGGCCAGTTCGTCGGAACCGACCAGGAAATCGATAACTCCGTTGGCGCGAAGCGTGCTCATCAGGGGGGTGGAGCGCACCCAGTTGTAGCCCTCGCCCAGCAGGTCCCCCCGTATTCCGCTCGTGAGCGGAATACGGGACAGGTTCTGGTATGCCGTGCTGCGCCCGAAGAGGGCCCCCAGTTGTCCCGGCAGCCAACTGCCCGGAGCACTCAAAGAGCGTATCTTTGGCGTCCACTTGATGAGACCGTTGCCGGCGGACCGTATGAGCCCGCTGTCCGATCCTCGGAGGGCCACGCCCAGGCGGGTCTTCCATGTCCGCAGTGCCCCGGCTTTCATGGAGTTGCCCACCAATACTTTCGTGAGCGAGGCACCGTGGACTGTGACGACGGCTGTGGCCGCGGTGACACCAGCCCAGTCGCCGAAGAGCCCGATCATGCTGGCGACCGTCTCTTCGTGTGGTTGCAGGCCGGGTATGCGTGTGATGGCGTGCGCCTGAAGCCGCTCCACCCATTCGCTCAGCGATTCATCGGGCTTACGCCTGAATTCGTAGGCTTTTGGGTCACCGCTGGCCGCAACCGAGTTGGCCAGGAGGAGGGCGTCCGGCTCGAGATCCGCTGCCCTGTACTTCTCTATCTCCTTTGCGCTGAACCCGGCCCACAACAGCCCGGCATGCGGGTCACCGCTTTCAAGCCGGGCGATCACACTTCGCTTGCGCAGGTCGGAAGCGGTGTCTCCGGACCAGCCGCGCAGAGGCTTGAGCGAGGCCAGTTTGCTGCCGACGCCAAGCCTGGACGCCCTCGTGAAAGCCTCGTCCGCTCTGTCCTGGACGCCTCCGCGTCCGTCGAGCAACTTGGCGAGTTGATCCAGGTCATCCGGATTCACGTTCCTGAAACCCATGGACCATCCCCCTTCCTGTCCGGCGGCGTGTGTGGTCACCCTTCCGGCGCTTCTTGTCCGCTGGTTGTGTCGTGCCCGTGATCAACCGTTGCGCAACAGGCCGTAGGCGAAGACGAGGCGCCGGTCCAGCCAGTCCGCCCTGATCAGATACCTGGCGTCATGGTCCGACGTCATCACCAGTTCCTTGCCGGACCGCCATTCGAGGACACGGGATTTCGAGGGCTGATCACCTCCCTCCGCACCCATGTCGGCGACCGCCTGGACGACGCCCAGCAGCAACTTTCCGGCGCCGCGTTGTACGACCTCCTTGCGTCCGCCTTCGGCCCACTCGGCACTGCTGGTGATTTCCGGGCGCCCCGGCTGGTCGATACGCCATGTCGGTTTCAGTGCATGCTTGAGGGGTGATATGCGCCGAATAGTCCCAATAGGTTCGCCGTGGGCGTCATGCACCCGGTAGTGGCGCATGCCGTTCACATGCTCCGGTTCGCCGACCGAGCAGAGCAGTTGATGGCCCTCGGGGTCCATGTACAAGCCCTTCTCCGCGGCCTTCGGACGGGATGATGGAGGGAAGAAGGCACACGGCGCGAGGACGCGTTGGGCACCGCGGCCCTGTGCCACTCTGAAGGCCCGAGGGCCCATCACCGCCTGCTTCCGGTGCGGGGTGACCGGACGCTCCTCATCACTGATGCCGAACTCCCAGGCATCGGCCCAGGGGACGGTGGGAACGGGCGGCTCGGGGGTGTTGTCGTTCTTGCCGAACACCAGTGATCTCCATGGCTGTGGTGGGGCGGACCGGCGCATTGGTCCAGGCCGGGCTACGCATGCGAGCGGGTGATCGTCACAGCCCTCTCCGTCAGGGCCGAGACCTTGAACAGGACACCCGCGAACTCCACCGGATCGCCGACGCGTACGTCCTTGTACGACGCGACCGGGATGGCCGCGCAGTTCGCCGCGATGCCGGCAGTGCCGGTGCCGGTGTCGACGTAGGAGACGGTAATGGACAGGCCTGTGGGGAAGCGCTGGACTCCGCCGTTGGCGACGAGGGACAACTCAGCTCCCTCGGACGGGAAACCGGCTGCAGCGGTGGCCCGGACGTCCTGGTTGGTGGTGAAGCACAGGGGAGCGTCCGCGGGTCCGCCCGCCGACTCCATGGACTTGGGGCGCGCCGACAGCGTGGCCTTGTCCTCGGCGGCCTTCGGTTCGAGGACGACGCGGTAGGAGCAGATCTGCCGGACGGTGTAGGTGTGGCCGGAGACGGTGACGTCCGCCCCGGTGCCGACGGTCCACTGCCGCTGGCCGGAGCTGTATCCGGCGCCGTCGCGGAGCGTCGCCGTGCGCGTGGTGCCGTCGGCCGCGGCGTCCTCGTACTGCACGCCTCCGCCGCCCGGCAGCTGGAAACCACCGCCCCGGAGCACGTGCACGCCGTCCTCCGGCGCCTCACCCACACACACCGGGCCCTTGTCCTCGGATGCCGCCTGTGTGGTTCCAAGGGTTGTCGTCGGCTTCCCTCCGCCGCCGCCTCCGGTCGCCGACGATCCGCAGCCGGCCAGCGCGAGCAGGGCCAGAACGGTGCCTGCGGTCCTGCGGTACCTACTCACCGGCCTGAGCACCGGAATCCTCCTCGGTCTCCTCGGGAACACGTTCCAGGACGATATGGGTCCGGTACTCGACCTCTGTCACCCGCCACGTGTCCCCGGTGATCTCCACCGTGCTCCCGGCGACCAGTTCGTCGTACTCGGCGATGAACTGCCCCTCTCGGTTGACCTGGATGCGGCCGTGCACGGAGGGCTGAGCGAAGATCGTCGCGACGATCCGGTGGGTGAGGCCGTCGTGCACGACGGTGTACGGGATGTGGTAGCGAAGCACCCAGCGGCCGTCGAACTCGAACGGATATTTCACCTGCGTGCCGTCACGGGACATCGAAGGCCTCCGGCGCCTGGAAGTACTGGTTGAACTGCTCCTGCGTCACGGTGATCGGCGGATAGCCGGACGTACCCCAGGGATTGCCGAGGATGACCTTGCCGTCGTCGGTGAAGCCACGGACGTAGTAAGCGTGGTTGCTGTGGTAGGTGCTGCCCCACTCCTTGGGGTGGTTCTTGTCCAGGCTCTCGTCGGCAGGGGTGGAGACGGTGACGACCTGACCGGACTCGAAGGCCTTCTTCAGGGAGCCCAGGTCCTTGTCGTCGTGTTCCCCGATGCCGAGGAAACCGCCGGTCCTCAGGTCCTCGCCCTCCCGGCCGGTGAGATAGGGAGCGGCCTTCTTCGGGTCGTCGCCCTCGATGCCGCCGTAGCCCCGCTCGTTGTCGCCGTCCTCCGAGTAGACCATCGCGAAGGCCTTCTCGTAGTACGCGGGCCAGGACTCGCCGTTGCCGTAGGTGCTGATCGGGTTGCCGTTCTGGTCGGTGGGCAGGTCGGCGGTCACGGTGACCCACTGGTGGTTGCCCTCCTTGTCCCAGACACGCACGCTGACCGTGCCGTTCGGGTTCTCCTTGATGCCCTCCTGGATGAACCGGGGGTTCTTCTGCGCCAGTCCGGCCAGTGAGGCCACGTACCAACAGTCACCGAACTGGTTCTGGTTGACGTCGTCGGAGGAGACGCCGTTGACGAACAGCGGGTCGCCGGGCGGCGCCCAGTGGATGCCGTTGTTGGTCATCCCGTTCTGGTTGTTGCCGCCCTGTTCGTAGGCGTCGGTGTTGGTGAACGTCGGCTGCATACCGGGGAACGCCGCCTGGAACTTGGGCACGTTCTGCGGGTCGATCTTCGACAGCATCAGGCTGAGCGTGTTCCTGCGCCGGTCCTCGGGCAGGCCGTTCTCGTCGAACGGGTTCCAGCCGGAGTCGCCCGTGTCGGTGAGGAGTTCGTTGTAGAAGGCGAGGTCCTTCGGGGACGCCTTGGAGATGAGGGCGTCGATCTCGGCAGCCGTCAGCCCGTCGAGTTCGCCGGAGACCTTCTCCAGGTCGTCGCGGTTGCCGTTGGTGCCGAAGTCCTTGCCGTCGAGCGCGCGAAGGTTGCGCAGGGCCTCGTCTATCTTCTTGGCGTCGGGGGCCGTCTCGTCGAGGAAAACGCTGCCGTCGGCGACGGGATAGCCGTTGCGCGCCAGCTCCTGCACTCCCTCCAACTGCTTGATGCGGCGCTTCATCGACGACTGCATGTCACCCAGCTCGCCGGTGAGCGAGCCCGGCAGCCCGCGGCGCCCGCCGAAGAACGACGGCAGGGGAACCAGATCCCCGACAAGGGCCTGCAACTCGGGATCGCGGGAAGCGGTCTGCCCCGACGGCAGGTTCTGCTGAGCGGTGGTGAGCAGGGCAGCCAACTGGCTGTGCAGCTTGCCCGCGTTGCCGGCGAGCGTGTCCAGATCGTTCGCGAGAGCGGTGAGCTTGACGGCGTCGAATCCCCGGAACCCCATCAGCTGCCGCCCGTCCCAGCCTTGGCCTTGTCCTTCTCCTTTGCCTGCCGCTCCAGTTCGTCCGCCTGGTTCTCCCAGCGGGTGGCGTCGGCCAGCAGGGCACCGCCCATGCCGTTGAGCGTGCGCTGCCTCTGCTGGAGCCGCGCCGTGCAGTCGTCGGCGAAGGGCCCCTGCCAGATGGCGCCCTTGTCGTCCCCAGCCCGGGAGCCGGTGCGCGGAGCGGCCTTCTTCACCACGCCATCGAGATACGTCCCCAAGCTGCGCGCCAGCGTCCGCGCCTCACGCGCACACTCCCGCAACCGCTCGGCCCGCTTCTTCAACTCGGCACCGCTGTCCGCATCTGTAGGCCCCACGGCCGACATCCTCCCCGTTCGCTGATATTTCCGGCGACGTCACGTGAGTTGACGCACGGGATCGCCGCTGAAGCATACGAGAGTCGGTTCCGTTCCACGGTTGCGGAGCGAAATCTCCCCGACTGATGCAGGCCCACCACGTAGGCACCGTAGCCCGACGACACTGCAATCAAATTAGCCTTGCTGTGTCCGGCGGCCGATTCGAAAAGAACAGAGATAGCTCCCGAATTCCCTTATGTCGGCTTTCGTGGCATGCGGGTCGGCCGTTCGGTGGTCATAAGGTATAGGTGTGATCGAACCGGCTGAAGGCAAGGAAGGGGTTGAGCGAATGAGCGGAGTGTCCTTCGAGCTTCAGCGTGCGTCGTCCACTCGCGGGCGCCGGGGCGAGGTCTTCTCGTGGTTCGGCCAGGTGGAGGGCCTCGGACGTATCGAGTTGGCCTTTCCCACGGAGCACAGTGACTACCCGTCTGAGTACTGCGAGGTGGCGGTCAGCGGTGAAAGCTTCCCACTTGTCACCTATCTCGGGCTGCGGTACCTGCGGCGCCCCCTCCTGGCCAGAGGGGAACTACGGGTTGACTGGGGCCCAGCGGACCTTTCCCGGAACGTCTACCGACCGGGCCGTCTGGGGCGAGCTCTTCGCATTGATGTCGTGGGGCGCTCCTACACTTACGTCCAGGTCGGTGGTAAGCGTAGCCATGAACTGGCTCGTGAAGGCGCACGCGTACGCATGAGGCGCTCCGGTTGGAACAACCCGCAGACGTTGTCCGGGGCCTGCTCGGGCGCGGCGGATGCCCTCGACATCAGCCTCGCTGTAGTGCTGGAGGCCGTGTACACGCGCAATCTATCTATGCCCGGAGCACTGGTGTCGATACCGGGGCGCTTTCTGAACCGGTGCAATTTTCTCTGATTTCTGGAGGACACAACAGAATGCCTTCCTTGGATGCGGCGCGACGTCGGCTGCGGTTGTCCGATGCTCATATCGGTGTGCTGGGATTCCTCGTCGAAGAGAACCAGCTGCCGGAGGAACTGTCGCAGTCGCGGGTCGAGTTGCGGGAAGCAGGGCTGCTTGACGGTGACGACAAGATCGTCGCCGACCTCTATCCACTCGTTTCCACGCTGATGGCGCCGCGTGTCATCGCGCGCGTGGAAGTCACCGGTCCGCAGGGTGTCACCAGTAACGGGGCCGTCATTGGTGACGAGTTCATCTTCATTCACGAGGCGTGGCCTGGTGCGACGGAGTCGGAGTACGTGCCCGCGGAGCCCGAGACCCTGGTGTGGTCTCTGGCCAGGATGGTGGACCTGCACCGGGACTTCACCGATGAGGCCAACGGCAGCGAGGTGATCACGTCCACCATGGGCTTGTTCGACCAGGTCATCGAGCGCATGGAAGCCGGGGAGTTCGAGGAGCCGGAGGCTGTGGCAGAGGCGACCGGCACTCCCCTACGACTCTCTGAGATTCTTGCTCAGCTGAACTGCATGTGGCGCATTACTGTGGTTTGGCAGGGATCGGGGGAGGAACGAAGTCCGGGCGGGCTCTCCGTAGCGGCGCTGTCAGTCTGGGACTGTGGCCTTGAGGGCTACTGGCTGCGCGAACTGCCGGCTGAGCCGGTCAGTGACGGTCAGGTGGAGGCGAGCAGCGACCTGCGGGTTCGACGAACATCGGCCAAGGAACTCTGGCGCCTGATTACGGGTCTGCTTCCGGATGGGGCGCAGCTTTCCGCTGCCCAGCCGAGAGCTTCCTAATACTCCAGTCGTAGATCGTGATCTTCCTGGTGGGGGCCGGGGGCAGCCTGCAGTGCTGCCCCCAGCCCCTGGGTGGGTCAGTCTGACCAGC
>NZ_JBITRU010000031.1:0-50583 GCF_044540255.1 Streptomyces sp. NPDC086080
CCGCGACCTCCACCGCCACAACGATGCCTTCGCCGCCTACGGCATCTGACCGACCGGCACGAAAGCGGACATCACGGCACTACGCCGGGGCCGTGGGAGTGCACAGGGATCCGAACACCTACACCATGGAGCGTGGTTTCGGGATCGGTATCCCGAGGCTCCTACGGAATATGTGAGATCAGCCGACCCTGATGACGCGCAGGCTGTCGTGGCGAAGGAAGGGCCAATGCTCGATTGGATCAGCGAACTTGTGGAACGTCGCATGCGCGAGTACGCGATGGACACCGACCCGGCAATGTCCCCCGCACCCAAGCTGCATCCTCCGGCCACAGGGGAGGAGATCCACGCGCTGGAGATTCATTCGGGGCACCAGCTCACTCCTGAGTACCGCGGTTTCCTGTTGCAGAGTGACGGCATGGAGAACTTCTGCTTCCACATGCCGATCCTCGGCTGCCGGGACTGGAGGGAGGCCACGGGTGAGTTCCGACGGGCTCAGGAATTCTGTGAACTGATCGAGGACATGGAAACGGCTGCCGACGTCGGACTACCGGACAGTGTCAGGTTGATGCCTGTCTCGGTCGATGTGGATGTCACGCAGGGCATCTTCATGATCGACACGAAAGGTGCCGTACCGGAACGCTTCTGGTGGGTGGGCAACGGCTCCAGCGATCTTTTCCATGAACTGTCCGACATCTTCAAGTACGCCATGAATCCGGGACTCTACGTGCAGGGGCAAGCGTGACACGATGCCTGGCCTCGGGCTCCTGACAGGATGAGATTCCCCCGCTGCGCGGGATGGCGCGGCGGGACCCGGGCCCGTGGATCCCGGCGCACCCGAGGCGTCACGCGCCGGCACCGCGTGTCCTGCGCGGGACGGCGGGGCAGGGAGGACCGGGCGGGAAAGGGTTCGGCCCGCCGGCGGGGAACCGTCGACGGGCCGTGGTCGTGGGTCAGGCCAGAGTGAGGAACAACTTCTCGAGTTGCTGCTCGGTCATGGGAGGTGCGCCTTCCTCCCGTTCGGAGAGGCACTGGCGCATTCCGCTGGCCACGATCTTGAAGCCGGCCCGGTCGAGGGCGCGGGAGACGGCGGCGAGCTGGGTGACGACGTCCTCGCAGTCACGGCCGGCCTCGATCATGGCGATGACGCCCGCGAGTTGGCCCTGCGCGCGGCGCAGCCGGTTGAGGACCGCGGTCGCCGCTTCTTCTTCTACCTTCACCGGGTTCCTCCTTCGTGCCGGCTCTTGCGAACAGGATACCCCTTGGGGTATAGGGCTCAGGTGTGGACGCGTGGTTCCCGGGAGCCTACCTGGGGTGCGATGAAGGGAGGCCGTGGCCTGCGTCGCCTCCGCACGGTGGCCCAGGTCACGGCCGCTGCCGCGGTCACTCCGGCGCCGATCCAGGTCAGAGGGCTGGCCCAGACGGTGCCCGGCAGTTGCTGGCTGAGGACGAAGACGCCCATGACGACGACGAACCAGCCGAACGCCTTGCGCAGGGTGTCCTGGGGGATGCGTCCGGCGAAGCGGCTGCCGATGAGGCTGCCGACGACGGCCGCGCCGGTCACCATCAGTGCGAGGTTCCAGTCGATCGTCACGCCGGCGAGGTGGCCGGCGAGTCCGGAGAACGACTTCATGGCGATGACCAGGAGTGAGGTTCCGACGGCGACGCTCATGGGCAGTCCGCCGAGCAGGGCGAGGGCGGGGACGACGAGGAATCCACCGCCGGAGCCGACCAGACCGGTGACCGCGCCGACGACGAGTCCCTCGGCGACGACGAGCTTGACGGGGAGCTCGGTGTGGGCGGGCTTGACCGGCTTCGGCTTGCGGGACTTGCGGAGCATGGCCGCGGCGGTGGCGAGCATCATGAGCGCGAAGGCGATGAGGAGGACGGTGCCGGGTACGTACTCGGCGAGGCGTCCGCCGCCGTAGGCGCCGACCATGCTGACCGCGCCGAAGATCAGACCGGTGCGCCACCGTACCCGTCCCGCACGGGCGTGCGGGACGAGCCCGACCAGGCTGGTGACGCCGACGACGAACAGCGAGGTGGCGATGGCCTCTTTGCTGTCCATTCCGGCCAGGTAGACCAGGATCGGCACGGTGAGGATGGATCCGCCGCCGCCCAGGATGCCCAGGCTGACACCGATCAGGACGGACGCCGCGAGGACGAGGGTGATCACGAGCGGTCCCGCAGGGAGGCGATGACGGTACGGATGTCGGTGCGCGGGCCGCGGTTGTAGGGCAGCTTGGCCAGCATCATGCCCATCGCGCAGGTGTTGCTGAGTGCGGCGAAGGTCAGCCCGGCGCCGACCGCGGTGCCGACCAGGTGCGCTCCGGGCACGAACACGCCCACGACGCCGGTGATGAGCACGATCGAACCGGCGATCAGACGGACCTGGCGCTCCAGCTCCCAGCGGGCCTCGCCCCGGTTGACGGGAGCCCCGGAGGCCTCCCAGGCCATCATGCCGCCGTCCAGGACCCGCAGGTTGGGCAGGCCGGCCTCGGCGAGGGCCTGTTCGGCCTGAGCGGCGCGGGCGCCGGAGCGACAGACAAGGACGACGTTCTCGTCGAGGTGGGTGAGGAGTTCGGTGCGGTGTTCGCGCAGGGTGTCCAGCGGAACGTTGTAGGAGCCGGGTATATGGGCGGTCCGGAACTCGCCCGGGGTCCGCACGTCGAGCACGCGCGGACCGCGGTCGTCCTTGATCAGGTGCTGGAGGGCGGCGGGGGTGAGGCCGGCGGTGCGGGAGGCGTCGGTCGTCATGAGAACTCCGTCGTGGTGAGGCGACCCCGCACGCACATGCGGGGGAGGTGTGGATATCGGGGCAGGGAGGGACCAGCGCGCCCGTGCGGGGCCCGTCGAGGCATCGAGGGCCCCGATGCGGACGCGCTGGCGGCCTTCGTCAGCCGGATCAGACCGTGGCGGGGGTGTTCGCCAGGGCCCAGGCGGTGTAGCCGCCGAGGATGTCGGAGACATCCGTGAAGCCGTGGTGGCGCAGCAGGCTCGCGGCGATCGAGGAGCGGTGGCCACCCGCGCAGTGCAGGACCAGGGGCCGGTCGCGGGGGATCTCGTCCAGGCGGCGCGGCAGCTCGCCGAGTGCGATGTGCAGCGCTCCGTCGATGAAGCCGTGCTCGCCGCGCTCGCCGCAGTTGCGGACGTCGACGATGACCGGCGGGTTGTCGCCCGCCAGGGCGTCACGGACCTGGGCGGCGGTCAGACGGCTGGCCGGGGTGACCTCGTCGGCCAGGGCGGTCAGGGCGTCACCGGGGGAGCGCAGGTATCCGGCCACGCGGTCGAAGCCGATCCGGGCCAGGCGGGTGACGATCTCCTCCTCGCGGTTCTCGGGCGCGATGACCAGGAGGTCGGCGTCGGTGGGCAGGACGGTGCCGGCCTGCTCGGCGAACCGGCCGTCGGCCGGGACGTTCACCGCGCCGCGCAGGTGTCCGGCGGCGAACTCCTGCGGGTCGCGGGCGTCCACGACCACCGCACCGGCCGCACGCAGGCTGCCGAAGTCCCCGACGTTCAGGGGCCGGATGGTGGCAGCCGGGTCGTACAGCGGGCGCTCGCTGCGGTTGAGGATCGCGTCGTAGACGAAGTAGCCGGGGGCGGCGGACTGGCCGGCGGTCACGATCGCCACGAAGTCCTCCTGCGTCATGGGCGCGCAGGCGTAGTTGGTCGTCCGCTGCTGGCCGATGGTGGACTGCTTCTCCGTCGAGAGGTTCTTGCCGCAGGCGGACCCGGCGCCGTGCGCGGGGAAGACCCGGACCTCGTCCGGCAGGCCCATCAGCTTGTTCTGGACGCTGTCGTAGAGCATGGCGCCGAGCTCGTCGGCGGTCACGCCGATGGAGGCGAGCAGGTCCGGGCGGCCGACGTCTCCGATGAAGAGGGCGTCGCCGGTGAGTACGCCGTACGGGACGGTGTCCTCGCCCCGCTCGTAGACCAGCACGCTGATCGACTCCGGGGTGTGACCGGGCGTCTCCATGATCTCCAGGGTCACGTCGCCGAGGCTGATGATCTCCCCGTCGGCCAGCTTGCGGATCGGGTACTCCGTCTCGGCACGGCGGCCGTAGCCGATCCAGGCGCCGGTGTGGGCGGCCATCTCCAGGTGGCCGGCGATGAAGTCCGCGTGGAAGTGCGTGTTGATCACGCCGACGATGGTGAAACCGCGGGCCTCGGCCTCGGCGACGTACTCGGATATGTCCCGACGGGGGTCCACGACCACGGCCTGACCGGTGGTCTCGTCGGCGATCATGTAGGACGCCTGGGAGAGGCAGTCGAGGTAGTACTGGCTGAAGAACATCGAAGAGCCTCCATAACGTGACTTGGATACCGGTGGGGGTATTCAAGAGGTCGAAAGATGCCCCTATGGGGCGGGCGGATGCGAGGGGAGGGTCAGGCCGACCCGGAGGTGGGCCCGGTCGCGACCGGGCGGCCGGCGCCGGCCCGGCCCCGGGTGTCGCCGGTGACGGAAAGGGCGTCCAGTCCGGCTTCGGTGAGCCGGTCCGCGGCCCGCCGGCGGAGTTTGCCGCGAGCGCGGATCACTTCCCGCCTCTTCGGCAGGTGCGGCGGCGCCGCGGCCGGTGGAGCGGGCCGTGCACCGGGCACGTGCCCGGCCCCGTACTCCTCCGGCTCCCGCCGTGTCGACCGCCGGGTGGCGATGCTGCGGGCGGCGGCGAAGAACTCAAGGCCCACTTCGCGAGCCATCGGTGAATCCACCTCCAGATACCCCCGTGGGTATTACGCCGTCGACGGTAAGAGGCGGGTGCGCCCCTTGTCAAATACCCCGAGGGGTATACGGCCGGAGGTGTCGTGCGGCGGCTCACCGGTAGGGCGGCATGCGGTGCCGGGGGAGGTCCGCGGTCGGCCTGTGATCCACGCGCCCCTCGCTCGGGTGCCGCCTGCCGCGAAGCCGGCGTCCATTCCCTGGGGGCGCGTCCGGCGGGTGGGGCCCGGTCGCGTGCCCGTCGGGACGGAGCGAGCGCGCTGGAATCCCCCGCCGGGTGCGTGATCCGCGCGGTACGCGCGTGCGGTCGGGCGCACCCGCCTCTCAATACCCCGGTGGGTATATTGGTGAGGAAGGTAGAGCGCCCTGAGCTCGGCTGTCAAATACCCCTACGGGTATATCCTCGGCCGGGTGCCGGTCGCGTCGGCGGCCTCGTGAAGCGCAGGACGTGCGGGAACCAAGGAGCCCTCGCCGCTGTTCCTATACCCGTAGGGGTATTGTCGATTCCTGGAGATGAGCATGGCCACAGTGGAACTGACCCGCGACACCTTCGACGCGACCATCCGGGACGGCGGCATCGTGCTGCTCGACTTCTGGGCTGAGTGGTGCGGCCCGTGCCGGATGTTCGGCCCGGTCTTCGAGCGGGTCTCCGAGCGTCACCCGGACATCGTGTTCGGCAAGGTGGACACGCAGGCCGAGGAGGAACTGGCGGCCGCGTTCGCGATCTCCTCGATCCCCACCCTGATGGCGGTGCGCGACGGCGTCGTCCTGCATGCCCGGGCGGGCGCTCTCCCCGAGGCGGCGCTGGAGGAGCTGATCACGAAGGTCCGTGAGACGGACATGGGCGAGGTGCGCCGGCAGCTCGCCGAGCGCACGCGGTGACCGGGGCGCCCGGGTGACCGGGGCTTCCCGCGCGGCCCGCGGATCGGCCGCCGCGCGACGCGGCCGCCATGGGATCCCCGCGCTTCCGCCCTGTGCGGCGAGGTCCAGCCCTTGATTTCAGCGCACCCTCGCGTGGCGTGGTCGACCGTCGTACGGATCCGCTCCCGGGCGTGATGTTCCGCCGGAGATCCGAGCGCCACGGTTTGAACGTCGCCGGGGCCCGCGCCTCGCCACGGCGCACCTCCGCCGCCCCCGCGGATACCGGGGCACTGCACACACGACACGCACTCACAGCACGCAGCGCACAACAGGCAACAGACAGGAGAACCACGACATGTTCCTCTTCCGCCGCGGCCCCGCCCGCATCACCGCCGCCGAAGCCCACCGCCGTGTCAGCGCGGGCGAGGCCGTACTCATAGACGTGCGGGAGAGGCCCGAGTGGGACGCGGGGCACGCCGGTGACGCCGTGCATCTCCCGCTCTCCCGGCTCACGCCGGACACACCACTGCCCCGGAAGGCGGCCGGCCGCCCGCTCATCACCATCTGCCGCTCCGGGAACCGCTCCCGCCGCGCCGCGAAGGTCCTCGCCGCACGGGGTGCCGATGTCGTCGATGTCAGGGGCGGCATGACGGCCTGGGCCGCCGCCGGGCTGCCCCAGCGCGGTCGGCACCGCACCACCGGACGAGGCAGGTGACCTCACCCCTGAAGCCCGTGGACGGACGCTGACGGGCCCCGGGCGCGAGCCCTTCTCGCAACGGCAGCCGCGCCCGGGCCCGGACGGAGCCCGGGCAGGCCGCGAGCAACCATCCGAACGCATCGATCAGAACCAGCGACGCGACGAGCGCCGCCGGGGAGGGGAGTCCGGGTGGGGTCAGTCATGCGAGAAGGTGATGTTCGGCAGGACGCGGCGCAGCCATGCCGGCGTGTACCAGGCGGCGTGTCCGGACAGGCGCAGCAGCACCGGGAGCAGGACGAGGCGGACCAGGGCGGCGTCCAGGAGGACGGCGACGCCGAGGACGATACCCATCTCCTTGGGCGGCAGCGGGCCGGACAGGGCGAAGGTGAAGAACACGGCGACCATGACGCCGGCCGCGGCGAAGATCACCCGGCCGGAGTGGGCGAGGGCGCCGGTCATGGCTTCCCTGGGGTCGCCGCTTCGTTCGTAGTGCTCCTTGGCGGAGGCCAGCAGGAAGACGGTGTAGTCCATGGCGATGGCGAAGATCATCGCGAAGAAGAACACCGGGGCCCAGCCGTCGAGGAACCCCTGCGAGGTGAAGCCGAGCAGGTCCGCGCCATGGCCGTCCTGGAAGATCAGGCGGGCCACGCCGAAGGCGGCGCCGGTGGACAACAGGCTGGCGACGGTGCCGAGGAGGGAGATCAGCGGGGCCTGCAGGGCGATGAGCAGCAGGACGAATCCGAGGGCCAGGACCACGCCGATGACCAGCGGGGTCTTGTCGCTGAGGAGGTGCTGCAGGTCGAGGTTCTCCACGGCCGCACCGCCGACGAAGGTGTCGTCGGGCAGTTCGGCGCGCAGCGCGTCCACGGTGGTGCCCAGGTCGGGATCGGAGGGGCCGACCGTGGGTACGGCCTGGATCATCGACCAGCCGGAGCCGTCGGCGGCCTGTTGGGCCGGCATCACCCCGGCGATGCCGTCGGTGGCCTTGACCTGTTCGGTGACGGTGGCGGCGCTGTCGGTCGCGGTGATGATCTGCAGGGTCCCGGGGGCGCCGTCGCCGAAGGCGTCCTGGACGACGGTGTAGCCGGCGCGGGCGCTGGCGTCGGAGGGGAGGACGGTGATCGAGGGCATGGCGGTCCGCAGCCCGATGACCGGCGCCGCCAGGGCCAGCAGGGCCACCAGTGCGAGCGCCCCGTACCTGAAGGGGTGCTTCCACAGGCGTTCGCCCCAGGCGGCGAAACGCGGGGAGCGGTGCTCACCGGAGTGCGCCCAGGGCAGGCCGAGAGCGTCGATCCGGTGGCCGAGCTTGCCGAGGACGGCCGGCAGCAGGGTGAGGGTGGCGGCCAGGATGAACGCGACGGCGAGCATGATGCCGCCGGCCATGGAGCGGAACGCCGGGGACGGCACGAGCATGACGGCGGAGAGGCTGACCAGGACCGTCGCACCGGAGAGCAGGACGGCCTTGCCGGCGGTGTCCATGGTCTCGGCGACCGCCTCGCGCATGCTCAGGGAGCGCCCGACGCGGGCGCCGCGGAAGCGGACCACGAGGAACAGGGCGTAGTCGATGCCGAGGGCGAGCGCGAACATCATCGCGAAGTTCATGGCCCAGATCGACACCGGGACCAGATGGCTGATCAGCACCAGGGACCCGGCCGACGCGGCCAGCCCGGCGAGGGTGAGGAGGAGCGGCAGTCCGGCGGCCACGAGGGAGCCGAAGGCGAGGACGAGGATGGCCAGGGTGACCGGCCAGGACAGCAGCTCCGACTTCAGCATCGCGTCGTGGTTGGCCTTGTTGAAGTCGCTCCACAGCACCGACGCGCCGGTCGCGTTCACCTCGATTCCGTCGCCCGACAGCTCATGAAGCGGTTCCTTGAGGTCGTCGGCGGCCCGCACCATCTCGTTCGGATCCGCGCCCGCCCCGGCCAGGACGATGGCGGTGCGGCCGTCCGCGCTGATCGTGGCGCCCGGCTGTGGCGGAATCACCGTGGAGATCCGTGAGTCCGCCGCCGCCAGGTCGCTCGCCCGGTCGATGACGACTCGGACGTCCGGGTCGGTGACGGGCTGGTCGGCGCTGATCACGATCTGCAGCGCGGAGGAGGCGTTGCCATCGAAGTGCTCCTCGGCGATCTCGCGGACCTTGACCGAGTCCGAGCCGTCGGCCTGCCATCCGGCCCCCGACAGGGCGCTGTTGACCTGCGGGGCGAAGGCGCCCAGCACACCGACGATCACCAGCCACCCGACCAGCACGGTCTTGAAGTGCCGTACCGACCAGACGCCGAGGCGCCCGAGCGGTCCCGGCCTCGCGGTACCGGCTGAAACGGAGGAGGTTCCGGGCGTGGTGGTCTTGCGGAGGAACTTCACAGTGGTGCTCCTGGGGGGACCCCGCCCTTCGCATGCAGCCAATGGGGGTATGCGTCGGGGTGGTGCGGGTGCGGGTGCGGGTGCGGGTACGGGTGCGAGTGCAGGTGAATGGGTGAGGGTGCGGCGGTTCACGCCCGGTACCGGCTTCCGGTGTCAGTTCCTCATCGTGGCCCGCGCATCGATCCCCGTCAGGACGCCGAAGCCCTGCCCGGCCGGCGCCTCGCGCACCCGCTCCACCGTTTCCGTGAACGAGGCGTCGAGCGTCACGGTGATCCCGAATTTCATGTCCGTACTCCAGGTCGAACGATCGTGAGCGAGCATCGAGGGCGTGAAGCCGGGCCCGCGGCAGTTGTTTCAACCTCGCACGTCCGGACCTGCCCCGCCACGTGGCAGCATCACGCGTCTCGGGTCGCAGTGCGTGCGGACCTGGATGCCCGCAGGTGTCGGGTCCATCTGCCGGGCGTCACTCGAGAAGAGACGGCCGTACGCTTGGTGGCGGATGCCCCGTGCTGCTCGCTGACGCCGCGGGCGGCGGGTCGACCAGGCCCCGAGGGCGGTGGAGGTGGTGGCCGACATCGGCCCCGGTGCCCGCTTGCCGCGAGCGCTTCGGGCTGCGTGGCCCCCGGGGGCGCCGGCCCACGCCCTGCGGCAGCGCGAGGCGCGCAGCCCGCCCCCCGCCGACGACTTCAGGGCCTCGGCGACCGCGCGATCACCGGCTCCGGGGCGGTCGCGCGCCGGCCAGCGCCGTGAGGAACCCCTCGGACAGGCGCGTGGCCGGGTTCCCGGCGGCCGGTGCGTGCGGCCCGGCCTGTTCACAGGCACGGACCACCGCCCGTACGTGGGAACCGGGGAAGGTGTCCGCGTAGGCCCCGGGGTCGTCGGCGGCGTACGCGAGCGCCAGCGCGTCGCTCAGGGCCAGCGCGTGCGCCTCGGCGAAGGCGCGCGCGTTGGCGGTGCAGCTCAGCTCGGCGTACTCGTGGCCGTAGGCGTCGGCCTCGGCCGGGGACCGGCCCTGGGACAGCGCATGGTCGCAGGCCCCCGCGTGGCCCTCCGCGTAGACGGCCGTCCGGTCGTACGCGGCGGCGTGGAGGTGGAGCAGGACCGGATGCAGCGCGGTCCGCCACATGTCCGGGGCGGCCGGACGCCCCGCGGCCGCCCCGGTATGCAGACGGGCGAGTGCGGAGAACGGCACCGCCTCCGCGCCGGGCACCGTCTCGGCGACGAGGGGCAGGACCGTGTGGCGGTGCCAGTCGTGGACCACCGACAGGCCGGAGCCCACGGACGGACCGGAGACGGTGTCCTCCTCGTACCGCTCCTTGAGCAGCGCGTAGAGACGAAGGGCCCAGCCGTCGCGGGCGTCGGCCGGCAACTCGTCGTGGAGGGCGGTCGCCACAGGCCACAGCCCTACGGGAGGTGCCGGGCCGGACCCGGACCCGGACCCGGACCCGGACCCGGACCCGGACCCGGACCCGGACCCGGACCCGGACCCGGACCCGGACCCGGACCCGGACCTGGGCTCGGCGTCCGGTGACCTCAGCGCGGTCAGGAACTCCGCCGCGCCGTCGGTCGTGGAAGTCATGCGGTACCGCCCTCCTGTCCCCAGGGGATCGTTGATGTGCGCGGAACGGATCAGCGGTGCAGGGGGTGCCCTCGACGGCGATGCGGCGGCCGAGCCGCGTGAGGGGGAAGTAGTCCCACACGGCGTGGTGCTGCACGCTGCGGTTGTCCCAGACCACCAGGGTGCGCGGCTGCCACCGCACGCGGCACTGCAGCAGCGGGGTGCGGGCCACGGTGCAGTCCCCCGCGTTCGTCAAGCATGAGGAGGTGATGCGGCAGGGCCTTTCCATGATCCTGAGCATCATCTACGCGCTGACCGAGGGCACCACTCCGCGATGGGGCGAGGTCCAGGTCGGCTCCAACGACGTGGACGAGCCCGCCGCGTCCGCGTATCTGGCGGAGCTCCGCACGCGGGACACCGCGGCGGCTGTCCTGACCGGCGTCAACCTCACCAGCGAGGTGGCCCGGCTGACGGGTCACGCCTTCCTGCCCGGCGCCGCCGCCCCGGAGGAGTCCGGGAACGACGGGCCGCGCGAGACCAAGCAGCTCGTCCTGGTGCGCGACGGTGAGGCCTGGGTGGCAGACGCCGACACCGTGCCGGTGGACCAGCTCTACCTCAAGTACTTCGAGAAGCACTTCGTCTCCTACGCGGACGGCGGCTTCGCCTGCGACGCGAAGGAACTGTTCGACTCCCTGCCCGAAGGGGTGTACGACGCGTTCGCCCGGGTGACGAGCGACAGCGAGGACATCGACCGGAGGTCCCCCTCGTCACCTTCAACGCGATCGACCGCCGAGGCGCCTCCGATGGCTTCGAGGTCGTCCTCAAGGGCGACAAGAAGCGCGTCCCGGTGATCAAGCGCAGCCTCGTGGACGGTGGTCCCGGCGGCTCCATCTTCTCGGTGAAGCGGTTCGTCATGAACGATCACCATCTGCGGGTGTACGGCGTCTTCTTCCTCCCCGGCCGTAACGCGGACACCAAGAACCACGCCAAGTACTACCTGACACTGCAGGGCCCGGACGGCGCTCACACCTTCGACCTGCAGCCCGTACAGCGGACCGAGAAGGTGCGCCCTCACGTGAGCCCGGGCGACTTCGGCTCGTACGGATACGGGTTCTTCACCTCACTGGAGCCGACGGGCGTCGACCTCTCCGAGGTCCCGGCGGGCACCTACACGGTCCATGTCGCGATGAGCGTCGGCGGCAGCCTGTTCTCCCATCCGGCGGGCCGGGTCGAGCTTGGCCGGGCCGGGACCAAGGCGTTCCCGCACCCGCAGGCCGGCCAGGACGACGCCGGGACCGGCGGCCGCCGGAGCTGCCGGCGGCCCCCTGCCGCGCTCAGGTGCCGAGCGTGGTGCGCAGGCCCGGCTGGAGCTGTTCGGCGTGGGCCAGGACCATCTCGTCGCACAGTTGCCAGATCTGCTCGACGCGCAGGGTGGACGACATCGCCGGATCGACCATGGCGGCATGGCGGATGTGCCGTGGCTCGTCCTCCAGGGCCGCCCGTACCACCAGCTCGTCCATCGAAAGCCGGGCGCGGCGTCGGGGGCGCACGGTGACGGACGTGGCGAGCCCGCGCCCGGTGCCCGGCCGGCCGCGGTGCTCCGGCGGCGGTCCGCGGACAGCGGCGTCATGCTCCGGCTGCCTTCACCGGGCGGAACCCGCCGCCGCGCCGCGCCAGCCGCAGGCCGACCCCGCCGAGCGGCAGGGCCACCGCCCTCCTGGCCTGCGGAGAACTCGCTTGTGGTCCCACCATGCGGACCAGCGGCGACCACTGACTGAACACCGTGCGCGGTGGCATCCCGCCGGCCTCCCGGATATTTATCTACGCAGAGTAATGTTCTGGCCGGAGTGATGAGGGTGCCGACGGCGGCCAGGGAGGCCTCGGCCCGTCGGCCCCCGGCGGCGGGGCGGCGGGTCGGCGTGGGGGTGTGCCGCGGGTCCGCTCGTCCTCGCGGACTCGTCATGACCACTTGTGACCAGCATCGATCGTCCACTGTTCATTCCCGACCCGTTGTGCTGAACGGTTATCGGTCTGTCGTACGACGCGTCATACCAGAGCGCGATGCTGCCCGCACGAGTTTGTCAACTGCCCACCGCACATGATGCGGTGGCGACTACGGTGAGTGTCGGTCGAGAGGCGTGACGGCTCACACCGCAGGGCGCGTTCATGTCGAGAGGCCGCGTCGACGAGTCGGGATCAGGGAGCGGGGACCGGTACGTGCAGCCACAAGGCGGACGAGGGAGTCGACGGGGCGAGGGACACCCGCACCCGGGCCCGGCAGCCGGCGTCCCGGGCCCGGCCGGCGCGCCGGAGCCGGATGGAGGGCGCGGGACCGTCCACCCACCGGTGCCCCTCGGCGGCACGCTCGTGGCCCGCGGCGGCCAGAACCGGGGCGGCCAGAACCGGGGCGACCAGAACCGGGGCGACCAGAACCGGGGCGACCAGAACCGGGGCGACCAGAACCGGGGCGATCAGAACCGGGGCGATCAGAACCGGCGCGACCATAAGCGCGGCGACCAGGACCGTGGGGCCCCGGGCCCCGGAAGTTCCCGGGCCCGCAGGACCGGTCCGGCCGCCCGGCCGGACCGGCGCGAGGGCGGACGGCACGGCCGGCCCCCCGTGCGGTCCGCTCCCGCGCTGCCCGAGACGCACATACGGCACCAGTTGCTGCGCCTCGCGGTGCTGCCGCCGGTCGCGGTGGCGCTCAGCGCCTGCGCCGCCGTGCTCTTCACCGTCCGCTCCACCGGAGTCCGGCCGGGCACCACCCTGTGGGCCGTGCTCGGCGGCGCCACCTCGGTGACCTGCGCCGGCATCGTCATCGCCGCCGTGGCCGCCGACCGCGCCGCCCGCACCGTGGCCGACCGGATCGGTACCCTGCGCCGTGCCACCGCCCGGCGCGAGGCCGATCTGCGCGCCCTCGTCGAGGCGCTGCGCCACGGCGAGGCCCCGCCCCCACCGGCCCGTCGTGCGCAGCCACCCGAGGACACCGACGAGTTCGACCTCCTCGCCGCCGACCTCACCCGTGCGCACGACGGAGCCGTCACCGCCGTCGTGCAGGCGTCCCGGCTCTCCAGCCAGGCGGGCAGCGAACAGAAGCTCGAGGTGTTCGTCAACCTCGCGCGGCGTCTGCAGTCCCTGGTGCACCGCGAGATCTCCATCCTCGACGAGCTGGAGAACGAGATGGAGGACCCCGATCTGCTCAAGGGCCTCTTCCACGTCGACCACCTCGCCACCCGCATCCGCCGCCACGCCGAGAACCTCGCCGTGCTCGGCGGGGCCGTGTCCCGGCGGCAGTGGAGCCGTCCGGTCTCCATGACGGAGGTGCTGCGTTCGGCGATCGCCGAGGTCGAGCAGTACTCGCGGGTGAAGCTGGTCCCCCCGATCGACGGCACACTGCGGGGGCACGCCGTCGCCGACGTCATCCACCTGCTCGCCGAACTCGTCGAGAACGCCACGCTGTTCTCCGCCCCGCACACCCAGGTGCTGCTGCGGGCCAGTCTCGTCACCTCGGGGCTCGCCGTCGAGGTCGAGGACCGCGGGCTCGGGATGCCCGGCACCGAACAGGACCGGATGAACGCGCTGCTCACCGACCCCGACCAGGTGCATGTCGCCAGTCTGCTGGCCGACGGCCGCATCGGACTGTTCGTGGTCTCCCAGCTCGCCAAGCGCCACGGCATCCATGTGCGGCTCCAGGCCAACATCTACGGCGGGGTCCAGGCCGTACTCGTCGTGCCCCAGGCACTGCTCGGCACCGAGCCCGGTGCCCTGGCCGGGGGACAGGACGCGGGCGCGGCAGCGACAGCGCGGCCGGGGGACGGCGGCACCGGTCCCGTCCCGACGGCCCGTCACATGGCCGCCGTGCCCGCCCCCGTGGAGGAGACGGCCCCGGCCACCCCGTACGACGACGGCGCCGGGCGGCCCGCCGCGGAGCCGTTCGCCCCGGCCGCGCTCCAGCCCGGCCCCCGTACCCCGGCCCCTTCCGACGGTGCCGGCACGGTCGCCCCGCCGCTGCCCCTGCGCGGTGCCCGTGCGGCGCGCCCCACCCCGGCAGCGGCCGTCCCCGGCGCCCACCTCGGCGACCGGGACGCACTCACCGACCACGGGACCGCCCCCCTCACCCCCCGGGGCACCACGGTGCGCGGCACCATGGGCAGACCCCATCTGCCCCGCCGGCGCGCCCAGGAGCACATCGCCCCCCAGCTCCGCGACGGCCCCGCACCCCGCCAGGACACCGAGGACGTCGCCGCCCACGACCCCGGCCTGATGGCGGCCTTCCGGCGCGGTATCGGTCTCGCGGAGTCCCAGCAGGAACCGCCCGCCGGCCGGCGGACGCCCGTGGCCGCACCCCGCACCGACCACACCGCCCGGCAGGACGGGAGCGCGCCCGCCGGATGACCGCCCCCCAGCCCACCCCCAGCGCTCCCGCAGATCTTCGTACCCCAAGGAGTCGATCCACCATGGCGAGCGACGCGCCGACCGCCCAGGTATCCGACCTCGACTGGCTGATGAGCGGCCTCGTGCAACGCGTACCGCATACGCACAGTGCCGTACTGCTGTCCTGTGACGGACTGGTGAAGTCCGTGCACGGACTCGACCCGGACAGCGCCGACCACATGGCCGCCCTGGCCTCCGGCCTGTACTCCCTCGGCCGCAGTGCCGGTGTCCGCTTCGGTGACGGCGGGGACGTCCGCCAGGTCGTCGTCGAGCTCGACTCGACGCTGCTGTTCGTCACCACCGCCGGCTCCGGCACCTGCCTCGCCGTGATGGCCGGCCGGGAGGCCGACGCGGCGGTGCTCGGCTACGAGATGGCGATGCTGGTCAAATCCGTCCGGCCGTATCTGATGACCGCACCCCGGCAGCCGGGCGGCCAACCCCCGGCGATGAGGCCTTGAGCGTGACGGCGGCCGGTGACGGGCCGTGGCTCGACGACGCGGCCGGCCGGCTGGTGCGCCCCTTCACGGTCAGCAACGGCCGTACCCGCCCCACCGTCGCGCTCGATCTGCTGTCGCAGGTGAGAGCCACCGGCGCCACCCCTCTCGGCTACCTCGGCCCCGAGCACGCGCTGGCCCTCGACCTGTGCCGGGCGCCGGTCCCGGTCGCCGAGGTCTCCGCCCATCTCAGGCTGCCGGTGGCCGTCACCAAGGTGCTGCTGGCGGACCTCGTCGACTGCGGGGCGCTGACCGACAAACCACCCGAGTTCCACCACAACCTGACGGACCGGGCCCTTCTGGAGGCAGTGCTCGATGGACTACGACGACAGCTCTGACCGGTTCGGCGGCGCGGACCGCGGTGAAGAACCGTTCCCCACCGCGCTCAAGATCCTGGTGGCGGGCGGCTTCGGTGTGGGCAAGACGACCTTCGTCGGCGCGGTCAGCGAGATCGCACCGCTCAGCACCGAGGAACTGCTCACCACGGTCAGCGCCGCCACCGACAACCTCGACGGCATCGAGAACAAGGTCGAGACGACCGTCGCCATGGACTTCGGCCGCATCACCCTCGACGCGGAGCATGTGCTGTACCTCTTCGGCACGCCCGGCCAGGAACGGTTCTGGTTCATGTGGGACGAACTCTGCGAGGGCGCGCTCGGCGCGGTCGTCCTCGCGGACACCCGGCGCCTGGAGGAGTGCTTCGCGGCGGTCGACTTCTTCGAGCAGCGCGGCCTCGGATTCATCGTCGCCGTCAACGAGTTCGACGGAGGCTTCCGCTACGACCCCGGAGAGGTGCGTGCCGCACTCGACCTCCCCGCGGAGGTCCCCGTGGTGTGCTGCGACGCCCGGATCTCCTCCTCCGGTGTCCAGACCCTGCTGACCCTCGTCCGCCACCTCCTCGTCCACGCCCCGGCCGCCGCGACGGAGTACGGCGCCCACATGTGATCCCCGCACACCTCGGAGCCCGTTCATGATCTTCGCCCACCATCCGGGAGCCCGCCCATGAGCTACGACCCGCCCCGTCCGGCCGGTCGTCTGCTGCTCACCCCCGAGGACAAGGAGGCCCCGGCGCGCGTCCGCAGGCTGCGCGCACTGGGGCTGGGCGACCATCCCGAGCCCGCGCTGGACGTGTTCGCGTACGGTCTCGCGGAGCTCACCGGCGCGCCGTACGCCATGGTCAACTTCCTCGGTGAGGCCGGGCAGTTCTTCGCGGGACTGCACACCCCGGCCGTCGCGCCGGCGGTCCGCGGCGACGGCAGCGGCGCCCTGCTGGGCCGGGTGCTGCCCCGCGATCACGGCTTCTGCCCGCATGTGGTGGCCCGGCGCAGGGCGCTGGTCCTGGAGGACGTGGGCGACTATCCGAGGTTCGCGGGCAACCCGGTGGTCGACGAGTTCGGCATCCGCTCCTACCTGGGCGCGCCGCTCGTCGACCGCACCGGCATGGTGCTGGGCACCGTCTCGGTGACCGACGTCCGGCCGCGGGCCTGGGGCCGGCCGGGGCTCGCCGCCATCAAGGCACAGGCCGCGGAGCTCGTCCTGCGCCTCGAGCGCCGGGAGGACGACGGGCTGCCGCTGTGAGGGCCGCGGACCGCCGCCGGGGCGGGGCGGGAGGGCTTCCGTGCCGCCGATGGGGTGACGGCGTGAAGCAAAGCTGTGGCCGGGCTTAAGAAATCCTCGATGGACCGGTGAGGGTGTTGTACGGCAGATTGCAGTGCATTCCACCCCTCTTCCCGGACCCGGGCCTGTTCGGCATGCCCCGGATCCGGGACTCACCCTCAGGAGCCGTAGCGTTGAAGGCGCTGGTCAAGGAGAAGGCGGAACCCGGGCTGTGGCTCGCGGACGTGCCGGAGCCCGCCGTCGGACCCGGCGACGTGCTGATCAGGGTGCTGCGCACCGGTATCTGCGGCACCGACCTGCACATCCGGTCCTGGGACGGCTGGGCCCGGCAGACGATCAGCACCCCGCTGGTCCTCGGGCACGAGTTCGTGGGCGAGGTCGTGGAGACCGGCCCGGACGTCACCGACATCAAGAGCGGTGACCGGGTCAGCGGTGAGGGCCACCTGGTGTGCGGCAAGTGCCGCAACTGTCTGGCCGGACGCCGCCACCTGTGCCGGGCCACGGTCGGCCTCGGCGTCGGACGCGACGGCGCCTTCGCCGAGTACGTCGTGCTCCCCGCCACGAACGTCTGGGTGCACCGGGTCCCCGTCGACCTCGACGTCGCCGCGATCTTCGATCCGTTCGGCAACGCCGTGCACACCGCCCTGTCCTTCCCGCTGGTCGGCGAGGACGTCCTGATCACCGGAGCCGGCCCGATCGGGCTGATGGCCGCCGCCGTGGCACGGCACGCCGGCGCGCGCAACGTCGTGATCACCGATGTCAGCGAGGAGCGCCTGGAACTCGCCCGCAAGATCGGCGCGACCCTGGCGCTGAACGTGGCGGAGTCGACCATCGCCGAAGGGCAGCACACCCTCGGACTGCGCGAGGGATTCGACATCGGCCTGGAGATGTCCGGCCGCCCCGAAGCCATGCGCGACATGATCGACAACATGACGCACGGGGGCCGGATCGCCATGCTCGGCCTGCCGGCCGAGGAGTTCCCGGTCGACTGGTCGAGGATCGTCACCTCGATGATCACCATCAAGGGCATCTACGGCCGTGAGATGTTCGAGACCTGGTACGCCATGTCCGTCCTGCTGGAGGGCGGTCTGGACCTCGCCCCGGTGATCACCGGCCGCTACTCCTACCGCGACTTCGAGACCGCCTTCGAGGAGGCGGCCGCGGGCAAGGGCGGCAAGGTCATCCTCGACTGGACCGCGTAAGTCATCTGCCTCTCTAGGAGCTTCCCGATGTTCGACTCCGTGCGCGACGACCTGCGCACCACCCTCGACGAGATCCGCGCCGCCGGACTGCACAAGCCCGAGCGCGTCATCGGCACCCCGCAGTCCGCCACCGTGAACGTCACCGCCGGCGGCCGCCCCGGCGAGGTGCTCAACTTCTGCGCCAACAACTACCTCGGTCTCGCCGACCACCCCGAAGTGATCACGGCCGCCCACGAGGCCCTCGACCGCTGGGGCTACGGCATGGCGTCCGTCCGCTTCATCTGCGGCACCCAGGAAGTGCACAAGGAGCTGGAGGCGCGTCTCTCGGCGTTCCTCGGCCAGGAGGACACGATCCTCTACTCCTCCTGCTTCGACGCCAACGGCGGTGTCTTCGAGACGCTGCTCGGCCCCGAGGACGCGGTGATCTCCGACGCGCTGAACCACGCGTCGATCATCGACGGCATCCGGCTGTCCAAGGCCCGCCGCTTCCGCTACGCCAACCGCGACATGGCCGACCTGGAGCGGCAGCTCAAGGAGGCCGCCGAGGGCGGCGCCCGCCGCACGCTGGTCGTCACCGACGGCGTCTTCTCCATGGACGGCTACGTGGCCCCGCTGGACGAGATCTGCGACCTCGCCGACCGGCACGGCGCCATGGTCATGGTCGACGACTCGCACGCCGTCGGGTTCGTCGGTCCCGGCGGACGCGGTACGCCCGAGTTGCACGACGTCATGGACCGTGTCGACATCATCACCGGCACCCTCGGCAAGGCCCTCGGCGGCGCCTCCGGCGGGTATGTCGCCGCCCGTGCGGAGATCGTCGCCCTGCTCCGGCAGCGCTCCCGCCCCTATCTGTTCTCCAACACCCTCGCCCCGGTGATCGCGGCGGCCTCCCTGAAGGTCCTGGACCTGCTGGAGTCGGCCGACGACCTGCGCGTCCGGCTCGCGGAGAACACCGCCCTGTTCCGCCGCCGGATGACCGAGGAGGGATTCGACATCCTCCCCGGCGACCACGCCATCGCCCCGGTGATGATCGGCGACGCGTCCCGCGCGGGACGCATGGCGGAGCTGCTGCTGGAGCGCGGGGTGTACGTGATCGGCTTCTCCTACCCGGTCGTCCCGCAGGGACAGGCCCGCATCCGCGTCCAGCTGTCCGCGGCGCACTCCACCGACGACGTCAACCGCGCGGTGGACGCCTTCGTGGCGGCACGGGCGGAGCTCGGCGGCTGAGCGGAGCACACCGAACGATTTGAGACAATCGCCTGCATGATCGAGGCGCGGCGGCTCCACATCCTCCGTGCGGTGGCGGACCACCGCACGGTCACGGCGGCGGCCGCCGCGCTGTACCTGACCCCCTCGGCGGTCTCCCAGCAACTCGCCGCCCTGGAGCAGGAGACCGGCCACCGCCTCGTCGAGCGCGGCGCCAAGGGCGTACGGCTCACCCCCGCCGGCGAGATCCTGCTCGGCCACACCAACGCCGTACTCGCCCAGCTGGAACGGGCCGAGGCCGAGCTGGCCGCCTACGGCTCGGGGGAGGCGGGCACCGTCACGGTCGCCGCCTTCGCCACCGGCATCGCCCAGGTCGTCGCGCCCGCCGTGGCCCTGCTCGCCGGTTCGGCGCCGGGTATCCGCCTCCGGGTCCAGGACGCCGAGGGCGACGCCAGTCTGCCGATGGTCCTCGACCGGCAGGTCGACGTCGCGGTGGCGGTCGAGTACCGCGGTGCGCCGCCCGCCGACGACCCGCGACTGGCTCACGTACCGCTGTACGCCGAACCCTTCGACGCGGTCGTCCCGGTCACCCACCGCCTGGCCGGCACCACCGAGGTGCCGCTCGCCGAGCTGGCCAAGGACCCCTGGATCGGCCCGTACCCCGGCAATCCGTGCCACGACGTGGTCGTCCTCGCCTGCGAGGGCGCCGGGTTCCAGCCCCGCCTCGAACACTCCTCGGACGACTTCCGCGCGGTGGTCGCCCTCGCCTCGGCGGACGTGGGCGTCGCCCTGGTGCCCCGGTCGGCGCTGCGCGGCGTGGATCTCACGGGCGTGGTCGTCCGCCCGGTCGACGGCGTGGCGCCGACCCGCCGGGTCTTCGCCGCCGTGCGCCGGGGCGCCGAGGAGCACCCGCTGATCCGTCCCGTCCTGGACGCGCTCCGCGCGGCGGCCGGGGAAGCGGAGGACGACCCCTCCCCGGACGTCCCGGATCCGGGATATCGTCCCGGATATGAAACAGGATGAGGCCGTACCGTCCCCGGACCCCGTCGACGTCCGGCTCGGCTCGCGACTGGTGGAGCTCCGGACCGCACACGGCTGGTCCCTCGGAGAGCTGGCGGAACGCACCGGTATCAGCCGGTCCACCCTCTCCCGCGCGGAACGGGCCGAGACCAGCCCCACCGCCTCCCTGCTGAACCGCCTCTGCGCGGTCTACGGCCGCACCATGTCCCAACTGCTCAGCGAGATCGAGGCGGAACCGGCGCCGGTGGTGCGCGCGGCCGACCAGACGGTGTGGCAGGACCGGGCCTCCGGGTTCGTCCGCCGGTCCGTCTCGCCGCCGCACGGCGGGCTGCGCGGTGAACTCGTCGAGGGGCGGCTCACCGCCGGCGCGGACCTCGCCTACGACCGGCCGCCCGTGCCCGGCCTGGAACAGCACATCTGGGTCCTGGACGGGGCGCTCCGGGTGACCGCCGGGGACACCGAGCACCACCTCGGCGACGGCGACTGCCTCCGCCTGCGCGTCTGGGGCCCGACCCGGTTCCGCTGCCCCGGCCCCGGGGACGTCCGCTACGTACTGGCGGTGGTGCGACCGTGAACATCGTCCCCCTGGACGCCGCTCGACTGCTGCGCCTCGCCGAGGAGTTGGCCGAGCTCCTGACCGACACCGTGGACGGGGGCGCCTCCGTCGGCTTCCTCGGCCCGCTCGACCACGCGGAGGCGGCCGCCTGGTGGCGGGACCGGTCCGCCGCCGTGGCCGCCGGACGGCTCACGACGTGGGTGGCGTACGAGGAGCCCGGACGGGTCCTCGGCACCGTGAGCCTCGCCCTGCCCGACAAGCCCAACAGCACACACCGTGCGGAACTGGTGAAGCTGATGGTGCACCGCACGGCCCGCGGCCGGGGCCTCGGCCGGGCGCTGCTGGCCGTCGCGGAGGAGGCGGCCGGCGCGCGGGGCATCACCCTGCTGCACCTGGACACCGAGACCGGCAGCCCCGCGGAGCACCTCTACCGTTCCTCCGGCTGGACCCCCGTCGGCGCCATCCCGGACTACGCGAGGGACCCGGCCGGGGTGCCGCGGCCGACGACGATCTACTACAAACGCCTCGCGGCGGCCGCGGTGCCGCCCGCCGGGTGATCGATGTCAGTGCCGAACGCTACGGTGCCCCCCATGCCGGATGCCGAAGACGTACGACGGATCGCCCTGTCCCTGCCGGACACGACGGAGAAGATCGCCTGGAGCATGCCCACGTTCCGGGTCGCGGGCAAGATGTTCGCCACCCTGCCCGAGGACGAGACCTCCATCGCCGTGCGCTGTCCCAAGGAGGAGCGCGACGAACTGGCCCTCGCCGAACCGGAGAAGTTCTGGATCGCCGGCCACGAGGCACAGTTCGCCTGGGTCAGGGTCCGCCTCGCCGCCCTGGAGGACGACGGCGAGCTGCGCGACATCCTCGCGGACTCCTGGCGCCAGGCGGCCCCGTCACAGCTCCTGGAGGCCCACCCCCGGCTGGGACTGCCGTCCGCGGACTGAGGACCGCTCGGGCACAGTACCCCGTGGTGTGATCCCGCCCCGCGCGTGGCCGCCGGGGCCAAAGAGGGCCCGGGGGCCGCGACGGTGCGCGGGACCGGCGGAAGGGCCGGCCGGAGGCGATCACGGGGAGCGGATCCCGGCCGGCCGAGGCAGTTCGCGCTGTTCCGTGAAGCCCGTGTGGTGGCCTGAGCCGCACGGCGGTGCGCGACCTGGTCCGCACGCAGGCACAGCCTGCCGCCTACGACTACGGCGCCCTACCCGGGGACGCGCGCCCGGGAGGATCCGGTCCGCCGCGTCAGGCGCCCGCCGGCACCGCCCCGCCCGCACCGGTGAAGCCCGCGATCCGGGCCCGAAGCGACCCCGCGTCCAGTCCGTGCGCCGCGATGTGCTCGTCGATCCGCCCGTACCGCCGCAGCTCGGCCCGGCCCACGCCCAGCCCCAGCACCCGGTGCGGCACATCGGCGAGCGCGTCGTTCGCCGCCGCCGTCGACGTGCCCGCCAGATACGGCTCCACGAGCACGACGTCCGTCCCGGCCGCCCCGGTGGCGTGGCGCAGGCCGGCCGCGTCGAAGGGCCGGACGGTCGTGGCGTACAGCACGGTGACGTCCAGGCCCTCCGTCGCGTCGAGCACGGCGTCCAGCATCGGTCCGACGGCGACCACCACCCCGGAGCGTCCTTCGCGCACGGTACGCAGCCGCTCCCCGCCCACGGGCAGCCCCTGCGCGTTGGACTGCAACGACAGCCGTACGTACACCTTGTCGTCGCCCGCGGCGACCGCGCGCCGCAGCAGTGTCTCGGCCTCGTCCGGATGCCCCGGCACATGCACGGTCCAGCCGTCCAGGGTGTCCAGCAGCGCCACATCGCCCGGGGCCATGTGCGTGTATCCGCCGGCCGGCCAGTCGAAGGAGGCAGCGGCGCTCACCAGCACCGCCCCCACGTCCTGGTGTCCCAGGTCCAGCTTGACCTGCTCGAACGGCCGCTCGACGAGAAAGCTCGCGAAGGTGTGCACGACGGGCCGCAGCCCGGTCAGCGCCATCCCGGCCGCCGCACCGACCAGCAGCTGTTCCCGGATGCCCACATTGACGACCCGGTCCGGATGCCGGCGCAGTGCCTCGCCGAAACCGTCCGCACCGATCTCGGCGAGAACCACCGCGACCCGCGGGTCCTCGTCGAGCAGCCGGGTCACGACGGGGGCTAAACGCTCACGCATGGTGTCCACGGAGATCTGTCCTTTCCTTGAGAACGAATGACGGCAACGAGGCGGGGTTCACGGGTTCTTCGGCTCGACCCGGGCCACCACCGCGTGCGGCCGGCCCGGGTGCGGCGCGGTGAACGCCGCGTACAGCGCCTCGTGGTCACGGCCGTCGACCGTGAGCGCGGACCAGCCCGCGGCCTCGAAGCGCGCGGTGATCCCGCCCGGCCGGGCGTACGACGCGGAGGAGTTGTCGATGACGACGGTGTGCAGCCGCTCCAGACCGGCCGGCCCGGCGAAGGCGATCGCCTCGTGGTTGCTGCCTTCGTCCAGCTCGGCGTCGCCGACCAGCGTCCACACCCGCGGCTCGTCGAGTCCCTGGGCGCGCAGGCCCAGCGCCGTCCCGACGGCGATCGGCAGCCCGTGGCCCAGCGAACCGCTGCCGATCTCCGCCCCGGGGACCAGTACACGGTCCGGGTGGTGGCCGAGCGGAGAGTCGTACGAGCCGAACCCCGGCAGCCAGTCGGGCGGCAGGAAGCCCTTGGCGGCCAGCACGGCGTAGTACGCCATGGGCCCGTGCCCCTTGGACAGCAGGAAGCGGTCCCGCCCGGGGTCGTCCATCCGCTCCGGCCCGACCCGTAGCACCCGGTCGTACAGCACCCACAGCGCGTCCAGCGTCGATGTCGCGGCGGGACCGTGCTTCTCGTCACCGGTCATCAGCCCCATCAGGGCCGGCAGATCCGTGAACCCGTACGCGCCCGCGCGTTCCTCGGTGATCGTCATACGGCCATCGTTCAACCTCAACCGAACTTCAGGTCAAGCGCCAGGTGCCGGTAAACGGATGCGCGATCACCGCCCCGAGTGCGGTATGGTTTCCATGCGCGATCGGCCGGGGGAATCCCCAGGTCAGACGGGCAACGGGACGTGGCGCAGCTTGGTAGCGCACTTGACTGGGGGTCAAGGGGTCGCAGGTTCAAATCCTGTCGTCCCGACTTGCCGAGTGGCAGGTCAGGGTCGTTTCAGAGACATCTGAAGCGGCCCTTTCGTCATTCCCGGCGGGGTTCGCGCCGCCGTGCCGGTCCGACGGCGCCTCCTCCCTTCCCGGACACCGAGTGCACATGGGTGATATCCCCTGAATGTCCTTGATGTCGTCCTGAGTGCTGCCTAACGTTCGCCGAAGGCTCCGCCGCGGGACCCGACACCCGCGCCGTGAAACCGGAAGCGAGGTGTGGAGGGCGTGCACGCGAGGCGAGGGCGTACCGGAGGACCGCGACGGACGCGGGCGCTGGTCGCGCTGACCCTGCTGGCATCGGCGCTCGCCGCCTGCGGAGGCGACGAGGGCACCTCCCGGCCCACCCTCAACTGGTACAACTTCCCGGACGACTCCGGCGCCCTGCAGCAGGCCGCCGACCGGTGCAGCCGGGCGTCCGGCGGCCGCTACCGGATCAGTTACCACAAGCTGCCCCGGGCCGCCGACGGTCAGCGCCAGCAGATGGTGCGCAGGCTCGCCGCCGAGGACGACTCGCTCGACATCCTGGGCCTGGACGTCACCTGGGCCGCCGAGTTCGCCGAGGCGCGCTGGATCCGGGAGTGGACCGGGGAGAACAAACGCCGGGCCACCGAGGGCACCCTCCGCGTCCCCCTGCGGACGGCCACCTGGAAGGACAAGCTGTACGCCGTCCCGTACAACACCAACGTCCAGCTCCTGTGGTACCGCAGGGACCTGGTGCCCACCCCGCCGAAGACCTGGTCCGAGATGCTGGAGATGTCCCGCGACCTCGCCCGGCGGGGCGAACCGCACTACGTGGAGATCCAGGGCGCCCAGTACGAGGGCCTCACCGTCTGGTTCAACTCCCTGGTCAACAGCGCCGGCGGCACCATCCTCAACCCGAGCGCCACCGAGCCCTCGCTCGGCCCGCCCGCCGTGCGGGCCGCGTCGATCATGCGCGACCTCGCGAACTCCCCGGCCGCCGACCCCTCCCTGCCCAATCAGATGGAGGACCAGAACCGCCTGGCCATGGAGTCGGGCGTGGCGGCCTTCGAGATCAACTACCCCTTCGTCTATCCGTCGATGAGGTCGAACAACCCGCAGCTGTTCAAGGACTTCCGCTGGGCGCCCTACCCCCGCGTCGACGCCGACCGGCCCGCCCGGCCCACCATCGGCGGCATCGACCTCGCCGTCAGCGCCTACTCCCGCCACCCCGACCTGGCCTTCGAGGCCGCCCTGTGCCTGCGCGACCGGGAGAACCAGCTCACTGCCGCACTCGAGGGCGGACTCCCGCCCACCCTGCGCGCCCTGTACGACGACCCGCAGTTCATGAAGGAGTACCCCTTCTCCAAGGAGGTGCTGAGCTCCCTGGAGTCGGCGAGCGTGCGGCCGGTCACTCCCGCCTACCAGAACGTGTCGATCACCGTCTCCCACACCCTGTCCCCGCCGTCCGGGATCAAGCCCGAGAGCGCGGTGGACACCATCGGGGACCAGATCGACCAGGCCCTGCGATCCGAGGGTGTGATCCCGTGAGCACCATGGCAGAGCCGGCGAAGGACAGGACGAGGACGAGGAAGACCCCCTCGGCCGGCGCCAGACAGGAGCGCCGGCTCGGCTGGCTGCTGTGCGCACCGGCCGTCCTGGTCATGACCGCCGTGACCGCCTATCCCATCGGCTACGCGGTCTACCTGTCGCTCCAGCGCTACGACCTGCGCTTCCCCGCGCGGGCCGAGTTCGTGGGGCTGAGCAACTACGGGTCGGTGCTGTCCTCGCCGTACTGGTGGGACGCCTTCTGGGTCACGCTGTTCCTCACCGTCGTGTCGGTGGCCATCGAACTCGTCCTCGGCATGGGCCTCGCCCTGGTGATGCACCGCACGCTCTTCGCGCGCGGCACGGTGCGCACGGCGGTGCTCATCCCGTACGGCATCGTCACCGTCGTCGCCGCCTTCTCCTGGCAGTACGCCTGGACGCCCGAACTCGGCTACCTCGCCGAGCTGTTGCCCAGCGGCGAGGCCCCGCTCACCGAACAGTGGCCCGCGCTGTGGCTGATCGTCCTCGCGGAGGTGTGGAAGACCACCCCGTTCATGGCGCTGCTCCTGCTGGCGGGCCTCGCCCTGGTCCCGGAGGAGACCCTGAAGGCCGCCATGGTCGACGGCGCCACCCCCTGGCAGCGGTTCACCAAGGTCATGCTGCCGCTGATGAAACCGGCCATCCTGGTCGCCCTGCTCTTCCGCACCCTGGACGCCTTCCGGATCTTCGACAACATCTACGTCCTGACCTCGGGCGCCCACGGCACCGGATCCCTCTCCATCCTCGGCTACGACAACCTGTTCACCGCGCTGAACCTGGGCATCGGGTCGGCGATCTCGGTCCTGATCTTCCTCTGCGTCGGGATCATCGCCTTCACCTTCGTCAAGCTGTTCGGCGCCGCCGCACCCGGCGCGGAGGTGAAGCGCTGATGGCCGCCGCGGGCAGGACACACGCGACCCGGTGGGCCGTCGTCAACGTCGTCGTGGTGCTGTACGCCCTGTTCCCGGTGTGGTGGATCGCCGCACTGTCGTTCAAGGACCCGGGCACCCTCACCGACGGCGACTACATCCCCCGGGACTGGACCTTCGAGAACTACCGGGGCATCTTCGCGACCTCCGAGTTCACCCGGGCGCTGATCAACTCGATCGGTATCGCCCTGATCGCCACCCTGATCGCGGTGGCCCTCGGCACCATGGCCGCCTACGCGGTGGCCCGGCTGCGGTTCCCCGGCAAGCAGGTCCTCATCGGCATGTCGCTGCTCATCGCCATGTTCCCGCCGATCTCCCTGGTGTCCCCGCTGTTCGAGATCGAGCGGATCATCGGGATCTTCGACACCTGGCTCGGGCTGATCATCCCGTACATGACCTTCTCGCTGCCGCTGGCGATCTACACCCTGTCGGCGTTCTTCCGGGAGATCCCCTGGGACCTGGAGAAGGCGGCCAAGGTGGACGGGGCCACTCCCGCGCAGGCCTTCCGGCTGGTCATCGTGCCGCTGGCCGCTCCGGGCGTGTTCACCACGGCCATCCTCGTGTTCATCTTCTGCTGGAACGACTTCCTCTTCGCGATCTCGCTGACCTCCACCGAGTCCGCGCGCACGGTGCCCGCCGCGATCGCGTTCTTCACCGGCAGCTCACAGTTCCAGCAGCCCACCGGGTCGATCGCCGCCGCAGCCGTGGTGATCACCGTCCCGATCATCATCTTCGTCCTGCTCTTCCAGCGGCGGATCGTCGCCGGACTCACCTCCGGCGCGGTCAAGGGATGAGTACGAAGGCAAGGAGAGACCAGCCATGGCCGAGATCGTCCTCGAGGGAGTCACCAAGCGCTTTCCCGATGGCTCCGTCGCCGTGCGGGACGTGGACCTGGACATCGCCGACGGGGAGTTCGTGATCCTGGTCGGCCCCTCGGGATGTGGCAAGTCGACCACCCTGAACATGATCGCCGGCCTCGAGGACATCACCGAGGGCACGCTGCGCATCGGCGGACGGGTCGTCAACGACCTCGCCCCCAAGGAGCGCGACGTCGCCATGGTGTTCCAGAGCTACGCCCTCTACCCGCACATGAGCGTCCGGGAGAACATGGGCTTCCCGCTGAAGCTGGCGAAGGTGGACAAGGCCACCATCGACAGCAAGGTCGAGGAGGCCGCCCGGGTGCTCGACCTGAGCGAGTTCCTGGACCGCAAACCCGCCAACCTCTCCGGCGGCCAGCGCCAGCGGGTGGCCATGGGACGGGCGATCGTCCGCGACCCCAAGGCCTTCCTCATGGACGAGCCGCTGTCCAACCTGGACGCCAAGCTCCGGGTGCAGATGCGCACGCAGATCTCCCGGCTGCAACGCCGCCTGGGCACCACCACCGTGTACGTCACCCACGACCAGACCGAGGCGATGACCCTCGGCGACCGGGTCGTCGTCATGCGCCAGGGCCTGGTCCAGCAGATCGGCACCCCGGCCGAGCTCTACGACACGCCGCGCAACCTGTTCGTCGCCGGTTTCATCGGCTCCCCGGCGATGAACTTCCTCAACGCCTCCCTGTCCGGGGCCGGCCTGCGCACCCCGTTGGGCGACCTGCCGCTCGACGACCGCGCGCGCCAGGGGCTGGAGCAGCGCAAGGCCCCCCGTGAGGTCATCCTGGGCCTGCGCCCCGAGGCCTTCGAGGACGCGAGCCTGGCCCGCGACACGGGAGGGCCCCTCGTCACCGCCACCGTGGACGTACTGGAGTCCCTGGGCTCCGACGCGTACGTCTACTTCAGCGCCGAGGGCGGACCGGTGACCACCGCCGAGCTGGAGGAACTGGCCATGGACTCGGGCCTGCGCGACACCGGCGCCGGGACGGCCCAGCAGATCGTGGCCCGGCTGGACGCCGCCACCCGCGCCCGTGAGGGCGCAGCCGTCGAACTCCGGGTCGACATGGGCAGGGCCCATGTCTTCGACCCGTCGACGGGCAGCAACCTCACCCACCCACAGCGCTGACGCCGTCCGTCAGATCGCGCAGCCCGCGTGCGCCAGCGCCTGCTTCAGCAGCACCCCGTGCCCGCCCGGCATCTCGCTCTGCACCGCCGGCGACACGGCTTCCCGCGGGCTGAACCACACCAGATCCAGCGCGTCCTGCCGGGGCCGGCAGTCACCCGTCACCGGCACGATGTACGCCAGCGACACCGCGTGCTGACGAGGATCGTGGAACGCGGTGACGCCCTGGGTGGGGAAGTACTCGGCGACCGTGAACGGCTGGAGCGACGCCGGCACGCGCGGCAGCGCGACCGGACCGAGATCCTTCTCCAGATGGCGCAGCAGGGCGTCCCGGACGCGTTCGTGATGGAGCACCCGGCCGGAGACCAGGGTCCGGCTGACCGTTCCGTCGGGCCCGATGCGCAGCAGCAGGCCGACGCTGGTGACTTCACCACTGTCGTCGACACGCACGGGGACGGCCTCGACGTACAGGATCGGCATCCGGGCCCGCGCCATCTCCAGATCGTCGGAGGTCAGCCAGCCCGGCGTGGTTTCGGTCGTGTCAGACATTGCTTGATCATACTTTCAGCGGTCAGGGCTTCAGGGCCACCGCGCCGTACTGCGGCACCACACGGTTGGAACCGGACGCGGCACGTTCGTCGAGGGACTCGCGTGCGATGCCGGCGGCACCGCGGGCGGTGTTCGGGGGAGTGGCGTTCGCGTTCCAGGACTCCGGCGCCGCCGCCATGATCCGGCGCTCGATGTCCCGGGCCTGGCCGGCGCTCCACACCCGCGCGTGGTGCGCCACACCGGTGTTCGGCCGTGCCGACCCGCTCGGCGGGGTGCGGCTCTCGTTCACGTCGTCTCCCTCTCCCCTGCCCGTACGGCGCTGTCGGACCACCGTCATTGTGCCCCGAGGTGATCACGTTGTCCCGTGAACGGGGGAGAGGGCAGGGACGGTTGCCGGGCCGTCAGGACGCGGCCCGGCTCCGCACCTCCCCGGCCACCTCCTTGTCGGTCGCGGCACGCACCAACGCGGCCGCGAGCACGGCGGGTTCGGTGCGCCCCGCCAGGCCGGCCAGGCGCTCCGGGTCCTGCGGCAGGTCCAGCCGTCGCGCGCCCTGGAGGGCCTTCGCGTCCAGGTACGGGGCTGTCTCCGGCCAGACGCGCTGGGCCTCGCGCAGGAAGATGTCCGCACCGGTGGGACCGATTCCCGGGAACTCCCGCAGCAGACGGCGCAGTGCGCCCACATCGCCGTCCGCCTCCTCGCGGAGCCTGCGCAGATCACCGCCCCAGCGCTCGGTCAACAACTCGGCGGCCTCGCCCAGTTGGGTGGCGGTGCGCTCGTCGTAGCGCCGGTAGCCGCCGCGGCCGAGCGCGTCCACCCGTTCCTGCCAGTCGGCCCCGGCCATGCGACGGGGGTCGCGCAGCCCCGCCTCGTGCAGCGCACGGGCGGAGGCCACGGCGATCGACCCCTTGATGCGGGCACTGAGCAGATGGGCCAGCACCAGCAGCCGGTACAGCGGCTGCGGCGCGTCGCGCAGCCGGATGCCGGCCTCTTCCGCGTACGTCTCGCCGTGCGTGTCGACGAGGGTCCGCACCACGGTCCGCTCCTCGTCCCGGCCGGTCATGGTCAGGCCTTGAGCGGGTCGTGGCCGAGGGTCATCAACCGGTGCCGGAGGCCGGTGTCCTCGGCCACGGGCTCGTTCTCCGGGTCCGTCCGCTCGGTGACGGCGTCCACGACCTCCTCCATCACCCGCAGATCGTTCTCGGTGAGGTCGGTGCGGCGCTTCTGCAGGATGGCGAGGACATGTTGCCCGGTCCCGGAACCCGCCCGGTCGGGCAGCGGTTCGCTCGTCTCGCCGGCGTCGCTCACCCGCAGCCAGGCCGCCAGTTCCGCCGAGGTCATGTTCACCACGCGGTGGAAGTCCTCCCACAGCGCGTCCCTTTCGAGGGCGTCGCTCATGATGTGCCCCTTGCCTGCGTGTACTTCGGTGCCGGGGCGGTCGGTCAGGACCCGCCGGGGGCGTTCTCCGCCTCGAACATCCAGCGCTGCTTCTCCAGTTCCGCGGTGATCGAGATCAGCAGGTCCTGCGTGACCGGGTCCGCCTTCTCGGTGACGTCGATGCGCTCGCGCAGGCGCGTGATCGCCGCGCCCAGCGCCTCCGTCATCACCTGCACCGCCTCCGAGTCGCGCAGCCAGCCCTCCTTCGGGGCGGGCAGCGAGAAGACCTTGGCGATGGTCTCCGGGCGGCCGTCCGGCGGCACGCCCAGCGCGGCGGCCCGCTCGGCCACCGTGTCGGCCTGGGTGCGCGTGGCGGACACCACCTCGTCCAGCTGGAGGTGGACGGAACGGAACCGCGGACCCACGACGTTCCAGTGCGCCTGCTTTCCGATCAGTGACAGCCCGAGCAGGTCCACCAGGGTGTCCTGGAGCGCCTCGCAGGATATCCGGCGGGCCTCGTCGGGCAGGGTGCTCCTTACGACGGTCATGAAGTGCCGCTCCTCCTTCTCGTTTCGTCCGTGGTCCCGCCGAGCCGGGCCCCGCGCTGGTTCTCGCCGCCGCCGTCCCGGTCACCACGCCCGGGGCCGGTCCGCTGTCGGGAGTTCCGGGCCCTCGCCCGCGCGGGCCGCGCTCCGCGACCACTCCGTGAACGCGCGGGTGCCCGCGGCCCTCCGGCGCAAACCCGGGGGCCGGCGCGGCGGGGATCTTCCCAGCGAGCCGGCCGCCGGTCTATAGTCCGAAAACTAGCAGTGCTCATCACGAGGAGACCCGCCGGTCAAGGCACCATCGGTCACCGCCGGTCACGGCACCATGACCGGCGCGGGGTCAGGAGACCTGTCGTGCGTCCCGTCCACTTCGCCGTCGCCCGCCGCACCCCCATCGGCAAGCTGCGCGGCGCCCTTTCCACGGTCCGGCCCGACGACCTCGCCGCCGCCGTGATCCGCGCCCTGGTCGCCGACGTGCCCGCGCTGGACCCGGCCCGAGTCGACGACGTCTACTGGGGCGCCGCCAACCAGGCCGGCGAGGACAACCGCAACGTCGCCCGCATGGCCGCCCTGCTCGCAGGGCTTCCCGAGTCCGTCCCCGGTGCCACGGTCAACCGGCTGTGCGCCTCCGGGCTCGAGGCGGTCACCGCCGCCGCCCGCACCATCGCGGCCGGCGAGGCCGACATCGTGATCGCGGGTGGCTCCGAGTCGATGAGCCGCGCCCCGTTCGTCCTGCCCCGCCCCGACGAGGCCCTCCCGCACCGCATGGAGACCGCCGACACCCGTCTGGGCTGGCGGCTGGTCAACCCCGCGATGAAGGAGCTGCACGGACTGCTGGCCATGGGGGAGACGGCCGAGGAGGTCGCCGTCCGGTACGGCATCGCGCGGGAGCGCCAGGACGAGTTCGCCCTGCGCAGTCACCGGCGCGCCGCCGACGCCCAAAAGAACGGCCACTTCGACGACGAACTCCTCCCCGTGACCCGGCCGGACGGGGTGGTCGTCGACACCGACGAGTGCGTCCGTGAGGACACCTCGGCCGAGAAGCTGGCCCGGCTGAAGCCCGTCTTCCGGGCCGGCGGTTCGGTGACCGCGGGCAACGCGTCCCCAATGAACGACGGCGCGGCGGGCCTGATCCTGGTCAGCGAGGAGGCCCTGAACGAACTGGGCCTTGAGTCCCTCGGCCGCTACACCGCCGGTGCCTCCGCGGGCGTCCACCCGGACGTCATGGGCATCGGCCCGGTCCCCGCCACGCGCAAGGCGCTCGCCCGCGTCGGCTGGACCATCGGCGACCTCCAGGAGGCCGAGTTCAACGAGGCGTTCGCCGCCCAGGCCCTTGCCTGCGTGGACCAGCTCGGCATCGACCCCGAACTGGTCAACCCCAGCGGCGGCGCGATCGCGCTGGGCCACCCGCTGGGCTGCTCCGGCGCCCGCATCCTCACCACCCTCCTCCACCGGATGCGCCGCACCGGCGCCGAACGCGGCCTGGCGACGATGTGCGTGGGTGTGGGGCAGGGGAGCGCGGTGCTGGTCGAGCGGCACTGACCCGCTGGTCGAGCGGCACTGACCGCGCATCCTCCGGGAGTCGTCAGGCGAGACGGTCCTTACACGGGCCCGGTGCCCCGGCATAACATCGGTTCCCGCAATGAACACCATGACCCACTGGCACCTGGGCGGCTGGGAATTCGCCGCGCTCGCCTTCGCCGCCCTGCTCGTCGGTTTCTCCAAGACCGCCGTCAGCGGGGCCAACACGGTCAGCCTGGCGATCTTCGCCGCGGTCCTGCCCGCCCGCGCCTCCACCGGCGTCCTGCTGCCCATCCTGATCGCCGGGGACGTACTCGCCGTCCTCGTCTACCGCCGGCACGCCCACTGGCCCACGCTGTGGCGGCTGTTCCCGGCGGTCGGGGCGGGCGTCGTCGTCGGCACCGTGTTCCTGATGTGGGCGGACGACGGGAGCGTACGGACCTCGATCGGAGCGATCCTGCTGCTGATGGCCGGGGTGACGGTGTGGCGGCGGCGCACGGCCGACGCCGGGGAGGAACCGGACGGGGTCACCACGAGGGCCGGCCGTGCGAAGGCCCGCTCCTACGGCGTCCTCGGGGGCTTCACCACCATGGTCGCCAACGCGGGCGGCCCGGTGATGTCGCTGTACCTGCTGTCCGCCGGCTTCCGGAAGCTGGGCTTCCTGGGGACCTCGGCGTTCTTCTTCCTCATCGTCAACACCTCCAAGCTGCCGTTCAGCGCCGGGCTCGGTCTCATCGACGCCGACTCGCTGCTGCTCGACGCCGTGCTCGTGCTGTTCGTCGTGCCGGGCGCGTTGCTCGGCAGATGGGCCGTGCACCGGATCAACCAGCGGCTCTTCGAGCAGCTGGTGATCGCGGCGACCGTGGTGGGCGGCGTGCAGCTACTGGTGGGCTGAGGAGGACCCCGCCGACTCGTGCCGCTCACCCGGACCCGGGTCCCCGTGCGGCCGGTCCGGCGCGGCGGCGTGGGGCCGGTGGAGCCGGCCCGGCGCCGCGGTACGGCCGACCGTCGCCGCCAGCTTGCGCAGGCGCCGCCAGTCCATCCGGGGCGGGGCCGGGGCGACGCCGGGCCGCTTGCGCGGGACCCGCACCCGGAGCGCACCCGGTGCGATACGGCAGCGCACGGGGGCGGGCAGCACCATCGCCTCCCCGTCCACGCCGGCCTCGATCTCCTCCCGGTCGGCCTCGATGAGGACCTCGGGGGCGGTCAGGACGGTGAGCCCGCTCGGGTCCGGGTTCAGCAACAGGGCGGCGGCACCGACGGCGCCCTCCAGCTTGACCCCGAGCACGCCGAGCGCGGCGGAGTCGAGCCGCTCGCGCCGGCCCAGCCCGAAGGGGTCACCGGTGCGGTACGGATTGTTGCTGACCAGCACGGCCTGCGGAGCGGTGAGCGTCGTGTCCCCCGCGCGCGCCACCAGCCGGGGCCCCTGCTGCCCGGTGAGGAGCTCCGGCAGCATCTCCAGGCTGGTGCCGATCTTGTCGTCCCGGTACGCGGGGCTCTGCACGATCGCCGCGTACGCGCCGAAGGAGGCGTTGTTCACGAAGGGCTGCTCACCGGCGAACCCCAGGTCGACACGGATCTCCACCCCGTCGGTGAGCGCGTCGAGACAAGCGGCCGGGTTCCCCCGGTCGAGACCGAGATCCAGGGCGAAGTGGTTACGGGTCCCGGCGCTGATGACCAGGAACGGGATGTCGTGCTCGGCGGCCACGGCCGCCACCAGCGCCTGCGTGCCGTCGCCGCCGGCGGCGCCCAGCAGATCGGCGCCGTCCGCGACGGCGGCCCGGGCCAGCTCGGTCACATCGTGCTGCTTGCCCGGTTCGAGGAGCACCACGCGTGCGCCCAGCCGCTCGGCCTTCTCCCGCAGCCGGAACCGGCCCACCTTGCCGCCGCCCGACCGGGGATTCATGATCAGCACCGGCTTCCGGGGCGGCGGCAGCCGCCGCTCCCGTACGTGGGCGTGGGCGTGGCCGTGGCCCGCGCCGCGCAGCGCGAATCTGCCGCTCCACACCGCCAGACCCCACAGGGCCAGGGACACCAGCAGCGCCCAGAACAGCGTCACGGCGAACAGGGCGAGCAGAGCGGCGGGCACACACACGGCGATCAGTGCCGACAGCCACCGCAGCGGTCCCCGCCGGGTCAGCGTCCACCACACGGCGGCGGCGCTGAGCGCAAGACCCGCGACCCCGCACACCAGCAGCAGCAGGCCGCGCAGCCCGCCGTAGACCAAGGGGGTCGCCACCGCGAGCGCGGCGGCGGTCAACGCCCCCCGCGCCGCCCAACGCTGGGCGTGATAGCCCCGCTCGCTCCAGTCCACGGCCATGACTCCTCCAGTCGCCCGGCGTCATCGTAGGGCGTGTACGTACATGCGTGCGGCCGGATGACGATCACCGACGGACGGTCCGGGGCCGGGCCTCGTACCCTCGTCCCCATGCTCCCGCATGTCCTGGTCCTCGGCGGCACCACCGAGGCACGCGAACTGGCCGCCGCCCTGGCCGGCCGCCCCGGCACCAGGGTGACCACGTCCCTCGCCGGACGGGTGCGGCGGCCGGGCGAGGTCGCCGGCGACCTGCGCGTGGGGGGATTCGGCGGGGCGGAGGGACTGGCCGCCTGGCTGCGCGAGCGACGCGTGGACGCCGTGGCCGACGCGACGCATCCGTTCGCCGAAACGATCACGGCGAACGCGGCACGGGCCGCGGCCGCCACCGGAGTGCCGCTGGTGGTGCTGCGCCGCCCGGGCTGGCGACCGGGCCCGGGGGACCGCTGGCACCCGGTCCCCTCCCTGGCGGCGGCGGCCGACCTGCTGCCCCGGCTCGGACGCCGGGTGTTCCTCACGACCGGCAGGCTGGGCCTCGCGGCCTTCGCCCATCTGACGGAACCGCACTTCGTCATCCGCTCGGTGGAACCCCCCGAGCCGCCCCTGCCGGCGCACACGCACATCCTGCTGGCCCGCGGCCCCTTCACCGTGGCCGACGAGACCGCCCTGCTGCGTGACCACCGCATCGACGTACTGGTGACGAAGGACAGCGGCGGAGCGGCGACCTCCGCCAAACTCACCGCGGCCCGCGACCTCGCCCTCCCGGTCGTCGTCGTACAACGCCCGCCCCTCCCGGCCGGCGTCACCCCGGCCACCGACGTACCGTCGGCCCTCCACGCCCTGGACGCCCTCACCCGCCCCTGACCCGGACGGCTCCGCGCTCTCTCCGTCCGGTCGTGCGGGGCGGGTTGTCGGGCATCCGGAGGGCTGATGCTCCGTGCGTCCTGCACGGCGCGCCGCTGCCGGAGGGTGTCACCCCCGGTGGGCGACGTACCGGCGATCCCGCGCCGGCTGCACGTCCCTGCCCGCCTCCGACCTGGGCGGCTCGTTCCCTGTCCGGCCCCGCGCCTTCCTCGGCCGGTCGTGCGGGGCGGAGGTCATGCCTTGTGCTGTCCCGCACGACGGGTTGTCGCCGGCCTGCGTCACCCCGGTCGGCGACGTACCCGTGGCTGCGCGCCGACAGGACGTCCTCGCCCGCGCTGACCTGGGCGGCTCGCTCCTCTCCGGCCCCGCGCTCTCTCCGTCCGGCCGTGCGGGATGTGGCGGGTTGCCGGGCTCCAGGGGCTCCGCGCCTCGTGCCGCCGTGCGACGCCCGGCCGTTGGCGGACGGTACCAGCGTCGTCGGCCCGGCGTGGCGGGTCTGGACGGTGGGAACCGCCCGGCGCGGGTGCGCAGGCGGGCGTGACCCGGGCCGGGCCCGACCCGCCGGGTGTCCGCGGCCGACCGTGCCGTGCCCGGCGGCCCCGGCGTCCGTCCGGTTCCCGGACCGGCCGCTCAGCCCTTGGCCGGTCCGCGGCGCAGCAGATACGTGTCCATGATCCAGCCCTTGCGCGCACGGGCCTCCGCGCGCAGCCGCTCGATACGCGGAGCGGCCTCGGCGAGCGGACCGGAGACGAGGATCTCGTCCGGGGTGCCGACATAGGCGCCCCAGTAGATGTCCACGTCCTGGTCGGCGTACGCACGGAAGGCCTGGTGGGCGTCCAGCATCACCACCACGTCGTCCACCTCCTCCGGGAAGCCCTCGGCGAGTCGCCGGCCCGTGGTGATCTGGACCGGGCGGGCGACGCGGTTGAGCCCCGTGCGGTGCCGGGCCACGAGCGCCGAGACGCTGCTGATGCCCGGTACGACGTCGTAGGTGAAGGACACGGCGCCCCGCTCCAGGACCTCCTCGAGAATCCCGAGCGTGCTGTCGTACAACGACGGGTCGCCCCACACCAGGAACGCGCCGGTCTCGTCCTCGCCCAGTTCCTCGGTGATCAGCCGCTCGTAGATGTCCGCGCGGGCGCTGCGCCAGTCCCCGACGGCGGGGGAGTAGGCGGGCCCGCCCGCCTCCCGGTCCCGCGCCGGGTCGCGCGCCTCGACGACACGGTAGGCACCCCCTGGTATGTGCGCGTCGAGCATGTCCCGGCGCAGCCCGGTCAGGTCCGCCTTCTCCTCCCCCTTGTCCAGGATGAAGAACACGTCCGTTTCCCGCATCGCCCTGACCGCCTGCAGGGTCAGCTGCTCCGGGTCGCCCGCGCCGATACCGATGACATGAATCTCTCGCACGCCCCGAGTCTGCCGTACGGCACTGACAGCGCGTGCACCGCACCCGACCGCTCCGTCAGGAAGCCACCCGCAGCCGGGGCGCCCGCGCCGACGCGTCCACGGGGCCACCGCCCCGCTCCACCTCCGACGCCAGCTCCCGGGCCCAGGCCGTCACCCCGGCGAGATCGATCCCGTGCGGCCGGTGACCCGCCCCGGCGGCCCACTCCTCCACCGCGCCGGCCCCGCGCCGCAGCAGCCGCGCCCCGCCGGTCACATTCCCGCGCGCCGCGTGGGTGAGCCCCACCGCGAGCTGGGCGAGCCCCCGCCACAGCTCCCGCTCCTCCTCCGGCCCCGACTTCCAGGCGTCCTCGAACACCTCGTGCGCGTGGAACGGCTTCCCCTCGTCCAGCAGCCGCTGCGCCTGAGCCACGCTCTCCTCGGGCCGCCGCACCACCCCCTCCGGCTGCCGGGGCACGCCCTTTGTGCCGTACGGCAGGGGCCGCCCGAGTCCGTCGCGGGGCCGCGCGTTGCGCGCCCGCCCCTCGCTGTCCCGGTCCCGCGCGGCGGGTGTCCGGCCAAGAGAAGTGCTGTCCATGCTGCCCATACGCCGATTGTCCCAAGCCGGGCCCGTTTTCGGCCCGGCCCGGGGTGTGGGGTAAAGTGCGGAACGCGCGATCGCGCGGTTCACCGCGCGTGAGGGCACCGGGACGTGGCGCAGCTTGGTAGCGCACTTGACTGGGGGTCAAGGGGTCGCAGGTTCAAATCCTGTCGTCCCGACTTGCGGCACAGCAGGTCGTCGGGCCGTATCGGAACGCTCCGATACGGCCTTTCACCTTTCTCCACCTCCCGGTCGCCGCTTCCCGGCGTTCGGCACCGGCCGTGATAGAAGCGGGCATGACCACAGCGCACCCGCCCTTCCGGCCCACGGCCCGCCGATGACCGCCGGCATCGACACCCCCGACCGCCGGGGCCGCACCGGACTCGACCGGACCGGCCGTGACCTCACCGGCAACCCGCGCGTGCGGGTCCGGGACGTGACCCTGCTCTCCAGCCACTGGTACATCGAACGCACCACGACCTTCGACCTCCAGCACGCCGACGGGACCTGGAGCACCCACGAACGCGAGACCCACGACCGCGGCAACGGTGCCACCATGCTCCTCTACGACACCGAGCGCGAAACCGTGCTGCTCACCCGCCAGTTCCGTTTCCCCGTCTACGTCAACGGCCATCCCGACGGCCTGCTGATCGAGACACCGGGCGGTCTGCTCGACGACGAGGACGAGCACCCGGAGGCCGCGGTGCGGCGCGAGGTGGTGGAGGAGACCGGCCACACCATCGGCCCCGTCCAGCATGTCTTCGACGTCTACATGAGCCCCGGCTCGGTCACCGAACGCGTCAGCTTCTACGCCGCCGCCTACGGACCCTCGACCCGCACCCACGAGGGTGGGGGCCTCGACGAGGAGGGCGAGCACATCGAGATCATCGAACTGCCCTTCCGCGAGGCCCTGCGGATGATCCGCACCGGCGGGATCAACGACGCGAAGACCATCATGCTCCTCCAATGGGCGGCCCTGGAGGGCCCGTTCGCCCGCGTCAGCGCGGAGTGACACCGGCCGCCACCGGCAGATGGTCGCTGCCGGTGGCGGGCAGGGCACGGATGTGGTCGACGGTCGCCGAGCGGGCCATGACCTGGTCGATCCGGGCCAGCGGCAGGGCAGCGGGAAAGCTGAAGGCGAGCCCCCGCCGTGCCACGCCCATCCGCGAGGTCAGCGGGGCCAGCCCGCGGTCGTCGACCGTACCGTTGAGGTCGCCCAGCAGGATCACCGTGTCCTGCCGCTCGGCGGCCAGGGCCCGGCCCAGCAGGGCGGCGCTCTCGTCGCGCCGGGAGGACGCCAGGCCGCCCGCTCCCACCCGGATGGAGGGCAGGTGCGCGACGTACGCCGCGATCTCGCCGTACGGCGTGTGCACCACGGTGCGCAGCGCACGGCTCCAGGGCTCCGTGATGTCCCGGGGCTTGATGTCCGGCGTCCGGACACCGCTGAGCGGATGCTTCGACCACAGTCCGACGGTGCCCCGGACCACGTGGTACGGATACTCCGCGGCGAGCGTCCGCCGGTAGACCGGCAGTGCCGGGGGCACCAACTCCTGCAACGCGATGAGGTCGGGCCCCGCCGCCGCCAGAGCCCGGGCCGTGCCCGCCGGGTCGGTGTTGTCGTCACTGACGTTGTGCTGCACCACGACCAGGTCGCTCGGCGCGGACGCCGCCGAGGGCAGCAGCAGCCCGCCGAAGAGATGCGTCCACGCCGCCGCGGGCAGCAGCAGGGCCAGCAGGGCGAGGGCCGAGCGGCGCAGCAGGGACAGGCCGAACAGTGCGACGATCACCAGGCCGAGCCACGGCAGGAACGCTTCCAGCAGACTGCCCAGCCGGCCCGGGGTGTTGGGCACGGCCCCGTGGAACACCAGCAGCCCGGCCGTCAGCGCGGCGAGCACGGCGAGCACCCGCCCCCGCGTCCACACCGCGCGCCCCCCCGGCACCGCCACCCTCCCCGTCGGCGTCACGCCGTCGTCCTCCCGCTCCATCCGTCTCCCCGTCCTCCCGGCTCGTCGTACGGGACGAAGAACGCAGGGGAGACGGTTTCCCCGGGGGCGCGCGAAATCGGCGCGTCCGGCGCCTACGCCCTCCCGGCCCCCCGCCTCACGGTCTGACCAGCAGCTGGAAGTCGAACGAGTACCGGGACGCACGGTAGATGTGGGTGCCGTACTCCACCGGCCGGCCGGTGTCGTCGTAGGCCGTGCGCTGCATGGTGAGCAGGGCGGCGCCCTCCTTCTCGTCCAGCCGCTCGGCCTCCGGCGCGGTGGCCGAGCGGGCGCCGACGGTCTGGCGGGCGCTGTGCAGGGTGATGCCCGCGGTGCGCATCATCCGGTACAGGCCGGTCGCCTCCAGGCGGGCGCCGTCCAGGTCCAGCAGGCCCGGGGGGAGGTAGTTGCGGAGCAGGGCGACCGGCCGGCCGTGGGTGAGGCGCAGGCGTTCCAGCAGGGCCACCTCGCCGCCCTCGGCCAGCCCCAGGGCGGCCGCCACGTCGGCGGGCGCCGGAGCCGTCTCGTTGCGGACCACCTGCGTGGTCGGGCCTTGTCCTGCCGCCTCCATGTCGTCGTAGAGACTGCTCAGTTCCAGGGGGCGCCTGACGTGGCTGTGCACCACCTGCGTGCCCACCCCGCGCCGCCGGACGAGCAGCCCCTTGTCGACGAGGGACTGGATGGCCTGACGGACGGTGGGGCGGGACAGTCCCAACCGCACGGACAGATCCACCTCGTTGCCCAGCAGATTGCCGGGGGCGAGCACCCCCTGCTCGATCGCCGCCTCCAACTGCTGCGCCAGCTGGTAGTACAGCGGTACCGGACTGCCCCGGTCCAGCGCGAAGTCCAGGGTGTTCAGCGCGGGTCCGGACGCGGCAGGTGCGCGGTCACCGGTCTTCGCCATGGAACGTGTCTCCCTCGTGGGAACGTGGATGGTGCGGGCGGGCTCAGAGGTGGCGGCGGCGTGCGGCGACCTCGGAGTCGTACCGCTCGCGGGCGCCGACCGCGGCCTCGCGCGACGCCACCTCGGCCACCGGCACGTCCCACCAGGCCTCGGCCGGGGGAGCGGTCGGCGTCGGGTCGGTCTCGACGTACACGCACGTCGGACGATCGGATGCGCGGGCCTTCGCCAGCGCGTCGCGCACCTCCCGCACGGTCCTGGCCCGCAGGACGTCCATGCCGAGGCTGGCCGCGTTCGCCGCGAGGTCCACCGGCAGCGGGGCGCCGGTGAAGGTGCCGTCGGCGGCCCGGTGACGGTAGGCGGTGCCGAAGCGTTCGGCGCCCACCGACTCCGACAGGCCGCCGATGGAGGCGTAGCCGTGGTTCTGGATCAGGACCAGCTTGACCGGGAGGTTCTCCTGGACGGCGGTGACGATCTCGGTCGGGTTCATCAGATAGGTGCCGTCGCCGACCAGCGCCCAGACGGGGATGCCGGGGGCGGCCTGCTGGACCCCCAGCGCGGCCGGGATCTCGTAGCCCATGCAGGAGTAGCCGTACTCCAGGTGGTACTGGCGGGGACTGCGCGCGCGCCACAGCTTGTGCAGGTCGCCGGGGAGCGAACCGGCCGCGTTGATCACCACGTCCTCGTCGCCGACGACCGCGTCCAGCGCGCCGACCACCTGCGTCTGCGTCGGTACGGCCGTGTCGTCGTCCGCGTGGAAGGCGGTCTCGACGACCCGCTCCCATCGCTCCTTGCCGGCCCGGTACCCGTCCTCGTACGACTCCTCGACATGGTGCCCGGTCAGCGCCTCGGTGAGCCGCTCCAGACCGGTCCGCGCGTCGCAGACCAGCGTGCGTGCCGCCAGCTTGTGCGCGTCGAACCCGGTGATGTTGAGGTTGAGGAAACGCACCCCCGGGTGCTGGAAGAGGGTGCCGGAGGCGGTGGTGAAGTCGGTGTAGCGGGTGCCGACACCGATCACCAGGTCGGCGGTGCGGGCGAGTTCGTCGCTCACCGCCGTCCCGGTGTGGCCGATGCCGCCGAGGTCGGCGGGGTGGTCGTGGCGCAGGGAGCCCTTGCCGGCCTGGGTGGAGGCGACCGGGATGCCGGTGGCCTCCACCAGCGCCCGCAGCGCCTCCTCGGCCTCGCTGTGGTGGACCCCGCCGCCCGCGACGATCAGCGGCCGCCGTGCCGCCCGTACAACCGCCACGGCCGCCGTCAGCTCCACCGGGTCCGGGGCGGGGCGGCGTACGGACCAGACGCGCTCGGCGAAGAACTCCTCCGGCCAGTCGTACGCCTCCGCCTGCACGTCCTGGGGGAGGGCCAGGGTCACCGCACCCGTCTCGGCCGGGTCGGCGAGCACCCGCATCGCGTGCAGCGCGGACGGGATCAGCGCCTCGGGGCGGGTGACGCGGTCGAAGTACCGTGACACCGGGCGCAGTGTGTCGTTGACCGACACATCGGCCTCCACCGGGTGTTCCAGCTGCTGGAGCAGCGGATCGGCGGCCCGTGAGGCGAAGTAGTCGCCGGGGAGCAGGAGTACCGGCAGCCGGTTGACGGTGGCGAGGGCGGCGCCGGTGACCAGGTTGGTCGCGCCGGGGCCGATGGACGTCGTCACGGCCTGCGCCGAGAGCCGGTTCAGCTGGCGGGCGTACCCGACCGCCGCGTGCACCATCGCCTGCTCGTTGCGGCCCTGGTGGTACGGCATGACGTCGGCGTACTCGACCAGCGCCTGCCCGACGCCGGCCACGTTGCCGTGGCCGAAGACGCCCCAGGTGCCCGCGATCAGCCGGCGGTGCACGCCGTCCCGCTCGGTGTACTGGGCGGACAGGAACCGCACCAGCGCCTGGGCGGTCGTCAGTCGGCGGGTGGTGGCGCTCATGCGGACCTCTCCGGTGCGGTGTAGAGGGGGAGTCGGGGGTCGACGGCCTGGTCCTGCCAGGTGTCGCGGATCCAGGCGTGGTCGGGGTGGTCGCGGATCAGCCAGGCGCGTTCGTCCTCCGGTCCCGCCATGACGTTGAGGTAGTACATGTGGTGGCCGGGCACGGCCATGGACGGGCCGTGCCAGCCGTCCGGGATGAGGACGACGTCGCCGCCCCGCACCTCGGCCAGCACGTCCGTGTCGCGGCCCGGCCCGGAGGGGGAGACCCGCTGGTAGCCGAGCCCGGGGGTGCCGTCGTGGGCGGTGAATTCGAAGTAGTAGATCTCCTCCAGGACGGATTCCTCGCCCGGCCGGTGCTCGTCGTGCTTGTGCGGCGGGAACGACGACCAGTTGCCGCCCGGGGTGAGCACCTCGACGGCGATGAGCCGGTCGCACTCGAACGTGCCCGCCGCGCCGAAGTTGTTGACCTGCCGTGAGCAGTTCCCGGTGCCGCGCAGTTCGACGGGCACGTCGGAGGCGGGCCCGTAACGGGCGGGCAGCCGGCGGGTGCACCGGGCGCCGGTGAGCGCGAACCGCCCACCGCCGGCCGAGGACACGCGTGCGCGGGCGTCGCGCGGGACGTAGGCGAAGTCGGTCACGCCGTCGAACACGCCCGTGCGGCCGGTGAGTTCGAAGGTGTCATGGCCGGACTCGCCGTCCACGGCGACCGTGCAGCCACCGCTCAGCGGCAGCACGATCCACTCGCTGTCGCCCGCGTCGAATGTGTGCGCGCCGCCCGGCGGCACCTGAAGGACGCGCAGGCTGGAGTAACCCCAGCCCGCCGTCCCGGGGGTCACGTCGACGGCGTAGGGGCCGGCCACGGCCCGGCCCGCGGGAAGGTGGTACGTCATGCGGTGCCTCTCGTCCTCGTACGGGCGTCTCACAACAGGCCGACGGCCGTGTCGACCGCCGTCTCCACACTGCCGCCGGCCGGATAGAGCAGCGAGCGGCCGACGACCATCCCCTGCACGGTGGGCAGCCGCAGCGCCTTGCCCCACCGCTCGTACGCCGCCTCCTGGTCGCCGACCTCCCCGCCGAGCAGCACCACGGGCAGTGTCGAGGTCCGCAGCACCTCGGCCATGTCGTCGACGTCGTCGGTGACCGGGAGCTTCAGCCAGGTGTAGGCGGACGTGCCGCCCAGTCCGGAGGCGATGGCGATGGAGCGGGTGACGGCCTCCGCGGACAGGTCGTTGCGCACCCGGCCGTCCACCCGGCGGGAGATGAACGGCTCCACGAACACCGGCAGCCGGTGTCCGGCCATGGCGTCGACGGCGCGGGCGGACGACTCCAGGGTGGCCAGCGACCCGGGGTCGTCGTAGTCGATCCGGACCAGCAGCTTGCCGGCGTCGAAGCCCAGCCGGGCGATGTCCTCGGCGCGGTGGCCGGTGAAGCGGTCGTCCATCTCGAAGGACGCGCCCGCCAGGCCGCCGCGGTTCATCGAACCCATGACGACCTTGTTCTCCAGCGCACCGAGCAGCAGCAGATCCTCCAGGATGTCGGCGGTGGCCAGCACCCCGTCCACGCCCGGCCGGGACAGCGCGACGCAGAGACGTTCCAGCAGGTCGGCCCGGTCCGCCATGGCCAGGCGCCGGTCGCCGATGCCGAGCGCGCCCCGGGCGGGGTGGTCGGCGGCCACGATCATCAGCCGGCCGCTGTCGCCGATCAGCGGGCGGCGGGCCCGGCGGGCGGCCGCCGCGGCGACGGCCTCCGGATTCCGGGCACGGACCGCGGTGAGGTCGGGGATGCTGACATTCAAGGAAGGGCTCCGTTCAGGACTGGCCGGGCCGGCCCGCCGCGTCCGGCGACGCGGCCCGCGCGAGGAGGTCCGTCACCTCCGACGGGGTCGGCATGGCGGACGAGCAGGCGAGGCGCGAGGCGACGAGGGCACCGGCGGCGTTGGCGTGGCGCATGGTCCGCTCCAGGTCCCAGCCGGACAGCAGGCCGTGGCAGAGCGAGCCGCCGAAGGCGTCGCCCGCGCCGAGACCGTTGACCACCTCGACCGGCACCGGCGGCACCTCGGCCCGCGTGCCGTCGCGGTGCACGGCGAGCACGCCCCTCGGACCCTGCTTGACCACCGCCAGCTCCACACCGGCCGCCAGCAGCGCCTCGGCGCAGGCCTCCGGCTCACGCACACCGGTGGCGACCTCGCACTCGTCGAGGTTGCCGACCGCGACCGTGGCGTGGCGCAGCGCCTCCCGGTAGTACGGACGTGCCTGGTCCGGATCCCGCCAGAACATGGGGCGCCAGTCCAGGTCGAAGACGGTGGTGCCCGCCTTGTCCCGGGCCGCGAGGGCGTCGAGCGTGGCCGAGCGGCTCGGCTCCTCGCTCAGGCCCGTGCCGGTGATCCAGAAGATCCCCGCCTCGTGTACGGCGGGCAGATCCAGTTCGTGGGTGTGGATCTCCAGGTCGGGGGCCTTGGGGCGACGGTAGAAGTAGAGGGGGAAGTCGTCCGGAGGGAAGATCTCGCAGAACGTGACGGGGGTGGGGTACTCGGCCACCGGGGTGACCCAGCGGTCGTCGACGCCGAACTCCTTCAGCGCCTCGTGCAGATACGTGCCGAAGGGGTCCGCGCCCGTACGGGTGATCACGGCCGTGGAATGGCCCAGCCGGGCGGCCGCGACCGCGACGTTCGCGGCCGAACCACCCAGGAACTTCCCGAAGGTCTCCACGCGCGACAGCGGGACACCGGTCTGCAGGGGATAAAGATCGACCCCGATGCGACCCATGGTGATCAGGTCGAAATACTGTGGTGAGTCGGCCATGAAGCGATGCTCCTGTAGCGCTTGAGGATGCGGGTCCCAGGGCGCCCTGCCACGGTGGGGTCGTGCATTCCGGGGACCTGCCGCCCTTCAGGTGTAGGTCTCGGAAGGCGGCGGTGTCAATAGTTTGTACTTACATTCGGACGAGCGCGTGAAATGATGTCTTAACAAAGTATTGACAGTAGCCGTATCTGGGGATTGGATCGCCTCCCAGCACGACCAGCCGTGTGCCACGGCACACACCCGGACTCCCGGGGGTCCCGGCCACCCGCCCCCCAGGGGTCCCGCCCTTTCCCCGCGTAGCACAGTGAGGTGCAGGACAGATGGACCGCTCTTCTCTCACCCGCTCCCGCAGAATCGCGCCGTTCGTCGCGGTCGCGGCGGCAGCCGCCCTGACCCTCGCCGGCTGTTCCAGCGGTTCGGGCGGCAAGAAGTCCGAGGAGGGCGCGGGCGACGCCTCGGCGGGCAAGGCCTCGACGCCCCGTATGACGGTCGCCCTCGTCACCCACCAGTCCCCGGGTGACACCTTCTGGGACATCGTCCGCAAGGGAGCCCAGGCCGCCGCGGACAAGGACAACGTCAAGCTCGTCTACTCCGCCGACCCCAACGCGGGCAACCAGGCCAGCCTGGTGCAGAACGCAATCGACCAGAAGGTCGACGGCATAGCCGTCACCCTCGCCAAGCCGGACGCGCTCAAGGGTGTCATAGCCAAGGCCGAGGCGGCCGGCATCCCGGTCGTCGGCCTCAACTCCGGAGTGAGCGACTGGCAGGACCTCGGCCTGCTGGAGTTCTTCGGCCAGGACGAGTCCGTCGCGGGCGAGGCCTTCGGCAAGAAGCTCAACGAGGTCGGCGCCAAGAGCGCCGTCTGTGTCGTCCAGGAGCAGGGCAACATCGGCCTGACCCAGCGCTGCGACGGCATGAAGAAGACCTTCGAGGGCAAGACCCAGGTCCTCAACGTCAACGGTACGGACATGCCCTCCGTGAAGTCGACGATCACCGCCAAGCTCAAGCAGGACTCCGCCATCGACTACGTCGTCACCCTCGGCGCGCCCTTCGCGCTGACCGCGGTGCAGTCGGTCGACGAGTCCGGCAGCAAGGCCAGGATCGCCACCTTCGACCTCAACAAGGAACTGACCAAGGCGATCCAGGACGGTTCCATCGAGTTCGCCGTCGACCAGCAGCCCTACCTCCAGGGCTACCTCGCCGTCGACGGCCTGTGGCTCCACAAGAACAACGGCAACTACAGCGGCGGCGGTGAGCAGCCGGTCCTGACCGGCCCCGCGTTCGTCGACAAGTCCAATGTCGACGCGGTCTCCGAGTTCGCCGCGAAGGGCACTCGGTGATGAGTATGGCGCGGCAGGCTGAGCCGGCGGTGACCCCACCGCCGGCTCCCGGCCCCCACCAGAGCGACGGCCGCACGGTGCGGCGCCCGCCGGCGCTGCGCCTGCTGGCCCGGCCCGAGGTCGGTGTGTTCCTCGGCGCCGTGGCCGTGCTGGTGTTCTTCCTGTTCGCCGCCCCGCCGGTGCGCGACGGCAGCTCGATGGCGAACATCCTGTACCAGTCGTCCACCATCGGCATCATGGCGCTGCCCGTGGCCCTGCTGATGATCGGCGGCGAGTTCGACCTCTCGGCCGGTGTCGCCGTCGTGACGTCGGCGCTGACCGCGAGCATGCTCAGCTACCAGCTCACCATGAACGTGTGGGTGGGCGTGATCGCCGCCCTGGTGGTGTCCCTCGCGGTCGGCATGTTCAACGGCTGGATGCTGGTCAAGACGGGGCTGCCCAGCTTCCTGGTCACCCTCGGCACCTTCCTGATCCTCCAGGGCGTCAATCTCGCCGTGACCAAGCTGGTCACCGGCAACGTCGCCACCGACAGCATCAGCGACATGGACGGCTTCGACCAGGCCAAGGCCGTCTTCGCCTCCACCTTCGAGGTCGGCGGCGTCGAGGTGAAGATCACCGTCGTGTGGTGGCTGGTCTTCGCCGCCCTGGCCACCTGGGTCCTGCTGCGCACCAAGTACGGCAACTGGGTCTTCGCGGTCGGCGGCAGCAAGGACAGCGCCCGCGCCGTCGGCGTCCCCGTCACCTTCACCAAGATCTCGCTGTTCATGCTGGTCGGCTTCGGTGCCTGGTTCGTCGGCATGCACAACCTCTTCTCCTTCAACACCGTGCAGTCCGGCGAGGGCGTGGGCCAGGAACTCATCTACATCGCCGCGGCGGTGATCGGCGGCTGTCTGCTGACCGGTGGCTACGGCTCCGCGATCGGCCCGGTCTTCGGTGCCTTCATGTTCGGCATGGTGCAGCAGGGCATCGTCTACGCCGGCTGGAACCCCGACTGGTTCAAGGCATTCCTCGGCGTGATGCTGCTCGGCGCCGTCCTCATCAATCTGTGGGTCCAGCGCACGGCGACCCGGAGGTGACCGCAATGACCGACAAGACGACCTCCGCCCACGGTGCCACCCTCGAGGACACCCCGCCGGACGGCGACCGCCCCCTCGTGGAACTACGGGGCGCGGGCAAGGCCTACGGCAACATCCGCGCCCTGCACGGCGTCGACCTCACCGTCCACCCCGGCAAGGTGACCTGCGTCCTCGGGGACAACGGGGCCGGCAAGTCCACCCTCATCAAGATCATCTCCGGTCTGCACCAGCACACCGAGGGCGAGTTCCTCGTCGACGGCACCCCCGTACGGTTCGCCGGCCCGCGCGAGGCGCTCGACAAGGGCATCGCCACCGTCTACCAGGATCTCGCGGTCGTCCCGCTGATGCCGGTGTGGCGGAACTTCTTCCTCGGCTCCGAGATGACCAAGGGCCCCTGGCCCGTCCGGCGCCTCGACATCGCCCGGATGAAGAAGACGGCCGACGAGGAACTGCGCAACATGGGCATCGTCCTGGACGACCTGGAGCAGCCCATCGGCACCCTCTCCGGTGGCCAGCGCCAGTGCGTCGCCATCGCCCGCGCCGTCTACTTCGGCGCCCGCGTCCTCATCCTCGACGAGCCGACCGCCGCCCTCGGCGTGAAGCAGTCCGGTGTGGTGCTCAAGTACATCGCGATGGCCCGCGACCGCGGTCTCGGCGTCATCTTCATCACCCACAACCCGCACCACGCCTACATGGTCGGCGACCACTTCAGCGTGCTGCGCCTGGGCACCATGGAACTCAGCGCCGACCGCAGCGAGGTCGGCCTCGAGGAACTGACCAACCACATGGCCGGCGGCGCCGAACTGGCCGCGCTGAAGCACGAGCTGTCGCAGGTCCGCGGCGTCGACACCGAGGAGCTTCCCGAGGAGGACGCCCTCCAGGCCCCCGCAGCACATCCGGAAGGAAAGTCCTGACATGGCAGTCGCGCTCGACCGCATCCGGGTCGGTTCCGCCCCCGACTCCTGGGGCGTCTGGTTCCCCGACGACCCCCAGCAGGTCCCCTGGCAGCGCTTCCTCGACGAGGTCGCCGAGGCCGGCTACTCCTGGATCGAACTCGGCCCCTACGGCTACCTCCCGACCGACCCGGCCCGCCTCACCGACGAGGTGAGCCGGCGCGGCCTCAGGGTCTCCGCCGGCACCATCTTCTGCGGACTGCACCGCGGCCCCTCCGCATGGGACGCCACCTGGGAACAGGTCAGCCGTGTCGCCGCCCTCACCCGGGACATGGACGCGAAGCACCTGGTCGTCATCCCGTCCTTCTGGCGCGACGACAAGACCGCCGAGATCCTGGAACCCCCGGAGCTCACCACCGAGCAGTGGGGTCACCTCAGCAAGGGCATGGAACGCCTCGGCCGCGAGGTGAAGGACACATACGGGCTCGACATCGTCGTCCACCCGCACGCCGACACCCACATCGACACCGAGGAGCACGTCGAGCGCTTCCTCGACTCGACCGACCCGGCCCTGGTCAACCTGTGCCTGGACACCGGCCACTACGCCTACTGCGGCGGCGACAGCGTCAAACTCATCGAGACCTACGGCGAACGCATCGGCTACCTGCACCTCAAGCAGGTCGACCCCGAGATCCTCGCCGACGTGGTCAGGAACCAGATCCCGTTCGGTCCCGCCGTCCAGCGCGGAGTGATGTGCGAACCGCCCGCAGGCGTCCCCGAACTGGGCCCGGTCCTCACCGCCGCCCAGAAACTGGACGTGGACCTGTTCGCCATCGTCGAGCAGGACATGTACCCGTGCGAGCCGGACAAGCCGCTGCCGATCGCCGTACGCACCCGCGCGTTCCTCCGCTCCTGCGGCGCCTGACGACCCCGAAGGGGAGGTGAGAGACATGAACCGGCGCGAGCCCCTCGGCATCGCCGTCATCGGCACCGGACGCATGGGCGCCGACCATGCGCGCCGGATCGACCGGGTCATCAGCGGCGCCCGGGTCACCGCCGTCGTGGACCTCGACGCCGAACGGGCGAAGGCCGTCGCCGCGGACATCGACGGCTGCACCGCCCACACCGACCCGGCCGCCGCGATGGCGGCGGCCGACGTCGACGCCGTTCTGATCGCCTCCCCTGGGCCCGCCCACGAGGCCGCCCTGCTCACCGCGTTCGAGCACGATCTGCCCGTCCTCTGCGAGAAGCCGCTCACCCCCGACGCGGCCTCCGCCCTGCGCGTCATGGAAGCCGAACAGGCCCTCGGCCACCGCCGGGTACAGGTCGGCTTCATGCGCCGCTACGACACCGAGTACGTCCGTCTGAAAGCGCTGCTGGAGACCGGACAGCTGGGCCGCCCCCTGATGCTGCACAACCGGCACCGCAACGTGGCCGCCCCGCCCTTCTTCACCAGTGCCATGCTCATCAGCGACTCCGTGGCCCACGAGGTGGACGCCACCCGCTGGCTGCTCGGCCACGAGATCAGCGCCGTCACGGTGCTGCGCCCCACGCCGTCCGCCGGCGCCCCCGAGGGACTCGCCGACCCGCAGTTCGTCGTCCTGGAGACCGACGGCGGCGTGATCTCCGACGTGGAGATCTTCGTCAACTGCGGCTTCGGCTACCAGGTACAGGCCGAGGTGGTCTGCGAACGCGGCACCGCCCGCATCGGCGACGGCCATGCCCTGGTCACCCACACGGCCGGCCGCTGGGGCGGCACCATCGCCCAGGACTGGACCGACCGCTTCGCCCAGGCCTACGACGACGAGATCCAGACCTGGGTCGACACCACCCGCCGCGGCGGGATCACCGGACCGGGCACCTGGGACGGCTACGCGGCGGCGGCCGTCTGCGAGGCGGGGGTGCGGGCGCTGGAGGACGGCGGCCGGGTGGCGGTCGACCTGGTGGAGAAACCGGCCCTGTACCGGTGACGGCGCGACCGCGACCGCGGCCACCCGCCCGCGGGCGGCCGCGGTCGCGCCCTCAGCCGAGCGTGGTCCAGGGACGCGCCCTCAGCCGAGCGTGGTCCGGGGACGCGCCGTCAGTCGAGCGTGGTCCGGGGACGCGCCGTCAGTCGAGCGTGGTCCGGGGACGCGCCGTCAGTCGAGCGTGGTCCGGGGACGCGCCGTCAGTCGAGCGTG
>NZ_JBITRU010000031.1:50682-121301 GCF_044540255.1 Streptomyces sp. NPDC086080
GGTCCGGGGACGCGGAGCGAGCCCCGCCGCCTCGTAGCACGCGTCGATCAGCCGCATCGTCGTCACCGCGTCGTCCGGCCCCAGCGGCAGCGGAGCGCCCTCGCGCACGCGGGCGGCGAACGCCTCCAGCTGATACGTGTACGACGAGCGGGTGCCGAGGTGTTCCGTGCGTTCGCCGTCGGGGGTGCGGATCACGACGCGGTCGTCCTGCTGGGGGAGCACGAAGTTCGGGGCCGTCGCCTCGCCCCGGCTGCCGGTCAGCCGGATGCTCATCTTCAGCCGGTCGTACGCCATGTGGCAGCGGGCGGTGCCCGTCGCGCCGCCCGGGAACTCCAGGCCGGCGTCCAGCCACTCGTCCACGCCCGGCGCGCCCGCCCGCTCACCGGCCCGCGCGGAGCGCAGCCGCGGGGCGCCGCCCGCCCAGGGGGCGAGCATGCGCAGCGCGTGCAGGCCGTAGCAGCCGAGGTCCATCAGGGCGCCGCCGGCCAGCGGCAGCGACCAGCGGGGGTCCCCGGCCTCCGGGGCGGGGATCGCCACCATGGCCTCCACGTGGCGGAGTTCGCCGAGTTCACCGGAGGCCAGCAGTTCGTGCAGCCGCCGGGTGACCGGGTGGAAGAGGTAGTGGAAAGCCTCCATGAAGACCGTGCCGGACCGTGCGGCCGCCTCCCGCACCTCCTCGGCCTCCGCCGCGTTGCTCGCGGACGGCTTCTCCGTCAGGACGTGCTTGCCGGCCGCCAGCGCGGCCCGGTTCCACGGGCCGTGCAGTCCGTTGGCGAGCGGGTTGTAGACGACCTCGACCTCGGGGTCGGCCAGCAGTTCGGCGTAGGAGCCGAGGGTCCGCTCGATGCCGTGCGCGGCGGCGAAGGCCTCCGCGCGGGAGCGGTCGCGGGCGGCCACCGCGACCAGACGGTGCCCGCCCGCCCGGGCCGGGACGATCAGGGAACGCTCGGTGATCCGCGCCGCTCCCAGGACTCCTATGCGCAACGGTTCCCGGCCGGACTCGCTCATGCCTGCCGTACCTCCTCGACGGTGACGGGACGGTGCTCGTGCAGGGACAGTGTGCACGCCTCGGCGATCCAGCCCGCCTCCAGAGCGTCGGCGATGGTGCACGGCGAAGGGCGGGTGCCGGCCACCACCTCGGTGAACGCCGTGAGTTCGGCGCGGTAGGCGGTGGTGAAGCGGTCCATGAAGAAGTCGTGCGGGGTGCCCGCGGGAAAGGCCACGCCCGGCTCCACCGACCGCAGCGGCAGTTTGTCCTCCAGCCCTACCGCGATGGAGTCCCGGAAACCGTGGATCTCCATCCGGACGTCGTAACCCCGGGCGTTGTGGCGGCTGTTGGAGACCACCGCGAGGGTGCCGTCGTCCAGGGTGAGGACCGCGCCGGTGGTGTCGGCGTCGCCCGCCTCCTTGATGTAGCCGGCACCCCGGTTGCCGCCGGCCGCGTACACCTCGGTCACCTCCCGGCCGGTCACCCAGCGGATGATGTCGAAGTCGTGCACCGAGCAGTCCCGGAAGATGCCCCCGGACGCGGCGATGTACGCGGCCGGCGGCGGCGCCGGGTCCAGCGTGGTCGAGCGCACGGTGTGCAGTGCGCCCAGCTCCCCGCCCCGTACGGCGGACCGCGCGGCGGCGAAGCCCGCGTCGAAGCGGCGGTTGAAGCCGATCTGGACCGGCACGTCCCGCCCCGCGACGGCCTTCAGCACCTCGACGCCCTCGGCCATGGTGCGGGCCACGGGCTTCTCGCAGAAGACGGGCACGCCCGCCTCCACGCAGGCCAGGATCAGCGCCGGGTGGGCGTCGGTCGCGGCGGCCACGACCACACCGTCCACCCCGGCCGCGAGCAGGGCGTCGGGGGAGTCCGCGACCTCGGCGCCGAACCGTTCGGCGGCGGCCTTCGCGGCGTCCGTGAACGGGTCGGAGACGACGAGGGACTCGACGGCGCCGAGCCCGGACAGGGTCTCGGCGTGGAAGGCGCCGATCCGGCCGAGGCCGAGGATTCCGATGCGCATGGGGGCGGTGCTCCTTCGGTGCGGGGGTGCGGGGGTGCGGGGGTGCGGGGGTGCGGGGGTGCGGGGGTGCGGGGGTGCCGGGGGTGCAGGGGGTGCCGGGGGTGAGGAGTTGTGGGGGTGTGTACGGGCCGGGGTGGAACGGGGGATCAGTCGAGGCCGCCGAGGACGTTCTGGTCCCAGTCGATCACGGACCCGGTGACCACCCCGGAACGGTCGGAGAGCAGCAGGACCACGAAGTCGGCGATCTCGTCCGGCCGGCCGAGCCTGCCCATCGGCAGCCGCGCGGCGGCCTGTTCGCGCCAGTCGTCCCCGGCGCCGTGGAAGGCGCGCTGGGTGGCGTCCTCGCCCTCGGTGGCGGTCCAGCCGATGTTCAGGCCGTTGATCCGGATCCGGTCCCAGCGGTGGGCGTGCGCGGCGTTCCGGGTGAGACCGATCAGCCCGGCCTTCGCGGCGACGTACGGCGCGAGGAACGGCTGTCCGCCGTGCGCCGACGAGGTGATGACGTTGACCACGGTACCGGGCTCCCCGCGCCGCACCATGTCCGCGACGGCGGCCTGCATGGCGAAGAAGGGCGCCCTGAGGTTGATGGCGATGTGCTGGTCGAACAGCTCGGGCGTGGTGTCCAGCAGCGTGCCGCGCGAGGTCAGACCGGCGGAGTTCACCAGGCAGTCGATCCGCCCGTACGCCTCCACCACCCGGGCGACCGAGGCCTTGGCCTGCTCGGCCTCCGCCAGGTCGGCCCGTACATACATCGCCGTGCCGCCCCCCTCGGTCAGCTCGGCGACCAGCGCCTCACCGGGTTCCGCACGCCGTCCGCTGACGGCGACGACCGCCCCCTCACGGACCGCGGCCCGCGCGACGGCGGCACCGACGCCCTGGCTGCCGCCGTTGACGAGGACGATCCTGTCGTCGAGAAGTCCCATGGTGTCTCCGGCTTCCTTCTCAGCTCTCGCGCCGCTTGGCGCCGGCCCGCAGCTCGTCCCGCAGGGTCCGCGCGGTCCACCCCTCGCGCAGCGCCCGCCGTACGACGTCGGCCTGCGAGGGCGGCGCCAGACCGTCGGCCGGCGGGTCGTTGTCCAGGTTGGTGGGGAAGGGGTACCCCTCGGCACTGGCCGCGATCACGTTCTCCAGCCACTGCTCCCCGGCGCCCTCGGCCTTGCGGCCCAGCAGCACCGGGTACACGGCGCCCGCCACGGCCTCGCGGTCCACGCTCTCCATGGCCCGCCCGAAGGCGGAGGACACCTGGAGCAGGTTGGCCATCCGCCGGATGTCCGCCGAGTGGTTGGCGCCGGCGGCGTGGAACAGCGCCGGGTTGAAGAACACCGCGTCGCCCTTGGCGAGCGGCAACTGCACGTGGTGCTCCTCGAAGTACGCGTGGAACTCCGGGAGCCGCCAGGCGAGGTAGCCGGGCTCGTACTTCTGCGAGTGCGGCAGGTAGAGCGTGGGCCCGGACTCGACGGGCATGTCGCAGTGCGCCACCGCGCCCTGAAGGGTGAGCACGGGGGAGAGGCGGTGGACGTGGGCCGGGTAGCGGGCGGCGGCCTCGCCCGAGAGGAAGCCGAGGTGGTAGTCGCGGTGCACGGTCTGCGCGGCACCGCCCGGGTTGACCACGTTGACCTGCGAGGTGACCTGGTAGCCGGGGCCCAGCCAGGCCGCGGAGACCAGGGCGATCACATCGTTGGCGTAGTAGTCGGCGAACCCCTGCGGGTCGTACAGGGCGGCCTTCTCCAGCGCGTTCCACACCCGGTCGTTGGCGCCCGGTGTGGCGAAGTGGTCCCCGGACGCCGCGCCCGAGGCACGCTGCTCGGCGATCAGGGCGTCGAACACGGCGGTGGTCCGGTCCACGACCGCGGGATCGGGGAAGGCGCCGCGGATCACCACGATGCCGGGCCCTTCGGCGAGGGCGTGCACCAGTTCCGCCTGGACGGCGAGGCGGTCGGCGAGGGCGAGCCGCTCGGCGTCGTAGAGCAGTACGTCACGCTCGACGGCACTGGCGTGGGGGTAGGGGGCGAGGTCGGTCTGCTGCTCGACCAGGGCGCGCAGGGCGTCCAGGTCGCAGTCCCGCTCGGACAGCCGGGCGGCCTGTCCGGGGGCCCGCACGGAGGAGGCGGACATGAGGTCGTCCCTTCTGGTCACGTCCGGTCACGGTGCGACGCGGCTGGTGTCATTCTTGTCAGTACAAACCCTTCGAACAACCAGCAGGAAGCCTTCAAAAACCCCTCAGGAGCCGCCGTATGGGCCACCCCTTCCCGCTCCGGGAAATCGCACGTCAGGCCGGGTTGAGCGAGGCCACGGTGGACCGCGTCCTCAACGGCCGGGGAGGAGTGCGGGAGAGCACCGCGCAGGAGGTGCACCGCGCGATCGCCGACCTGGACCGCCAGCGCACCCAGGTCCGGCTCGTCGGCCGGACCTTCATGGTGGACATCGTGATGCAGTCGCCGGAGCGCTTCTCCACCGCCGTCCGTGCCGCCCTGGAGGCCGAACTGCCCTCCCTGCACCCGGCGGTGGTGCGCTCGCGCTTCCACTTCCGCGAGACGGGACCGGCGCGGGAAATGGTCGCGACGCTCGACCGGATCGGCCGGCGCGGCTCGCAGGGCGTCCTGCTCAAGGCGCCCGATGTTCCCGAGATCACCGCCGCCGTCGGGCGGCTGGCGGCGGCCGGTGTCCCGGTGGTGACCCTGGTGACGGACCTGCCCGCCAGTGCCCGGATCGGCCATGTCGGCAGCGACAACCGGGCGGCGGGCGCCACCGCCGCCTACCTCGTGGGGCAGTGGCTGGGCGACCGTCCTGGCAACGTGCTCACCAGCCTCTCCAGCGGCTTCTTCCGCAACGAGGAGGAGCGCGAGATGGGCTTCCGCGGCGCGATGCGCGCCCGTCACCCCGGACGGGCCCTCGTCGAGATCGCGGAGGGGCAGGGCCTGGACGCCACCCAGTACGACCTGGTCCGGGCCGCCCTGGACCGCGATCCGGAGATCCGCGCGGTCTACTCGATCGGCGGCGGCAACATCGCCACCCTGCGCGCCTTCGAGGACGCCGGGCGTGAGTGCGCCGTGTTCGTCGCCCACGACCTCGACCACGACAACACGCGGCTGCTGCGCGAGCACCGGTTGTCCGCCGTGCTCCATCACGATCTCCGCCACGACCTGCGGGAGGCCTGCCATCTCGTGATGCGCGCCCACGGCGCCCTGCCGCCCGCCGGTCCCACCCTGCCCTCCGCCATCCAGGTGGTGACCCCCTACAACATGCCGCCTCCGACGGTGCCCGGGTGACGGCCCAGGCGTGGGTACCGCGCCACCGGGCCGGGGCTGCCTACGGTCGTGCCCATGAGGAAACCGACCCCGGAAGGCGGTCCGGAGCGGCTGGTCGCGCTCGCCGACGGCGTGTTCGCCATCGCCATCACCCTGCTGGTCCTGGATGTGTCCGTGCCGCAGGGGCTGGACCCGGGGGAGTACCACCAGGCCCTGCGGGACACGCTGCCCAACCTGGGCGCCTACGCGATCACCCTGGCAGTTCTGGCCGGCTTCTGGCGCGACCACCGGGCGATCTTCCGCACCGTCCGGCAGGTGGACGGGGACGTGATCGCGCTGACCGTGCTGGGGCTGGGCATCGCGGCACTGCTGCCGTTCCCGACCGCGCTGGTCTCCGAGTACGGTGACGAGACCGTCTCGGTGATCATCTACTCGGCGGCGGTCGCGTCGCTCGGCGCGGTTCACCTCGCGCTGGCCGCCCTCGTCGTCCGGCGTCCCTGGCTGCGCGGCGGGGCGGCGCCGGTACGGGACGAGGTGCTGTCCGCCATCGATCTGGGGGTGACGGTGGTGGTGTTCCTGGTGACCATCCCGCTGGTGCTGATCATCGGGCCCGCCGCCATGTGGTGGTGGCTGGTCCTGGTACCGGTCAAGGTGTGGCTGGGGCGCAGGGAGACCTGACGCCTATGGGGCGCGTCCAGGTCGGCTCTCTCGCCCCCGCCGCCCCTTCCCGTCCCGTCCCTGGGCTGCGCCCCCAGACCCCCTTCGCGCCCACGCGGCGGAGCCGCAATGGCACAGCCCCGCGCCCCTGAAGGGGCGCGGGGAACTGCGCGAGCAACCCCCACTCACCCGCACGTCGGGGTCGAAGGGGCAACGCCCCTGGAGGACGGGACGGTAAGGGGCGGCGGGGGCGGAAAAAGACGTCAGAACGCCACCGGCACCCACGCCCCCCTCTCCACCGACCGCGCCATCGCGTCCAGCACGGCCGCACTGTGCACCGCGTCCGCCGGCGTCGCCCCGTACGGGACGCCCTCCGCCACGGACCGCAGGAAGCGGTACGCCTCGATCACCTTCAGATCGTCATAGCCCATGGCGTTCGCCGCACCCGGCTGGAACGCGCCGAACTCCCCGTCCCCCGGCCCCACATACACCGTACTGACCGGCTGGTCCTGGTACGCCGTCCCCCGGCTGACGCCCAGTTCGTTCATCCGCCGGAAGTCCCAGAACACCGCCCCCCGCGTCCCGTGCACCTCGAAGCCGTAGTTGTTCTGCTCGCCCACCGACACCCGGCAGGCCTCCAGCACCCCTCGCGCGCCGGAGGCGAACCGCAGCAGGCAGTTGACGTAGTCCTCGTTCTCCACCGGACCGGGTTCGCCGCCCTCCGCGCGGGAGTGGCCGGCCGTGGCGCCCGCCGGGCGGGGCCGCTCGGGCAGGAAGACCGCCGTGTCGGCGGTCAGCGAGGCGATGTCGCCGAGCAGGAAGCGGGCCAGGTCGGCGCCGTGCGAGGCCAGGTCGCCCAGTACTCCGCTGCCGCCCCGCTCCCGCTCGTAGCGCCAGGTCAGGGCGCCTTCCGGATGGGCGGCGTAGTCACTGAACAGCCGGATACGGGCATGGGTGACCGTGCCGATCCCGCCGGAGGCGATCAGCTCACGGGCCGCCTCCACGGCGGGCGCGTTGCGGTAGTTGAAGCCGACCGCGCCCTGGACCCCGGCCTCGGCGACCGCGTCCGCCACCGCGCGGGCGTCCTCCGGGCCGAGGCCCACCGGCTTCTCGATCCAGATGTGCTTGCCGGCCTCGGCCATCGCGACACCGATCTCGCGGTGCAGGAAGTTCGGGGCGGTGATGCTGACCGCCCGGACGCGCGGGTCGGCGGCCACCTCGCGCCAGTCGTGGGCGGTCGAGGCGAAGCCGTACCGCGCGGCGGCCTCCTCGGCCCGGCCCGGCACCTCCTCGGCGACCGTGATCAGCTCCGGGCGCAGGGCCAGGTGCGGATAGTGGTGCCGCACGCGCGCGTACGCCTGGGTGTGCACCCGCCCCATCCAGCCGAATCCGACGACCGCGACACCCAGCGCATCCACCATGACAGCCTCTCTCCGGCCCGGTCCGTGTCCTGTCCGCTCACCCTCCGCGGCCGCTGAACATCATGTCAACCTTTTGACAGGACATTTTGCGGAGTGTGGACGCCCGCAATCTGGAGAACAAAATTGTTGACAATCTTGTTTCGCTAGATTTATGTTCGACAGGCACTCACTCAGGGAGGGCAACCATGCCGAACCAAGCCCAGCCGGGCACCGGAGAGCAGGCGAAACAGCTTGCGCTCGGGCAGCTTCGGGAGGCGATCCTGCGTGGCGACATGGCGCCGGCGCAGCGGCTGGTGGAGAACGAACTGGCCGAGCAGTTCGGCGTGACCCGGGCCAGCATCCGGGCCGCGCTGATCGAGCTGGAGTCACAGGGACTGGTGGAGCGGATCCGCAACCGTGGTTCACGGGTGCGGGTGGTGACCGTGGACGAAGCGGTCGCCATCACCGAGTGCCGCCTGGTCCTCGAAGGGCTCTGCGCGGCGAAGGCGGCGGCCGCCGTCACCGACGCGCAGGTCACCGAGCTCAACGCCCTGGGCATGTCGATGCGCAAGGCCGTGGCCGACGGCGAACCGCTCGTCTACTCGGAGCTCAACCACGAACTCCACGCCCGGATCCGGGAGTTCTCCGGCCAGCTGACGGCCGTGGAACTGCTGGAACGGCTCAACGCCCAGCTGGTGCGCCACCGTTTCCAGCTGGCACTGCGCCCGGGACGGCCGCAGCAGTCCCTGAACGAGCATCTGGCCATGATCGAGGCGATCGGGGCCAGGGACCCGCAGGCGGCCGAGGCGGCCGTCCGCGCCCACCTCACCAGCGTGATCGAGGCGCTGCGCGACTGACACACGCACCGAGGCGGGCGTCACCTGTCACCAAGGAGAACTTCAGACATGACGCATGGCAAGGCGCCCGCCGCGGCACCACGCTCGACACTCGTCGTCACCGCCCACGCGGGGGACTTCGTGTGGCGGGCGGGCGGAGCGATCGCCCTGGCCGCCTCGCGCGGGGAGAAGGTCACCATCGCGTGCCTGACCTTCGGCGAGCGTGGCGAGTCCGCCAAGGCCTGGCGGGAGGGGAAGAAGCTGGCGGAGATCAAGGCTGTCCGCCGGGCGGAGGCCGAGAAGGCCGCCGCCACCCTCGGCGCCGGGGTCCGCTTCTTCGACGCCGGCGACTACCCGCTGCTCGTCACCCCCGAACTGACCGACCGGCTCGTTGAGTTGTACCGCGCCACCCAGCCCGACGTGGTGCTCACCCATCCCGTCGAGGACCCGTACAACGGCGATCACCCTGCCGCCAACCGCATGGCCCTGGAGGCCCGCGTCCTCGCCCAGGCGATCGGCTACCCGGGCGAGGGCGAGATCATCGGCGCCCCGCCCGTCTTCTACTTCGAGCCGCACCAGCCCGAGATGAGCGGTTTCCGGCCCGAAGTGCTCCTCGACATCACCGAGGTGTGGGACACCAAGCGCGAGGCCATGGAGTGCCTCGGCGCCCAGCAGCACCTGTGGGACTACTACACCGACCTGGCCGTCCGCCGAGGCGTCCAGCTCAAGCGCAACGCGGGCCCCAACCTCGGCCTGCCGCACCGAACCATGGCCGAGGCGTTCATGCGCCCGTACCCGCAGATCGCGAAGGAGCTGGCATGAGCGGCGTGATCGTCACCAACCCCCCGAAGGCCGGTGCCGAGGACGTCGAGGCGCTCGCCGGGTACGGCGTGGCCACGATCAGCGAGGCCATGGGCCGCACCGGGCTGCTCGGACCGGAACTGCGCCCCGTCCAGCAGGGAGCACGGATCGCCGGGACCGCCGTCACCGTCCTCTCCTGGCCCGGCGACAACCTGATGATCCATGCCGCCGTGGAGCAGTGCGGCGAGGGTGACATCCTGGTCGTCACCACCACCTCCCCGTCCACCGACGGCATGTTCGGCGAACTGTTCGCCACCGCGCTGCAACGGCGCGGTGTGCGCGGCCTGGTCATCAACGCGGGCATCCGCGACACGCAGGAGTTGCGCGAGATGGGCTTCGCCGCCTGGTCCCGGACGGTCTCCGCCCAGGGCACGGTGAAGGCCACCGGAGGTTCGGTGAACGTGCCGGTCGCCATCGACGGGCAGGTGATCCGCCCCGGTGACGTGATCGTTGCCGACGACGACGGCGTGGTGGTCGTACCCCGTGCGGAGGCCCGTCGCACGGCCGAGGCGTCCGAGGCGCGCGAGAAGAAGGAGGCCGCCTCCCGCGCCGCCTTCATCGAGGGGCAACTCGGCCTGGACCGTTACGGGTTGCGCGAGAAGCTGAGGCAACTGGGTGTGACCTACCAGTCGTACGACGCGTACGCGGCCGGGGAGCGGCCGTGACCGGCTCCGACGGGGTGCGCTGCATGCTGATGCGCGGCGGCACCTCCAAGGGCGGCTACTTCCTGGCCGGGGACCTGCCCGCCGACCCCGCCGCCCGCGACCCGCTGCTGCTGCGGATCATGGGCAGCCCCGACCCGCGCCAGATCGACGGCCTGGGGGGCGCCCACCCGCTGACCAGTAAGGTCGCGGTGGTCTCCCGCTCGGCCGATCCGGACGCGGATGTCGACTACCTGTTCCTCCAGGTCGCGGTGGACACGCCCGAGGTCACCGACCGGCAGAACTGCGGCAACCTCCTCGCAGGAGTGGGCCCGTTCGCCGTCGAGCGCGGACTCGTGCCGGCCGGGGACGACGAGACGTCCGTACGCATCCGCATGCTCAACACCGGCGAACGCGCCGTCGCCACCTTCCCGACCCCGAGCGGCCGGGTCGACCACACGGGGGACGCCGGGATCTCCGGCGTCCCGGGAACGGCCGCCCCCGTCGTCATCGAGTTCCCGCAGGCCCACCGCCCGCTGCTGCCCACCGGCAACGTCCGCGACACGATCGCCGGCACCGAGGTGACCTGCGTCGACAACGGGATGCCGGTGGTGCTGATCCCGGCGGCCGAGCTGAAGGTCACCGGGTACGAGACACCCGGGGACCTGGAAGAGGACGTGCTCCTCGCCGACCGCCTCAGCAGGATCCGGCTGGCGGCCGGGCACCTGATGGGGCTCGGGGACGTCGAGGGCGCCACCGTGCCCAAGCTGACCCTCCTCGCGCCGCCCCGGCACGGCGGCGCGGTCACCACCCGCACCTTCCTACCCGTGCGCTGCCACACCTCCATAGGCGTCCTCGGCGCCGCGAGCGTGGCCGCCGGACTACGTGTCGCCGGCGGGGTGGGGGAGGGGATCGCGCGACTCCCCGCCGCCGGCGACCGCGTACGGGTCGAACATCCCACCGGCTTCCTGGACATCGACGTCCGCCTCGATCCCGACGGCCCCGTGGTGCGCCGCACAGCCGTCGTACGCACCGCGCGCAAGATCTTCGACGGCACGGTCTTCCCCCGATCCGCCGAATCGGCACCGATTCCCGCACAACGCCCCGGAGGCACCCATGACTCCCCCGCTCGGTGACATCGCCCACCTTGGCCACGCCCAGCTGTTCACCCCCGACCTGGACGCCAGCGTCGCCTTCTTCACCGACTACCTCGGCCTGACGGTCAACGGCCAGGACGGCGACACCGTCTACCTGCGCACCTACGACGACTACGAACACCACAGCCTGGTGCTCACCGCCCGCGAGCGGCCCGGCCTCGGCCGGCTCGCGCTGCGCACCTCCAGTGAGGAGGCCCTGCGACGCCGGGTGGCGAGCCTGGAGGCGGCGGGCCGGACCGGGAAGTGGGTCGAGGACGAACCCGGCATCGGCAGGCTCTACCTCACCGCCGACCCCGACGGCCACGAGCACGCCCTGTACTGGGAGAGCGAGCACTACCGGGCTCCCGAGGAACTGCGGCCGGCGCTGAAGAACCAGCCGCAGGCCAAACCCAACCGGGGTGTCGGTGTACGCCGCCTCGACCACATCAACTTCCTCGCTGCGGACGTGCTCACCAACGCCGGGTTCCAGGAAGAACTCCTCGGGGCCCGGCCCACCGAGCAGATCCGGCTCGACTCCGGGAAGATCGCCGCCCGCTGGCTGACCTTCACCGACAAGTCCTACGACGTCGTCTACACCGAGGACTGGACCGGCTCCTCCGGTCGGCTGCACCACATCGCCTTCGCCACCGACACCCGCGAGGACATCCTGCGCGCGGCCGATCTCGCCATCGACACCGGGGTGTTCATCGAGACGGGTCCGCACAAGCACGCCATCCAGCAGACGTTCTTCCTGTACGTCTACGAGCCGGGCGGCAACCGCATCGAGCTGTGCAATCCGCTCACCCGTCTGGTACTGGCGCCCGACTGGCCGCTGGTCACCTGGACCGAGGCGGAGCGCGCCAAGGGCCAGGCCTGGGGGCTGCAGACCATCGCGTCGTTCCACACCCACGGCACACCGCCGGCCGCCTGACGGCCACCGCAGCACCAGGGGGGCGGGTCGCGCATGTCCAGCGCGACCCGCCCTTAAATCGTTGCCACGATTGTTAACAAAAGCGTTGACACTTGATGAGCGGGGTCCTTAGCGTCGCCCCATCACACGTCCCCTCCAGGGAAACTCCTCCTGGACGAGAGGAAAACAACGATGCCCTCCTCCCCGCTGTTCGCCCGCGGCAGCAGACTGGCCCTGCTGGCCATAGGCCTCTGCTGGCTCGCCGTGCTCTTCGACGGCCTGGACATGTTCATCTACGGCTCGGTGCTGCCCCACATGCTGGAGCAGAAGGCCCTCGGCATCACCCCGGGCCAGGCCGGTGACCTGGGCAGCTACGCCACCTTCGGCATGCTCGTGGGCGCGCTGACCGCGGGAACGGTCGCCGACCGCATCGGCCGCAAGAAGCTGATGGTCGCCTGTGTCGCGCTCTTCTCGCTGGCCTCCGGCCTCTGCGCGGTCTCGAACAGCGTCGCCGTCTTCGGCCTGGGCCGGACCCTGGCCGGCCTGGGCCTCGGCGGGCTGCTCCCCACCGCGATCAGCATGGTCTCCGACTACGCCCCGCGCGGTCGCGCCGCCATCACCATCGGCCTGCTGATGACCGCCCACCACGTCGGCGGCATCCTCTCCGCCTACGTGGCCCTGTGGATCGTCGAGCCGCTCGGCTGGCGCGCCGCCTTCTGGGTCTGCGTGTCCCCGCTGCTCTTCGTCCCCGTACTCGCCCGCTTCCTGCCCGAGTCGCTGAGCTTCCTCGTCGCCCGCGGCCGCTCCGGCGAGGCCCGCGCACTGGCCGACCGCTACGACGTCGAACTGCCCGAGGCCAGGAACCGGACCACCGGGGGCGGCCTCCGGGCCGGCCTGCTCAACCTGTTCCGCGGCGGCGAGTGGGTCCAGACCCTGCTGTACTGGCTGGCCTCCTTCGGCGGGCTGCTCCTCGTCTACGGCGTCGCCGTCTGGCTGCCCACCCTGATGCGCAGTGAGGGCTACGAACTCGGCTCCGCGCTCACCTTCGTCGTCCTCTTCAACCTCGGCGGCATCGTCGGCATGCTGGTGGCGGGCCGGGCCTCCGACCGCTTCGGCGCCCCGCGCATCTCGGCGATCTGGTTCGCGCTGACCGCCGGCGGCGTCTTCCTGCTCAGCGTCCACATGCCGCTCGCGCTGACCTTCGCGGTCGTGTTCCTCACCGGCGTGTTCCTCAACAGTGCCCAGACGATGGTCTACGCGACCGTCTCCATCGGCTCCACCCCCGCCAACCGGGCCACCGCGGTCGGCTGGACCTCCGGCATGGGCCGCTTCGGCGCCGTTTTCGGGCCGTGGCTGGGCGGCCAGCTCCTGGCCGCGGGCAAGGCCGACTGGGGCTTCACCGCCTTCGCCCTGGCCGGCACGGCGTCGATGGTGTTCATCGGCATCGCCGCACTGCGGAGCACGCGCCCGTCGCGGCAGGACGGCGAGCCGCGCAAGCCGGTCACCGCCGGCTGAACCGCCCCACCCGCACAGTGCCCCGCGCCCCTGGACCCATGGGCGCGGGGCACCGTGTGCTCCGGGACCGGTGCTTTCCGGTGTGCAGCTTCACCTCGCATGTGACGGAACCCCGTCCGACGCGGAGGCCGCCAAGGTCAACCCGGAGTTCATCCCAAGGGCAGCCCCGAGGCGATCAAGGCCGGCACCACCGCACACGGCATCCTGACCACGCTGAAGGGCCTGCCGGCCGCCGACGGTGTGCACCACCCCGGCGAGCGCGGCGCGACCGTGGCCGCCGAACAGGGCATCCCGGTGGTCCCGAAGGTATGGCGCGAACCGGGCGAGCGCGCTCGCGCCGGGTCCCGGACCGGCGAGCGGCTGAACCCGCGGCACCCGCCACGAGGGGGGAGGAGGGCCGTCCCGGCGCGTCCGGCGCCACCGCTCCCATGCGGTAAGGTTGACCTGTGTGATCACGTGGTTCACCACGCGAGCCGCATCGGGACGTGGCGCAGCTTGGTAGCGCACTTGACTGGGGGTCAAGGGGTCGCAGGTTCAAATCCTGTCGTCCCGACGGAAGCCGACAGGGAGCCGTACCGGAATCATCCGGTACGGCTCCCGTCGTGCGTGGGCCGGGAGGCGCCGGTCCCTCCTCCCCCGAAGGTGACCGACGCCTCCCGGCCGCTCCCCCGGCGCCGGAAATGGCTCTGGTGTCCGCGGCCGGCCGGTGCCGTTACCAGCACATGGCCGCGGTCGTGCCCGGCCCCCACGCGGAGTACAGGCGGATACGGACGTGATAGCGGCGGCCCTTGACCAGCCGGGCCACGATGGTCGCGTCCCGCGCGGTGCCGCCGTCGTCGTCACCGGCGAGGAAGCGGGGCTCCCCGTCCCGCTCCTCGAACAGCACGACGACCCGGTCGGCGTCGCCGAAGGTGCCCACCGTGTAGTCGCGGGTCTCCGGCGGGTCGATCCGGAAGTCCGCCTGTTCCCCCGGCCCCAGACCCAGCGGCACCGAGTGGAACGGCACCAGCGCGGGCGGCGACTCCGATGAGGCCGGCGGATAGCGGCGGAGCACGAACTCCTTGTCCCCCGGGGACAGGGTGCCCGGCGGATGCACACCCCCGCGGTACTGTTCCGGCTCCAGGATCAGTCCCGGCGGGAACGTGGACTGCATGATCGACTGGGGGTCCCAGACGGAGCCGTCGACCTCGTCGGGGCCGAGCTTGCGCAGGATGGTGTCGTACGTCCTGTCCCGGCTGAAGTGGTGCGGCGGGCCCGCCAGTTCGGCGTACACGGCCTCCTCGTCCCAGTGGATACCGGCGTACGGGCTCTGGTGCTCGTGCAGCATGCCCAGCGCGTGCCCGATCTGGTGCAGGGCCGCCGCGCGTTCACCCGGCGCGGTCAGGTCCCAGCCGAGGTTCATGGTCCGCTCGTGCACGCCGATCCGCAGCGCGTCCCTGCCCACGGCCGACCAGGAGCCGTCAGCGCGCTGGAACCCGATGCGCAGCTCCGCCTCCGTGCGGTCGGGGACCTCGGCGAACGTCACACCGAGACCGAGCCCCCGCCACTCCTCGAAGCACTCACGCACCACGTCCTGCTGCTCCTCGGCCCCGCCCCAGGGAACCCAGCGGGTCCGTCCGGTCCCGGGTACCGCGATCCGCGAACCGTCCTGGTCGCCGTCGAGGAAGCAGTAGTGCAGCACCGTGCCGTTGACCCACAGCCGCCGTCCGCCAATCAGCGCGCCGAGCCGCTCGGCGGCCAGCCCCGGCGCGTACGCGGGGGCCGACTGCCGCGGCAGCGAGCAGTGGCGAGCGGTCATGCGCCCCAGGCTGCCCGGTGGCCCGGCCGGGGCACCTGAGTCGGGGTCTGCTCAAGTGGCCGTGTATCAGGACTGAGTATCCGTGCTCCCCTTCTCGTGACGACTTCACGACGGGACGCCATCGAGCCGCACGAGATACCCCGGGGGGAGGTGGGGAGACCGCTGCGGCCCTGGCCGTTCACCGGCCGGGAGGACGAACTCGACCTGATACAGCGGTCGCTGAGCGGCGCCGGACGCGGACTGGTGCTGACCGGGCCGTCCGGGCGGGGCAAGACCCGGCTGGCCACCGAGGCCGTCCACGGAAGGGACTGCGTACGGGTCACCGGAACCCCGCACAGCCGGCACCTCCCCTTCGCCGCCTTCGCCCGCCTGCTGCCGGAGCCCGTCACCCTGCACCGGGCGCTGCACCAGCTCTCCGGGACGCGGACGCTGCTGGTGGACGACGCCCACCTCCTCGACGACGCCTCCGCCGCGCTGCTCCACCAGATCGCCGTGCACGGGCAGACCCGGCTGCTGGTCGTCGTCACCGACGACGAGCCGGTACCGGCCGCCGTGTCCCGGCTGTGGACGGGGGAGCTGCTGCCCCGCCTGGCCCTGACGCCGCTGCCCCGGGAGGAGACCACGCGGCTGCTCTCGGCGGACGCGGACAGCGGCCCCGAGCCGCTCACCGCGAAGTGGCTGCATCGACTGTGCGACGGGGACCTGCGGTTGCTGCGGGAACTCGCGGAAGCCGTACGCGCGTCCGGCCGGCGCACCGGTGCGCCGGGCCCCTGGGCCGTGCGTGGCCCGCTGCCCCTCACCCCGGCGGTACGCCGGCACCTCGCCCACGTGCTGGACTGCGCCCGCCCCGGGGAGCGCGAGATCCTCGACCGGCTCGCCTTCGCCGAACCCCTGCCCCTTGCCGCGGACGACCTCGACCTCTCCGCCCTCGAACAGCTGGAGGCCGACGGGCTGATCCACGCCGACGACCACGGTCGGATCCGCCTGGCCCGCCCCCTGCACGGCCCGGTTCTGCGCTCCGCCGCCGGCCGGCTGCGCACCCGCCGGCTCGCCCGCCCACCCGAGGAGCGTGCCCTCGCCCTGGACGCCGAGGCGGCCGCACTGGCGGAGCGGATCGAGCGTGCCGACGTCTCGGTGGCGGAGGCGCCGGTGGGCGACTGGCTCGTGGGGGAGGGAGCCCGGATCCCGGCCCGGTACGCGGCCCTGCGCGCCCGGTACGCGCGGCTGCGCGGCGAACTCCGGGAGGCCGCCGCCTGGGCCCGCGAGGGTCTGCGCACCGACCCGGCGGACCACCCGTGCCGCACGGAACTCGCCCGCGCCGGGGCGCTCCCCGGGACGAACGGCGATCCGTATGACGCGGTGCGCCTCGGCACCCCCGAGCGGGCCGGGGACCGGCTCACCGGCGTCTTCGCCGACCACGCGGACGCCCTCGTCCGGGCCGACGGACCCGCCCTGGACCGGGTGGCGGAGGAACTGCGGCGGCGCGGCTTCCTGCTCTTCGCCGCCGAGGCGTACGCCCAGGCGGTGCCCGCCCACCGCGAACCGCTCGCCGCCCGCACCGCCCGCACCCGCGCGGTCGCGCTCGCCCGCCGTTGCGAGGACCCGGACACACCCGCGCTTGCGGGGCTGGTACTGGGTGAACTCACCGTGCGGCAGCGGCAGATCGTCGCGCTGGCGGCGGCGGGACTGAGCAACCGGCAGATCGCGGAACGCCTGACCCTGTCCGTCCGGACGGTCGGAAACCACCTGTACGGGGCGTACACACGACTGGGTGCGCCAAGCCGTTCCCATCTGCCCCGTCTCACGGAGCCACTGGAGGCCCGGTCCGCGTGAAGTGCGCCGAGCGCCGGGGGGTCGGCAGGGTGCGGGGCTGCGGGTGGTTCGCGCAGTTCCCCGCGCCCCTTTGGGTGTGTTGAGCCGTTCCCGTATGCCCCGTCTCACGGAGCCACTGCAAGCCCAGCCCGTGTGACGTGTGCCGAGTGCGGGGGCCGGCAGGGTGTGTGGCTGCGGGTGGTCGTTGGCTGGTCGCGCAGTTCCCCGCGCCCCTTCAAGGTGGGTCAGCCGCACCGACCTTCAAGGGGCGCGGGGAACTGCGCGAGCAACCACGAACCACCCGCGGACGCCCACCGGCAGGTTCACGCCGCCCCGAACGCGGTGAAGGCCCACCCCGTGGCCCGGTGCAGGGCGTCCGCCGGAAGGCCGGCGCGGGCATCGCGCAGGGCCTCCGCCAGGGAGAGCCCCGCGTCCAGGCCCTCGTGGAGGGCGATCATCAGCGGCACGACCGCCGCGTCGTTGACCGGCGCGCTGCACGCCACCACCCCCGCCGTGCCCAGCGGCAGCAACGCCGTCACCAGCCCCAGCAGTTCGTCCGCCCCCACCGTCGCGAACCGGGCCGTGTCGCAGCACGACAGGATGATCCGGTACGGACTGCGCTCCAGCCGCTCGAAGTCGTGCACGATCAGCGGCCCGTCCGCCATCCGCAGCGACGAGAACAACGGCCCGTCCGCGCGGAACGCGCCGTGCGCGGCGATGTGCGCCAGCGCGGCCCCGTCCAGTTCCGTCAGCACCCGCGGCACCGCCGCGTCCTCGTCCTCCAGGACCGTCGCACCGCCGTAGCGGCCGGCCAGTTCGGACACCTCCGCGCCGCCCGTCGCCAGCCCCGGACCCCGCACCAGCACCTGACGGCCTCCGCGCGGCGGCACCGTCTCCTTCGCGCGCAGCCAACTGCTCGCCGACGGCGACACGTTCAGCACCCGCTCCCGAAGCGACGGCAGCACCGCCCAGGGCACCCGGTGCAGCCGCCCCGGCGGCACGATCACCACCGGCCCGTCACCGAGATGCGCCGCGGCCGGACCCAGCAGCAGCTCCTCCAGCCGGCGGCCCGCCGCCTCCACCACCGGCAGCCGTGCCTGAGCGCCCGGATGGGCCAGCCGCCGCAGCCCCGCCTGTACATGCTCGGCCTCGGTCTCGGCCGCCGCCAGCAGCCCCGCCTCGAACCGCCGCACCCTGCCCTGCCCGCACAGCAGTACCTGCACCCGCCCGTCGAGCACGGCCAGCTCCACCAGCCGTACGTCCTCGCCCAGCCGCGCGAGGAGCCGGCCGGCGTCGAAGCGGTCCCCGCCGTCCGGCGCCTCGCCGCGCATGTGCAGTGTCCGGGCCCGGATCTCCCTTTCCAGACGCCGTTGTTCCCGCTCCAGGACCGGCACGGGCCTGCCCTCCATGCGGGCCTCCTCCGCGCGGGAGGCGATCTCCCGGTACGCGGTCATGTCGCTGAGCAGCGCGGGGTCGGCCGGAGGCCGGGTGGGCGGTGCCGACAGGGCGGTGGCCCGCCAGCGTTCGCTCCACACCAGCAGCCGCCGCGACCCGCCCGAGACCAGGCTCGCCCGCTGCGCGAGAGCGGCCAGCTCCGCGCCCTGCGCGGTGGCGCGGGCCCGCAACTCCGAGGCGCCCAGCGTCATCCGGTGGTCGTCGAGCACGTCCAGGCCGCGCCGGCACGCCTCCAGCACCCCGCGCGAGGAACCGGCGGCCTGCGCGCGCAACGCCTGCGCCGCCCAGCCCGTCATCCGCGCGAGCGGCGGTCCGCCGTGTCTGCTCCGCGCGGCCAGCGCCAGATGCCGCTCCGCGTCCGCCGTCCAGCCGAGCTCCAGCGCGATCCGGCCCGCGAGCAGCGAGGCCTCGGGGGCCGCCGGAGCGCCGAGCGCGAGCAGCTTCTCCGCCACCGCCGCCGCGTCCGCGACCAGCCGGCCCGAACCCCGCCCCGCCGCGTGCCGGGCCCCGGTCAGCACCAGCCGCGCGTGCGCCTCCCACCAGGCGCGCCGCTGCCCGGCGAACAGCCGTGCGGCCAGCGCCGCACGCGCGATCGCCGTCTGCGGCTCGTCGGCCAGCCGTGCCGCCCGCGCGGCGGCCAGCAGCAGTTCCGCCTTGCGCGTCGACTGCCCGCCGATCCCGTCCAGGGCCCCGAGCGCCGTGTCCGCCTCGGCCAGCGCCTCCGTGGCCAGCCCCGCCGCCATCAGCACCTCGCAGCGCCGGATGCTCAGCATGAAGGTGGGAGTGCCCAGCTTGGCGTACCGCTCCTCCGCCTCGGCGAGCAGCCGCAGCGCCGCCGGGACGTCGCCCGAGCGGAACGCCGCTAGCCCCCGGCTCTCCACGGCGTCCGCCTTGTCGTGCTCCTGGCCGGTGGTCTCCCACAGGGCCTCCGCCGCAGTGAAGTCGGCGGTCGCCCGGTCCACCGATCCCAGCGCCAGATGGACCGTCGCCCGCAGCGTCAGCGCCCGCGCCGTCCAGATCACGTCATCGGCCTGCCGCAGTACGGGAATCGCCCGCCGTACGTCCTCCAGCGCCTCCTTGTGATGGCCCAGCACCCAGGACGAGTACGCAAGACGGAACAGCACCCGCGCGCGGGTGAGCCCGGTACCGCGCTCGACACCCCGGCGCAGGGCGTCCATGCCCTGGCGGGTGCGCCCCGCGTGCACCAGCGCGACCCCGAGGGTGCCGAGGACGTCCGCCTCCCGCTCGGCCGAGTCCGCGCGCGCCGCCCAGGCCCGCGCCCGGCGCAGATGGCGCAGCGCGAGCCGCATGTCGCCGAAGTCCCGCTGCCAGATGCCGATCACCTGATGGGCGACCGAGGCGTGCAGCGGCGCGGGCCGGCCGCTCAGGACCTCTTCCGCCCTCCACAGCGCTTCACCCGGGGCGGCGAACACCATCGGCAGCAGTTCCAGCACCGTGTCGCTTCCCGCTGTCACCCCACGATGGTAGTGGTCGGTCACCACGCCCCACAGACACGACGTTGTATCAAATACCCGCCCTGCGACTCCGAATCACGACAGCTCCGCGGCCCCGGCCGCCGTCGCCCCAGTGGAGGACATGCCATGGCACCACAGCGATTCCGTGAGCAGTTCGCACAGATCCAGCGCTCCATGCCCGACATCCCCCTGGCGATGGGGCCGGACGACGCGGGCGAGTTCCTCTACGAGAAGGGCGTCGTCCTGGCCCGCGACGGAGAGGAGGCCCGGGTCGTCGAGGACACCGTGCGGCAGCACTTCACCACGTTCGCCGGCCTCGCCCCCGACCGGGTGCGCCGGGCGGGCCCGGAGACCAACCGCTCCGGCATCACCCGTATCCAGGTCGCCGACCCGGGCGAGGGCGACGGCAGCGGCGACCCGGCGGTCGCGGGCGCCCTGCGCGCGCTCTCGGCGGCCGAGGGACGCACCGGGCGGCGGCTGGTCAGCCGCAACCACGTGGTCTCGATCGCCGTCAACGCCTGTCCCGGCGACGAGCCCGTGCCCGTGGCACCCGGCGCGCAGCCCAATCCGGGCGCCGCTGCGGGCGACCACGACCCGGACAGCGCCGTCGGCGTCCTCGTCATCGACACCGGCCTCATGCACGACCACCTCTCCTACCCGCTGCTCGCCCACACCCGCGGCGACGCCCAGGTCGCCGAGTGCGACGACGACGGCGTACTCCAGCAGTACTGCGGCCACGGCACGTTCATCGCTGGACTCGTCGCCGCCGTCGCCCCCAACACCGACATCACCGTCCGGGGCACGCTCAACGACGCCGGGGCCATCCTGGAGTCCGAGTTCGGCGAGAAGCTCTTCGAGGCCGTCGACGAGGAGGGCTGGCCCGACGTCATCAGCCTCTCCGCGGGCACCTCCAACGGCCGCACCGACGGCCTCCTGGGCATCGACGCCTTCATGCGGGAACTGCGCGAGCAGCACACCCTGCTGGTCGCCGCCGCCGGCAACAACGGCAGCGCGACACCCTTCTGGCCCGCCGCGTACGCCGATCTGCCCGGCTACGAGAACGCGGTGCTGTCCGTCGGCGCGCTGCGCGGGGACGGCGAGTTCGGCGCCTGCTTCAGCAACCACGGCGGCTGGGTGAAGGCGTACGCACCCGGTGAGCGTCTCACCAGCGCCCTCACCGGCTTCGACACCCCTGTCCCGTACGTGTACCAGCATTCCACCTACGACGCCTGCCGCTACGGCTTCAGCTACGCCTGCACCTGCCTCCACCCCCGCCACACCGGCGTGTTGAGCGAGGACGGCGGCTCCGCCAAGCCGGACCAGGTGATGTTCGAAGGGCTCGCCCAGTGGAGCGGGACCTCCTTCGCCACCCCCGTCGCCGTCGGCATGATCGCCGCCCACATGACGGGGCAGGCGGAGACCGACCCGCGCAAGGCACGCCGCCAACTGATGGACGCCGTCACCGAGTTCGCCGAAGTGCGCGGGGCACACGTTCCCGCGCTGCTGCCGCCCACCTGGCGCGCCGTGCGCGTCTCACCACCCTCGGCACGGACATGAGGACCGGAGCCGTCCCCTCCGCGGCGTACCATGACGTGCCGTACACGAGGGGTGGGACCGTGGAGCGTAGTGAAGTCGGCGCGTTGGTCCGGTCCGCGACCGACGGGGACGCGGCGGCCTGGAAGGCGATCGTGGAAGGGCTGGGCCCCCTGGTGTGGTCCGTGGTGCGCGCACACCGGCTCTCCGACGCCGACGCGCACGAGGTCTGCCAGACCGTGTGGTTCCGCTTCGCCCAGCATCTGGGGCGGCTCCGGGAGCCCGAGAAGGCGGGCTCCTGGCTGGCCAGTACCGCACGGCACGAGTGCCTGAAGGTGCACAGGAACGCGCGCCGGCTGATGCTGACGGACGATCCGCAGCTGCTGGACCGGGCCAGCGAGGACGGTGTGCCGGAACAGTCGCTGCTGGAGGCGGAGGAGACGGCCGCGCAGAGCGAGCGGGTACGGCGCATGTGGCAGGAGTTCGAGGAACTCGGCGAGCGGTGCAGGCAGTTGCTGCGCGTGCTGATCGCCTCGCCACCGCCCAGTTATCAGGAGGTGTCCGCCGCGCTCGGCATCGCGGTGGGCAGCATCGGGCCGCTGCGCCAGCGCTGTCTGCGCCGGCTGCGGGCCCGGCTCGAGGCACGGGGGGCGGCGTGAGCGACATGACCGGGACGGGTGACATGGGCGACGACGCGGAATACGGCACGGCCCCTGACGGGGACGTGGAGAGCGGGCTGCTGGAGGAGGAACTCCGGCAGGCGGCAGCCGTCCTGGACCCGGTGCCTCCCGCCCTGCTGCAGATCGCCGTCGACGCCTACGCGCTGCACGACCTCGACGCGCGGGTGGCCGAGCTGACCTTCGACTCGCTGGTCGACGCCATCCCGGTCAGGGGGGCGGCGGACCCGCCGCGCATGCTGACGTTCAGCGCGGGCGAGGTGACACTGGACGTCGAGGTGAGCGCGCAGGGCCTGATGGGTCAGGTGCTGCCGCCCCAGCCGGCCCGCATCGAGGTCCTGGCCGGCCCGCGGGCGACCGCGGTACTCACCGCCGACGACCTGGGCCGCTTCACCGCGGAGACCTCCCCCTCGGGCCCCTTGGCCCTCCGCCTGCGCACCGGCGACGAGGTGGTCACCACGGAGTGGCTCCGCGCGTGACCCCTCCGGGGACGGGGGAGGGGCACCGGCCGCCACCGGCTCCGCCCTCGTGCCCGGGCCGTCCCGGAACCCGTCCGCCACGCGCCCGGCCGCCGCCGGCTCCGCCCTCGTGCCTTGCCCGTCCCGGAACCCGTCCGCCACGCGCCCGGCCGCCGCCGGCTCCGCCCTCGTGCCTTGCCCGTCCCGGAACCCGTCCGCAGCGCCCTCGGCCGCCGCCGGCTCCGCCCTCGTGCCCTGCCCGTCCCGGAGCCGCCCGCCACGCGCCCGGCCGCCCGCCACGCGCCCGGCCGCCCCCGTGCGGGGCGCCGGGGGCGGGCGGGCGTTGTGTCCCGGCCACCCCGGTCTTCGACCACCCGACCCCGACCGCGCTCACCGACCACCTGATCGAGCAGGTGACGGACACCGAGCAGGCGGCGGCGCTCCCCGCCTCTGCGGCCCCGGGCGAACCGATCGCGATCGTGGCGATGAGCCGCCGTCTCCCCGGCGGCGTCACGGACACCGAAAGCCTGTGGCGGCTACTGTCCGGCGGGGCCGACGCCGTCACGGCCGGCCGGCCCCGGGTCGGTTTCCTCGTCGGCGGTCGGGCGTTCGATGATCCCGATGCCCCGAGTCGCGATCTCCCCGGGTGATCGCGGCCGGGTCGAGCCGCGCGGCCCGCTGCCGTGCCCCGTCCAGCGGGCCGACGACCCGACCGGGGTCCGGACAGCGAGCCGGTCACCGCCCGCGAGAGGAACCCGGGCCGTGGCGGGCGGGGTCGCAAGCTCGTGCGGACGCCTGGACCGGTCGGTGGACGGGTGCGTGCCGAAGTGGCCACCGGTCCGGCCGCTTGAGCACGGTGTCCTGCCGGGTGCCGTCGGCCCGTGCGGACCGCGGTGGCCGCGCGTACCGGCCGCGACCGCGGTGTCAGCCGGACACCGCGTCGACCAAGGCGGCGAGTGCCGTGGCGAGGTGGGGGAGGCCCCGGCCCGCCGGGCCGCCCGGTTCCGCCATGTAGGTGTCCCGGCGGATCTCCACCATCAGCGCGGACACCTCCGGCCGCTTCCCGTAGAACTCCAGCGGTACGTACGTCCCGGCGAACGGGCTGTCCAGCCCCGTCCGTCCGCACGGCGCGAACGCCTCCCGGGCCGCGTCCAGGAGTCCGGGCGGTGTGTGGAAGGAATCGGTGCCGAGGCACACCTCGGGGCGCGGACCCTCACCGTGCAGTTCGTAGGGCAGCGGCGCGCTCGGATACGAGTGCACGTCGATGATCACGGCCCGCCCGGTCGCCGCGAGCCGGCCCGCGACCGCCTCCGTCATCGCCCGCGCGTACGGCTGGAAGTACCGCTCGATCAGCGGACCGGCGTCGAACCCGTCGGGCCGCAGCACGTCCTTGTGGGTGGTCCGGGTGTAGACCGCCCCCATGCCGGCCGCCAGCATCTCCTCCCGCTCGTCCGGAAACCGCTCCGGATCGACGACCAGCCGGGACATCCGGTTCACGAACCGCCACGGCACGACACCGGCGGCCTCGGCGGCCGCCTCGGCGATCGACGCGGTGTGCGCGTCCGTGATGTGGTCCAGTTCCCGCTCCAGTGCGGCGTCGTCCAGCTCGATCCCGGACCGCACGTCGGCCGGTATCTCCCGCGCGGAGTGCGGCACATGGAGGATCACGGGGGAGTCCGGGGCGCCGGCGAGGAACTCGAAGGACGGCGGGACGGTCATACGGCTGCTCCGAAGGTGTTGTCAGTGGTGTGCGGAAGGATCAAGGTGCCACATGCCACTGACAACGCCGACGACCGAGGCCCCTCATGCCGATCAGCAACGAGCACGTCGCAGCCCGTCCGTTCCTGCGCGCCCTGTACCGGGACGACTACTACCCCGACCACGTCGTGGACCGGGGCCGGGCCGTCCTGCTCGCCCTGTGCGAACGCATCGAGGCGGACCCGCCCGCGGACCTTGCAGCCCTCTACGCCCTCACCCGCGCCGCCACCGAGGAGTTCAACGGCCTCGAGGCCGCGTTCGAGGCGGCCGGCAGCGAGATCGAGACGGTGGCCCGGGAGGAGATCGCCGAGGAGTTCCGGTTCGTCGCCCGCGCCTATGGCTTCGCGGACGCCGATGCCGAGGAGCTGATCGCCCCACGTGAGTGGTGAGCCGCCCGGTCGGCGGATACGGCTCCGCCCCGGCCGGGCGCATCGCCGGCCGGGGCGGAGGACAAGGGCTGCTCGCGTCAGCTCAGGGACGCCAGCGCCTCGTTCCACGTGGTGGACGGGCGCATCACCGCGGCGGCCTTGGCCGGGTCGGGCTGGTAGTAGCCGCCGATGTCGGCCGGCTTGCCCTGCACGGCGTTCAGCTCCTCGACGATCTTCGCCTCATGGGCGGCGAGCGTCTCGGCGAGCGGGGCGAAGGCCTTCGCCAGGTCCGCGTCGTCGGTCTGCGCGGCCAGCTCCTGCGCCCAGTACAGGGACAGGTAGAAGTGGCTGCCGCGGTTGTCGATGCCGCCGACGCGACGGGTCGGGGACTTGTCCTCGTTGAGGAAGGTCGCCGTGGCCCGGTCCAGCGTCTCGGCGAGGACCTTGGCGCGGCTGTTGCCCGTGGTCGTGGCGTACTGCTCCAGCGACGGCACCAGCGCGAAGAACTCACCGAGCGAGTCCCAGCGCAGGTAGTTCTCCTTCACCAGCTGCTGCACGTGCTTCGGCGCGGAGCCGCCGGCACCCGTCTCGAACAGGCCGCCGCCCGCCATCAGCGGGACCACCGACAGCATCTTGGCGCTGGTGCCCAGTTCCAGGATGGGGAACAGGTCGGTGAGGTAGTCGCGCAGCACGTTGCCGGTCACCGAGATGGTGTCCTCGCCGCGGCGGATGCGCTCCACCGACAGCTTGGTCGCCTCGACCGGGCTCAGGATGCGGATGTCCAGGCCCTCGGTGTCGTGCTCCAGCAGGTACTGCTTCACCTTGGCGATCAGGTTGGCGTCGTGCGCGCGGTCCTCGTCCAGCCAGAACACCGCCGGGTCACCGGTGGCGCGGGCGCGGGTGACGGCCAGCTTCACCCAGTCGCGGATCGGGGCGTCCTTGGCCTGGCAGGCGCGGAAGATGTCACCGGCGGCGACGGCCTGCTCGAGGACGGCGTCGCCGTTGCCGTCGACCAGCCGGACGGTACCCGTGGTGGGGATCTCGAAGGTCTTGTCGTGGCTGCCGTACTCCTCGGCCTTCTGCGCCATCAGACCGACGTTCGAGACCGAGCCCATGGTGGACGGGTCGTAGGCGCCGTTGGCGCGGCAGTCGTCGATCATGGCCTGGTAGACGCCGGAGTAGCTGGAGTCCGGCAGGACGGCCAGGGTGTCGGCCTCCTGACCGTCCGGGCCCCACATGTGGCCCGAGGTACGGATCATGGCCGGCATGGAGGCGTCGACGATGACGTCCGAGGGGACGTGCAGGTTGGTGATGCCCTTGTCGGAGTCGACCATCGCCAGCTCCGGGCCCTCGGCGAGCTCGGCGTCGAAGGACGCCTTGATCTCGGCGCCCTCGGGCAGGGCCTCCAGGCCCTTGTAGATGCCGCCCAGACCGTCGTTCGGGGTGAGGCCGGCCGCGGCGAGCTTGTCACCGTACTGGGCGAAGGTCTTCGGGAAGAAGGCGCGCACCACGTGGCCGAAGACGATCGGGTCGGAGACCTTCATCATCGTGGCCTTCAGGTGCACCGAGAACAGCACACCTTCCTGCTTGGCGCGGGCGATCTGCGCGGTCAGGAACTCGCGCAGCGCGCCGACGCGCATCACGGAGGCGTCGACGACCTCGCCCGCGAGGACCGGTACGGACTCGCGGAGCACGGTGGTGGTGCCGTCGTCGCCCTTGAGCTCGATGCGCAGCGCGCCGTCCTCGGTGATGACGACCGACTTCTCGGTGGAGCGGAAGTCGTCCGCGTCCATCGTGGCGACATTGGTCCTGGAGTCGGCGGACCAGGCGCCCATGCGGTGCGGGTGGTTCTTCGCGTAGTTCTTCACCGAGGCGGGGGCGCGGCGGTCGGAGTTGCCCTCACGCAGGACCGGGTTCACGGCCGAACCCTTGATCTTGTCGTAGCGGGCGCGGACCTCGCGCTCCTCGTCGGTCTTCGGGTCGTCCGGGTAGTCCGGCAGCGCGTAGCCCTGGCCCTTGAGTTCGGCGATCGCGGCCTTGAGCTGCGGGATCGACGCCGAGACGTTCGGCAGCTTGACGATGTTGGCCGCGGGCGTCTTCGCCAGCTCGCCGAGCTCGGCGAGGGCGTCCGGGATGCGCTGGTCCTCGGTCAGGTACTCCGGGAACACGGCGATGATGCGCCCGGCGAGCGAGATGTCACGCGTCTCCACGGTGACACCCGCCTGCGAGGCGTACGCCTGGACCACCGGCAGGAAGGAATACGTCGCCAGGGCCGGGGCCTCGTCAGTGTGCGTATAGATGATGGTCGAGTCAGTCACCGGGTGCTCCGCTCCACGTCTGCAACATTGCTCGACATCAAGATATCTTGTGACGGCCCGCGGCTCGACAGGGGGCACGGGCCGCATGTCCTCGGGCGCCCGGCCCGTCGGGCCCTCAGCGACACCACCCGACTGGGCTCGGCCCAGGACGGCGGCTCGCCCTCGCCGTCCCCAGCGAGGGCTGGGAGTGCCGGTTCAGCGAGGTAGCGGGGGTCCCGGTGCCGTGTTGAACTGAGCGGAGTGCGCGTCACCGCGGCGTGGGTCGAGGCTGCAGTGTGACATGACCAGCATGTAGGCGTACGTCACGGCGTGTGACATCGAGGATGGGGAGGCGGCTCATGACGGAGTCGCGGGACGAGCAGGTCGGCCTGCGCCTGAGGGTCGTGGCGGTGCTGGGGTTCGTGCTGATCATTCCGCCGTTCCTGGCGCGGTTCGACCGCGTGGGCCAGGTGTTCGGCGTCCCCGTTCTCGCGGCCTACCTGTTCCTCGTGTGGGCGATCACGATCGGTCTGGTCGCCGTGATCGGCGGCAGATCGAGGTAGGCAGTGCTCCAGACCTGGTTCATCGTCGCCGTCTCGGCCGCGTACCTCGGCCTGCTCTTCGCCGTGGCCTTCTACGGTGACCGGCGGGCGGATTCCGGCCGGAGCATCATCAACAACGGCACGGTCTACGCGCTGTCCTTCGGCGTGTACGCCACCTCGTGGACGTACTACGGCAGCGTGGGATGGGCCGCCAGGGAAGGAGTCGGCTTCCTGCCGATCTACCTGGGGCCGACGATCATGCTCGCGCTGGGCTGGCTGGTGCTGCGCAGAATCATCCGGATCAGCCGCCGGCACCGGGTCACCTCGCTGGCCGACTTCGTATCCGCCCGCTACGGCAAGAGCACCGCACTGGGTGCTCTGGTGACGATCATCGCGGTGGTGGGGGTCATTCCCTACATCTCACTGCAGCTCAAAGCGGTCTCCATCACCTTCGCGACCCTGCGGCGCCACCCCGAGAGCACCTCCGCCGCGGAACTGAGCCACATCCCGATGCTGGAGGACACCGGGCTGTACGCGGCGCTGGTGCTCGCCGCGTTCACCATCCTCTTCGGCACCCGTCATCTGGACGCCACCGAACGCCACGAGGGCATGGTCGCCGCCATCGCGTTCGAGTCCGTGGTCAAGCTCGTGGCGTTCCTCTCCGTCGGGATCTTCGTGGTCTTCTGGATGTTCCGGGGGTTCGGCGACCTGTTCTCCCGGGCCGCGGACGCCGGCCACACCACGCTGTTCACGCTGCAGGGGCAGACCGGCTACGGCTCCTGGGTCTGGCACATGGTGCTGTCCATGCTGGCGATCGTGCTGCTGCCCCGCCAGTGGCAGATCGGCGTGGTCGAGAACGTCGACGAGAGGCACCTCAAACGGGCGCTGTGGCTGTTCCCGCTGTACCTGCTCGTGATCAGTGTCTTCGTCCTTCCGATCGCGGCCGGCGGGCTTCTGCGGTTCGGGACGGGAGCCGACGCCGACACCTATGTGGTGACCCTGCCGATGGCCGGAGGCCAGGAGGCACTCGCGTTGTTCGTCTTCATCGGTGGCCTCAGCGCGGCCACCAGCATGATCATCGTCGAGACGATCGCGCTCAGCACCATGGTGTCGAACTCACTCGTGATGCCGCTGCTGCTGCGCAGCAAGTCCAGGCTGGCGCGCCGGGACAACCTCGCCGGGCTGGTGCTGGGCATTCGCCGGGCCGCCATCGTGCTGATCCTGCTGCTCGGGTACGCGTACTTCCGGGTCGCGGGCGGGGAGACGGCACTGGTGTCGATCGGTCTGGTGTCGTTCGCGGCCGTGGCACAGTTCGCGCCCGCCATCCTGGGCGGCCTGTTCTGGAAGGGCGGAACCCGCCGGGGCGTGCTGGTCGGCCTGGTGGCGGGGTTCGTCGTGTGGGCGTACACCCTGGTGCTGCCGACCTTCGCCGATGCCGAGCTGCTGTCCGCTTCGTTCTTGCAGGAGGGCCCGCTCGGCATCGGGCTGCTTCGGCCGCAACGGCTGTTCGGCATGCCGGCGATGGACCCGATCAGTCATGCGATGTTCTGGAGTGCGCTGGTGAACGTCGGCGGGTATGTCGTCGTCTCGCTCGCGGACCGACCGGGCGCTGCGGAGCGGGCGCAGGCGGTGCAGTTCGCCGGGGTCCGGGAGGAACCCTTCAGGGAGCGACGCCGGCAGGCCCGTGCCACGGTCGGCGAGCTGCAGACCCTGCTGGAGCGCTTCCTGGGCCGGGAGGGCGCCCGACGCGTGCTGCGCTCCTCTCCCGGAAAGAGACCCGACTCACCGGCGGCCGAAGCGCCGCCGGAGCTGGTCCATCACGTGGAGGCCCAGCTCGCCGGTTCGGTGGGCGCCGCGTCCGCGCGGCTCGCGGTCGCCGCGGTCGCCGGAGAGGAGGAGGTCGGCACCGAAGAAGTGATGCGGATGATCGGCGAGGCGTCGCAGAGGGTCGAGCTGGTCCGGTGGCGACTGAAGTTGCTCTACGACGCGACCGGCGGCATCGGCACCACGCTGGACGTGACCCGTACGGCCGAAGAGCTGGCGCAGGTCGCGGTTCCGCGCTTCGCCGACTACGTCACCGTCGACCTGGCCGAGTCCGTGCTGCGCGAGGAGGAACTGGGGGCGGCGGACGGCACCAGCACCGGCATCAGACGGATGCAGCGTGCGGCCATCAGCGGCATCCGCGACGATGCTCCCCTGTTCGCCGTCGGCGACCGGCTGACGTTCTCGCCGTCCTCCCCACAGGCCCGCGCCGTCGAGAGCGGCGTGGCGGTCCTGGTGCCTCATCTGCGGGAGTCCACGCAGTGGCGGGAAGTGGAGCTGGACCCCGCGCGGGGCTCCCGTGTCGTCGACTACGGGATCCACTCGCTCATCACGGCGCCGCTGTTCGCCCGCGGCGTGCTGCTCGGCATGGTCCACTTCTGGCGTTCCGAGAAGCCCGAGCCCTTCGATCAGGACGATCTCTCCCTCGCGGCCGAACTGGCCACCCGAGCCTCCGTCTCCGTCGACAACGCGCGCCGCTACACCCGCGAGCACGGCTTGGCCGTGGCGCTGCAGCGCAGACTGCTGCCCCGCGGGCTGCCCGAGCAGAACGCCGTCGAGGTCGCTTCCCGTTACCTCCCCGCCCAGGCGGTCGGCGGTGACTGGTTCGACGTCATCCCGCTGCCGGGCGCCAGGGTGGCGCTGGTCATGGGCGACATCGTCGGGCACGGACTGCATGCCGCGGCCACCATGGGGCAGCTGCGTACCGCCGTGCACAACTTCTCCACGCCCCTGGACCTGCCGCCGGAGGAACTCCTCAGTCATCTCGACGAGTTGGTCACCCTGATCGACCAGGAGGCGATCACGGCCGGCGACGCGACCACCGTCACCGGCGCCACCTGCCTGTACGCGGTCTACGACTCCGTGTCCGGCACCTGTGTCATCGCCAGCGCCGGTCACCCGCCGCCCGCGCTCGTCCATCCCGACGGGAGGGTGGAGTTCCTGGACGTGCCGCCCTGCCTTCCCCTGGGCATCGGCGGGCTGCCCTTCGAGGCCACCGAATTGAGTCTGGCCGAGGGCAGCAGGCTCGTCCTGTTCACGGACGGCCTCGTCGAGCGCCGGGCCCTGGACATCGACGTCGGTCTCCGGCTGCTCCGCGAGACGCTGGCGCGCGCGGACCCGTCGCCCGAGGGGACCTGCGACGCCGTGCTCGACGCCCTGCTCCCCGAGTCCCGGAGCGACGACATCGCCCTGCTCGTCGCCCGTACGCGGGTGCTGGGGCCGGAGCAGGTCGCCGAGTGGGACGTGGAGCGCGACCCCGCCGCCGTCAGCCGGGTACGCGCTGCCGTCTCCGCCCGGCTCATGGAGTGGGAGCTGGAGGATCTCGTCTACACCACGGAGCTGATCTGCAGCGAACTGATCACCAACGCCGTGCGCCACGCCACAGGGCCGATCAAGGCGCGGCTGATCCGCGACCGTGCGCTCGTCCTCGAGGTCTCCGACCACAGCAGCACCTCGCCGCATCTGCGCTATGCGGCCGGCATGGACGAGGGTGGACGGGGCCTCTTCCTGGTGGCCCAGTTCGCCGAGCGCTGGGGCACGCGCTACACCAAGGAGGGCAAGGTCATCTGGGCGGAGCAGACACCACCGGGGACGCTCGGCGGCTGACCGGCCCCGCCCGGACCCGGCCGCCCGCGGGGCGTGCGAGAGCCCCTCGGGACGCTCACGGAAACGGGCCGGTGACGAGCCGGGCGTCGGGGCGGGCCGCCGGGACGGGCATCGGGCGCGTCGTCGAGGCGGACCGCTCAGGGGCACGCGCCCGGCCCTCAGATCGGCCGGGTCGTGATCATGTCGTCCGGTGCGGACTCCGCGTCGCGCTGCTGGGGGAACATCACCGCACCCTGCTGGAGCGCCACGGTACGCGCGGGGGAGGGGATGCGGATGCCCTCCTCGCGGTAGCGGCGGTGCAGGCGCTTGATGAACTCGTGCTTGATCCGGTACTGGTCGCTGAACTCGCCCACGCCCAGGATCACGGTGAACCCGATACGGGAATCCCCGAAGGTGTGGAAGCGCACGGCCGGGTCGTGCTCCGGCACGGCACCGGTGATCCCGGTCATCACCTCGGCGACGACCTCCATCGTCACTCGTTCCACCTGCTCCAGATCACTGTCGTACGACACCCCGGCCTGCACCAGGATCGTCAGCTGCTGCTCGGGCCGCATGTAGTTGGTCATGTTCGTCTTGGCGAGCTGGCCGTTCGGGATGACCACGAGGTTGTTGGACAGCGCGCGGACGGTCGTCTGGCGCCAGTTGATGTCCTCGACATAACCCTCCTCCCCGCTGCTCAGCCGGATGTAGTCACCCGGCTGCACCGTCTTGGAGGCGAGGATGTGGATGCCCGCGAACAGGTTGGCGAGCGTGTCCTGAAGCGCCAGCGCCACCGCCAGACCGCCGACGCCGAGGGCGGTGAGCAGCGGGGCGATGGAGATGCCCAGCGTTTGCAGGCCCACCAGGAAACCGATCGCCAGGACCAGGATCCTGGTGATGTTCATGAAGATGGTCGCCGACCCGGCGACACCGGAGCGGGCCTGGGTGACCGAGGCCACCAGCCCCGCCATCACCCGGGCGGCCGACACCGTCGCCGCGAAGATCACCAGCAGGGTCAGCGCCTGGTTGACGTTGTGCTGCACCGTCCGGGTGAGCGGCAGTGCCGCCGCCGCGGAGGCCATGCCGCCCGCGACCGCCGCCCACGGCGCGATCATGCGCAGCGCGTCCACGAGGACGTCGTCCCCGCGCCAGCCGGTCCGCTCCGCCAGCCGGCCCAGCCGGCGCAGCAGCACGCGGAGCAGGAACGCCGCCAGCAGACCGGCGGCGAGGGCGATACCGGCGTACACCAGATCGTTCATGGTGAGCGAACGGGTCACCGCACACCTCCGGCGCATACACGGTCCGACGGGGATATGTGAGGTCGTGTCACGTGGTCACCTGCTCGAGTTCAACGGGATGTACCGGGATGTACCGGGTTGTACGGCGCGCCGGCCGTCCTGACCTGCGGTCGGCCCGATCGCTCATCCTGCCGTATCCGAGGGGCAGTTCGTACCACGGCGGGGCTCACCGGCCCGCGAACGAGCCATACGGTCCCGCTGCGGCGGCGAGCCGGGCGGCATCCTCCACACGGTCCGTCAGCACCACGACCGGCCGGCCGGCACCGACCGGTGCCGCACCGCGACCACCGTCACGAGCAGCGGCAGCACACACAGGAGGTGACGGGCCGTCCGTGACTCACCGGCCGCGCCCTGCCTCCCGCGCGCCGACGGCGGGTCGCGACCGCCACGTCCTTGACCTCAATCATGGTCGAGGTCCTACCTTCGCACTCATGAGTATGGAGACCACCGCGTGGACACAGTTGCGCAGCGTCATGTCCGCCCAGGACGAGCACCGTCCCGTGACGCGGGAGACACTGCGCCGCATCGCCGCCTTCGCCCGCCCGCACCGCCGCCGGATCATCCTGTTCGTGCTGCTCGGCACGGCGACCGCGGCGCTCGCCGTCGCCACCCCCGTGCTCGCAGGGCGGGTCGTGAACGCGATCGTGTCCGGCGGCGACGAGGCCACGGTCGTCCGGCTGGCCCTGCTCATCGCGCTGATCGCGATTGTGGAGGCCACCCTCGGCGTATTCGGCCGGAGACTGTCGGCGGCGCTCGGTGAGGAACTCATCCTCGACCTGCGGACGGCGGTGTTCGACCATGTCCAGGGTATGCCCGTCGCGTTCTTCACCCGCACGCGTACGGGAGCGCTGGTCTCCCGTCTCAACAACGACGTCATCGGCGCCCAACGGGCCTTCAGCAACACCCTGTCGACGGTGGTCGGCAATGTGGTCACCCTGGTGCTCGCCCTTGCCGTGATGCTCACCCTGTCCTGGCAGATCACCCTGCTGGCGCTGGCGCTGCTGCCGGTGTTCGTGATCCCGGCCCGGCGCATGGGCCGCCGCATGGCCGGAATGCAGCGTGAGGCCGCCGCCCTGAACGCCGCCATGGGCACCCGTATGACCGAGCGGTTCTCCGCGCCCGGCGCCACGCTGGTGAAACTGTTCGGCCGTCCCGAGGAGGAGTCCGAGGAGTTCGCCGTCCGTGCCCGCCGGGTCCGCGACATCGGCGTCCGTACGGCGACGGCGCAGACGGTGTTCATCACCGCGCTGACCCTTGTCTCGGCCCTCGCCCTGGCCCTGGTCTACGGACTCGGCGGCCGCCTCGCCCTCAGCGGTGTGCTGGAGCCCGGCGCGGTGGTGGCGCTGGCGCTGCTGCTGACCCGGCTGTACGCACCGCTCACCTCACTGGCCGGGGCACGGGTGGAGGTGATGAGCGCGCTGGTCAGCTTCGAGCGGGTCTTCGAGATCCTGGACCTCGAGCCGCTCATCCGCGACGCGCCCGACGCGCGCGAGGTGCCCGAGGGCCCGGTCTCCGTGGAGTTCGACGACGTCCGCTTCGGCTATCCCTCCGCCGACAAGGTCTCCCTGGCCTCCCTGGAGGAGGTCGCCGCCCTCGACCCGCGCGGCGGCGAGGAGGTCCTGCACGGCATCTCCTTCCGCGCCGAACCCGGGCAGACCGTCGCCCTCGTCGGCTCCTCCGGCGCGGGCAAGTCGACCGTCGCCGGGCTGCTGCCGCGGCTGTACGACGTCGACTCGGGCGCCGTACGCGTGGGCGGCGTCGACGTCCGCGACCTCACCGCCGCCTCGCTGCGCGCCACCCTCGGCATGGTCACCCAGGACGGCCATCTCTTCCACGACACGGTCCGCGCCAACCTGCTGCTGGCCCGGCCGGACGCGAGTGAATCCGACCTGTGGGACGCCCTGCGCCGCTCCCGCCTGGACGCCCTCGTACGGGCCCTGCCCGACGGTCTGGACACGGTGGTCGGCGAACGCGGCTACCGGCTGTCCGGCGGGGAGCGCCAGCGCATGACCATCGCGCGGCTGCTGCTGGCCCGCCAGCGTGTCGTCATCCTGGACGAGGCCACCGCCCATCTGGACAACACCTCCGAGGCCGCCGTCCAGGAGGCCCTCACCGAGGCGCTGGAGGGCAGGACGGCGGTGGTGATCGCCCACCGCCTGTCCACCGTGCGGGCGGCCGACCTGATCCTGGTGGTCGAGGCCGGCCGGATCGTGGAACGCGGCACGCACGAGACGCTGCTGGCCGCGGGTGGCCGCTACGCGGAGCTGTACCGCACCCAGTTCGCCTCCCGGCGACGGGAACAGGACGAGCAGGACGGCCACAGCACCCCGACGGCGGCGCACGCCCCACGTCCAGGGGACGCCGCAGCACTCGCGCCTCGCGGGTGACGGGTTCCGTGGGGCGGCGGTGCGGGGGCCGTGTTGCCGGGGCGGGGGTGGGGTGTGCGTGTGGGTGGCGGCGCGGAGCCCGTGTGCCGGGGGTGGCGTGGCACTCGCGCGTCGCGGGGGACCGGTTTTCGCGGGGCGGCGGCGTGGCGCCTGTGTGCCGGTGGGTCGTGGGCGGCCGGTCGCGCCGGTGCTGATGCAGGTCCCGTGCGTCGGCGGTGAGGGCCACGTGTGCCGGGGCGGGGGTGGCGCTTGCATGTGGGTGGCGGCGCGGAGCCCGTGTGCCGGGGGTGGCGTGGCACTCGCGCGTCGCGGGGGACCGGTTTTCGCGGGGCGGCGGCGTGGCGCCTGTATCCCGAAGGTTCGTAGGGCGGTCGCGCTGGCCGCAGCAGGACCGGTGCGCCGGCGGTGCGGGAGCCGTGGGGTGGCTGCGGGCCGGCCACGCGGCAGCCCGCCGCCGTTCCCGGAACCGGGAACGGCTGCGGGCTGCCTGTGGGTCACTTGCCCGTGCTGGTGGCCTCGGCCCGGCCGGGCTCCTTCGCGGCGCCGGACTTCGCCCGCGCGGAACCGGCGCGACCGCGACCGCGACCACGGCTCCGGCCCCGCCCCCGGCCGCCCTTGCCGCCGTCACCGGCGAACGCGTCGAGCTCGATGGCGAGCGGCGAGGCGGTCAGGACCGACGAGTACGTGCCCACGAGCATGCCGATCAGCAGCGCGAGCGCGAAGTCGGTGAGCGAGTCGCCCCCCAGCAACGCCAGCGCGGCCAGGATGAAGATCACACCGATACCGGTGTTGACCGTACGGGGCACCGTCTGCAGGATCGCCAGGTTGGTCACATCGGCCAACGGCGCCTTGCTGTCCTTCCGCCACAACTCGCGGATCCGGTCGAAGACCACCACGGAGTCGTTCACCGAGTAACCGATCACGGTGAGCAGCGCGGCCAGGAACACGCCGTCGATCGGCTTGCCCAGCCAGGCGAAGATTCCCGTGAGGATGATCACGTCGTGGGCCAGTGCCGCCACCGCCCCCGTACCGAACATCCAGCGGAACCGGAAGGCCAGGTACACCAGCTGCGCGGCGAGCGCCAGACCGAGCGCGATCAGCGCGTTGCGGCGCAGCTCGTCACCGAGGCTCGGGCCGATCAGCTCGTCACGCACCTTCTCCGCCCCGCCGCCGACCTCGGCGATGGCGTCGGCGACCTTGACCGCCTCCGCGTTGGTCAGTTCCTCGGTGCGCACCGTCAGCTTGTCGTCCCCGGAGGACTGCACGACCGCCTGCGGGAATCCGGCGTCGGCCAGCGCCTCCCGGGCCCGGTCCGGGTCGACGGTGGTGCTGGTGGAGTACTCGATCAGGCGGCCACCGGTGAACTCCACGCCGAAGTTCAGCCCGCGCACCACGATGCCCGCGCCGGTGATGACCAGCACGACGGCGGACACCGCCAGCCAGCGGCGCGGATGCCGCATCAGCTGCGGGTTGCGGCGGGTGAGGTACGTACGCACGCGTCCGATCGACGCCAGACCGGTGAAGGCCGGCCGCCGGTGCACCCACTTGCGTTCCACGGCGAACTCGGCCAGCACCCGGGTGATCACCAGGGCGCTGATCATGGACGCGACGACACCGATGGCCAGCGTGACACCGAAGCCCTTCACCGGACCGGACGCGAGCAGGAACAGCAGCACCGCCGCGATGAGCGTGGTGACGTTGGAGTCCGCGATGGCGCTGAACGCGCCCTTGAAACCGGCGGTCAGGGCCGAGCGGCTGCTGGGCCGGTTGCGCTTGCTGTACTCCTCACGCGCCCGTTCGAAGACCAGCACGTTGGCGTCCACCGCCATACCGATGGCCAGGACGAAACCGGCCAGGCCGGGCAGGGTCAGGGTCGCGCCGAGTGCCGCGAGACCGGCGTAGGAGATCAGGCCGTAGCAGACCAGGGCCAGGGTGGCCAGGACGCCCATCAGCCGGTAGACGACGATGATGAAGATCGCGGTCAGGGCGGTGCCGACGACGGCGGCCCACGCGCTGGCCTCGATGGCCTCCGCGCCCAGCGTCGGCCCGACGGTCCGCTGCTCGACCGTCTCGACCGGCACCGGCAGCGCGCCGCCCTTGACCAGCAGGGCCAGCTCCTTGGCCTCGTCACTGGTGAAGGAACCGGTGATCTGGGTGGACCCGCCGGTGATGCCCGCGCCACAGGAGACGGACGGGTCGACCTGCGGCGAAGAGATGATCTTGTTGTCCAGGACGATCGCGACCCGGCGCTGCGGATCCCCCGCGGGGTTGCAGGCGGCGTCACCGGTCAGCTTGGCCCAGCCCTTGTCGTCCTCGAAATCCACGGTGACGTGCCAGCCCGCGCCGGTCTGCTGGTCGAAACGCGCCTCGGCGTCCTTGACGTCCTGGCCGCTGAGCGCCGCGGGGCCCAGCCGGAGCCGCTCGCCGGACTCGTCGGCCAGGATTTCCTCGCCCTTCTCCTTCGGCTTGTCCGTCGGGGCGGCGGCGCCGAGCACCGGATGGACGGAGAGCTGTGCGGTACGGCCGAGGACGTCGGCGGCCTGCCGCGGGTCCTGCAGACCGGGCAGTTCGACGATGATCCGGTTCTCACCGGAACGGACGATGCCCGGTTCGGCCACCCCGAGCGCGTCGACCCGGCCGCGCAGCACCTCCAGGGTGCGGTCGGTGGCCTCCCCGTCGGCCTTCACGGTTTCGCTGTCACGGGTCTCCAGCACGATCTGGGTGCCGCCCCGCAGATCCAGGCCCAGACGGACCGGAACGGTGACGGCGATGAACACGGATGCGGCGATCACGGCGAGCGCGAACAACGCCCTGACGCGGGCGGGACGTTTCACAGATGCCTCCAGCAGGCACGCGGAAAAGAGGAAAAGGGGATCTCAGGCGCTGGAGGCCGCGGGCGGTGCCCGCCCCGGATTCGACGGCATGTGCGCGGCGGCGGGCGGCGCGTGTCCGGCCACCGGCGCGGGCCGCGCCGGCCGGGGCGGTATCCGCGGGGTGTGCGCCGCGGTGAAGAGCAGATGCCCGGCGTACACCGTCCGCTCACCGGCGTCCCGCTCCAGCCGGGTGAGCAGCGTGCGGGCGCAGACGTAGGCGTCGTCGCTGTACGGACGGGTGTCGGAGGAGTACGACGACGGGACCGGTGACGCCGGCAGGACGGAGGCCGGGGCCCCGGCGCGGGGGACGAACTCGGCGCCGCCGGTGACCCCCAGCGCCAGCAGCACGGCCGCGAAGGCGGCGAAGGCCGCCGCGGCCGCGCGGAACGGAGAGCGGGACACCTGTCCCCGCGGGTCGCCCGTCAAGGTTCGACGAGCCCGGCGCGGATGGCGTAACGGGTCAGCTCGAGACGGTCCCGCAGTCCCAGCTTGTTCAGCAGGTTCTCCCGGTGCCGCTGCACCGTCTTGATGCTGATGAACAGCAGCTCGGCGATCTCCTTCGACGAGTGGCCCTCGGCGACGAGCTTCAGCACCTCCTCCTCACGGGGCGTCAGCAACTGCTCCGGCGCCTCCTCCCCGTGCCGCACCCGGTCCAGGTAGTTGCGGATCAGGGCGGTCACCGCCCCCGGGTACAGGAACGGCTCGTCCCGCATCGCGGCCCGGCAGGCGGCGACCAGATCGCGGTCGGCGACGGACTTCAGCACATATCCGCCGGCGCCCGCCTTCAGCGCCTGGAACAGGTACTGCTCGTTGTCGTGCATCGTCAGCATCAGGATGCGCAGCCCCGGCTTCAGCGCGGTCAGCTCGCGGGCGGCCTGCAGACCGGTCAGCCGCGGCATGGCGATGTCCAGGACCGCCAGGTCGACGTCATGGGTACGGGCCATGGCGATCGCCTCCGCACCGTCACCGGCCTCGGCCACCACCTCCAGATCCGGCTCCCGGTCGAGGATGAGCCGGACGCCGCGCCGCACCAGCGCGTGGTCGTCGGCGAGCAGAATCCGGATCTTCGGCTGCGTCCCCGGGTCGGCCGGGTCGGCGGGGGTTTCCTGATGGGTCATGACTGCTTCCTGACGGTGGGCACGGCGAGCCGGATCCGTGTCCCGTTTCCTGTTGCGGCGGCCGCGGGGGCCCTGGAGGTCGTGTCCGGGCTGGAGATGTCCAGCCTGGCCCCGATCAGCAGCGCCCGTTCCCGCATTCCACGAAGACCGGCACCCTCCTGCGCGGCACCGATGCCGCGCCCGTCGTCGGCCACCTCGAGGACCACATTCCCCTCGGCACCGCGCAGGCTCACCTCCACGTTCCGTGCCTCCGCATGCCGGGCGGCGTTGGTCAGACTCTCCTGCGCCACACGGTAGATCACCAACTCCGACTCGTGGTCGAGCACGGGCAGATCCGCGTCGAATCGTCGCCGCACGCGCAGCCCGGTGTGCGTGGCGAACTCGGTGGCCAGCGACGTCACCGCACTGACCAGACCGAGATCGTCCAGCACGCCCGGACGCAGCCGGCGCACCAGCCGACGGACCTCGTCGAGGCTCTCCCGGGTGATCTCCTGCGCCTGCTGGAGCTCACCCCGCAGCGGTTCCTCCGCCTCGTCCGCGGCCCGCTTCAGCGCCAGCAGCACCGCCGTCATGCTCTGCCCGACCTCGTCGTGCAGCTCCTGGGCGATACGCCGACGCTCGGCCTCCTGGGCCAGAATGGCGCGGGCGCTGCTCGCGACGCGTTCGCCCTCCAGCCGCTCCAGCATCGCGTTGAAGGCGCTGACCAGCTCGGCCACCTCACCGTTACCGCGCACGGGCAGCCGCTGACCGGGGCGCAGCAGGTCGACGGTGGTCATCCGCCGGGTCACCCGGTCCAGCGGGGCCAGCCCGATGCGCAGCAGGGCCGCGTTGGCGACGAGCATGACGGCCATCCCGCCCACGAGGATCACCGCCTCGGTGAGCAGAACCGGTACGGACACGGTCACCGGAGCCCACAGCAGCAGCGCGGTGGCGAAGCCCAGCACCACCGCGTTGAGCCCGAAGATCCGCCAGTACAGGGACACCGAGGTCACGCCTTCCTCTTTCTCGTCTGCCTCTACTGTCGGTCACCGCGCCCGCTTCCGCGGCGTCGGCCCCCTTGTCCCGGGCGGACAGCGGCCAGCGTGCACGCCGAAAGCCCCCCGCGTCGATGGGCCCCACGCCCCATTTCCACCCGCCCGCCGGACCCACGCCGCACGGGGTGGGTCCTCGGACCCGGCACAGATGGGTACCGCGCCCGATGGGCCCCACGCCGGAAACGGGCGAGGGTGAGGACATCACCCGTACGTCCTGAGGAGGACCCTCCGTGTCGCTCGACCTGCCCCGCACCGAACCGCGAACCGCACACCCGGCCGCGGACGAGGTCCGTCAGCGGCTCGAACACGCCCGCACGACCCGGCTGGCACAGCTCAAGGCGCTCGACGAAACCGGGCAGAGCCCCGGCGACCACCTGATGTCGAACCAGCAGGATGCCATCAAGCGCGTCCTCGCCGAGATCGACGAGGCCTTCGCCCGGGTCGAGGCCGGAACCTACGGCACCTGTCTGGGCTGCTCGAAGTCCGTCCCGCCGGAGCGGCTGGAGATCCTCCCGCACACCCGCTACTGCGTGGCCTGCCAGAGCCGCGCCTGACCCCCTCACGTCCCTCGTTCCCTCCCCGCTCTGCCCAAGGGGTGCAGTGGTGACCCACCAGACCATCGACGAGCCCCACACGGTCCTCACACCCGAGGACCTTGCCGCGCTGCGTGAGAACCTGCACGAACAGCGGCTGTTCCGGCAGGAGCAGCTGCGGCAGTTCGCCTTCTCGACCCGGGCCGACGACCGTCGCCGCCGGGCGGACGCCGCCCAGATCGAGGTCGGCGTCAAACTCGCCGCCTCCGCGCGCATGGTGCTCGCCGATGTCGAGGCGGCACTCGCCCGGATGGACTCGGGGGACTACGGCATCTGTCATCTGTGCCGTCGCCCGGTCGAACGCCACCGCCTGCTGATCGTCCCCCAGGCCCGCTACTGCGGGCGCTGCCAGCAGGTGAGGGAGGCCGGCCGGTGACAGCGATCCGGCACCCCCGGCCGGCACCCGTACGTCACCGGCACTGGCCGCTGTGCCGGCGCTGCTCAGGGATCGCTCTCGACCTGGGCAGCGCCCGCACCCGCGCGTGGATCGCGGGGCGGGGCATGGTCCTCGACGTGCCCACCGTGACCTTCCCGGGGACCGGTGCCGTCCACCCCATCCAGCGCGGCACCATCGTCGACACCGCCGGCACGGCCCGGATGCTGGACCGGCTGCTCGGGCACCGGATGCCCAGGATCGGCCGCCCCCTGGTCGTCGTGACCGCACCCGTGCTGGACGGGCTCGCCTTCCGGACCGCGGCCCGTACGGCCGTGGAAGTCCTCCGTCCGCGCGCCGTACTGACGGTCCCCGGCGCGCGGGCGGTGGCGCTCGCCGCCGGCGCCGACCACATCCGGCCGTTGCTGGTGGTCGACATCGGCGCCCACCTCACCGAGGTGGTGCTGCTCGCGGACGGCGCGGTCACCGATGCCCGCCGCACCGCCCTGGGCACCGGCGACCTGGCCGACGGCTCGGCGCCCGAGCTGATCACCGAGGCGGTGACCGGGATGGTGACGGCCATGCTGCGCCAGGACCGCACCGCGCTCACCCGCACCGCCCTGCGCAGGGGCGTCCTGCTGGCCGGCGGCGGCGCGCTGCGCCCCGACATCACCCGCGACCTGCCCGACAGCCTCGGCTGCGCGGTCCAGCCGGTGCCGTCCCCGCACACCGCCGCCGTCCGGGGCGCCGCCGGGCTGCTCGCCTCGGCGCACCACCACCCCTCCGCCGACGGCACCTTCTGACCCCCTTCCGGCCTCCGCCGGCTCCCGCGGGAGCCGGCGGGATCACGCGCGTACGGGCCGCTCACGCACGTACGAGCCGCTCACGCACGCACGACGGGCGACCTCGTACAGGAGCCGCCGACTCGCACACGAGAGGAGAGACGACGTGAAGGGTGAGATCCCTCCGGCACAGCCGCCCCCCGGCCCTCCTCCGCGCCCCTTGCTGTGGCGCTGGCGGCGCAACCCCCTGCGCCGCCGGACCGACCGCCTCCAGGCGTGGACCGGCCTCGCCGTGCTGATCATCGTGCTGGCCGTGGCGCCCGTGGCCGCCGTCCTCGTCGGCGACGCCGCCCGGGGCCACTACGAGGACATCGCCCGCCACCAGCACCGGACCCGCTACGAGACGAACGCGACGCTCACCGAGAACGCCCCCCGCCACCCGGAGCCGGGCTCGGACGAGGAGAAGCAGACCCGCTACCCGGTCGAGGTCCGCGTCGTCACCCGCGAGGGCCGGACGCGCCACACCCGGGCGGAGGTCGAGCCGGGACTGACCGCCGACAACACCGTCCGTATCTGGATCACCGCCGACGGCGAGGCGACGGACCCGCCGCTCACTTCCCAGGAGGTGCGCAGCCGTGCCGTCGGCTGGGCCCTCCTCGCCGCCATCGGCACCGTCCTCACCGGCGCCGCCGTCCACGCCCTGACCGGCCGGGTGCTGCGCCGCCGCAACCTGTCCCACTGGGACACGGCCTGGGCGGAGACGGCCCCGCGCTGGACGACACCCATGTGAGACGGGGCCACCGGGGCGCGGACCCTGTCGGCGCGGAACGAGCATCCGCATCGAAACATTCGATGATGTGGCATCCGGCTTCGACAATCATCGCGTCTCATTTGCGTCGTTCCTGAACTTGACCGGTTCAGTACATCGTCTGAGCTGCGATGACATGATGTTGAACGCCTTTTTGATCAAGCGAAGATTTCGAAACATTCACCGAAACTGTTGACGCGTTGACGCGCACAGGCCAACCTGTCCGGCATTGACCTCCCCACCGAGCCGTTACAGGAGGCGCACCACATGAATGTGTCCGCCCACCCGAGGGGCCGCAAACGCGGCCGCCTGCTGCTCAGCGTCAGAAGTGTCTGGACCATCGCGCTGGCCGCCGTCACCGCGCTGCTCCTGACCGCCACCACCGCCACCGCCGCCGTCACCACGAACCAGACCGGCACCAACAACGGCTGGTGGTACTCGTTCTGGACCGACGCCCAGGGAACCGTCTCCATGGACCTGGGCTCCGGCGGCAACTACAGCACCCAGTGGAGCAACACCGGCAACTTCGTCGCGGGCAAGGGCTGGAGCACCGGCGGTCGCAAGACCGTCAGCTACTCCGGCAGCTTCAACCCGTCCGGCAACGCGTACCTGACGCTCTACGGATGGACCACCGGCCCGCTCATCGAGTACTACATCGTCGACAACTGGGGCACCTACCGGCCCACCGGCGAGTACAAGGGCACCGTCACCACCGACGGCGGCACGTACGACATCTACAAGACGACCCGGTACAACGCCCCCTCCATCGAGGGCACCAAGACCTTCGACCAGTACTGGAGCGTCCGGCAGTCCAAGCGCACCGGCGGCACCATCACCAGCGGCAACCACTTCGACGCCTGGGCGAGCAAGGGGATGAACCTGGGCAACCACAACTACATGATCATGGCCACCGAGGGCTACCAGAGCAGCGGCAACTCCAACATCACGGTGAGTGAAGGCTCCAGTGGCGGTGGCGGTGGCGGTGGCGGTGGCGGTGGTGGCGGCGGTGGTGGCGGCTGCAACGCAACCCTGTCGGCCGGTGAGAAGTTCGGCGACCGCTACAACCTCAACGTCTCGGTGAGCGGCTCCAGCAACTGGACCGTCACCATGCGGGTCCCCTCCCCGGCGAAGGTCGCCTCGACGTGGAACGTCAGCGCCTCCTACCCCGACAGCCAGACCCTTGTCGCCAGGTCCAACGGCAGCGGCAACAACTGGGGAGCGACGATCATGACCAACGGCAACTGGACCTGGCCGTCGGTCTCCTGCAGCGCCGGCTGACCCCCGTACCAGGAGGACCCCTCACATGAGCACCGGAAAACGACTACCGGTCACCCGGTACCTGGTCCCGGGCCTGGCCGTCGCCGCACTGACCGTGGCAGGAACAATGACCTCGACCGTCAACGCACCCGAGGCACAGGCGGCCGCCTGCAACGGCTACGTCGGACTCACCTTCGACGACGGCCCGTCGACCGGATCCACCACGAACCTGCTCAACGCGCTCCGGCAGAACGGGCTGCGGGCCACAATGTTCAACCAGGGCCAGTACGCCGCCGCCAACCCCTCCCTGGTCAAGGCCCAGGTGGACGCGGGCATGTGGGTCGCCAACCACAGCTACACCCACCCCCACATGACCCAACTCGGCCAGTCCCAGATGGACTCGGAGATCGCCCGCACCCAGCAGGCGATCGCGAACGCCGGCGGTGGCACACCGAAGCTGTTCCGCCCGCCGTACGGCGAGACCAACTCGACGCTCCGTTCGGTCGAGGCCAAGTACGGCCTGACCGAGGTCCTCTGGGACGTCGACTCGCAGGACTGGAACAACGCGAGCACCGACGCCATCGTGCAGGCCGCATCCCGGCTCACCAACGGGCAGGTCATCCTGATGCACGACTGGCCGGCCAACACCATCGCCGCGATCCCGCGCATCGCGCAGAACCTCGCCTCCCGGGGCCTGTGCGCCGGCATGATCTCCCCGACGACGGGCCGCGCGGTGGCCCCCGACGGTTCCGGCGGCGGGGGAGGGGGTGGCGGTGGCGGTGGTGGCGGTGGTGACACGTCCTGCACCGCGACCCTGTCGGCGGGAAGCAGCTGGGGTGACCGCTACAACCTCAACGTCGCGGTCTCCGGTGCGAACAACTGGACCGTGACCATGAACGTGCCGTCACCGGCGAAGGTCATGACGACGTGGAACGTCAGCGCGTCCTACCCGAACAGCCAGACGCTCGTCGCCAAGTCCAACGGCAGCGGCAACAACTGGGGGGTGACGATCCAGACCAACGGCAACTGGAACTGGCCGACGGTCTCGTGCAGCACCAGCTGAACCCCCTGAACCGCTGAACCGCTGAACCGAGGGCGAGCCGCAGCACGCACCACGCTGCGGCTCGCCGCACGCCCTGTCACAGATGCTCACGGAACCAATCGGCGGCGAGCCGGGCGACCTCCTCCAGCGCCCCGGGTTCGGGAAACAGATGGGTCGCCCCGGGCACCACGTGCACGCGGACCTCACCGGACAGCTGCTCGGCCGCCTGACGGTTGAGCCCGAGAACCGCCACGTCGTCACCGCCCACGACGAGCAGCACCGGGGACGCGACCTCCGTCAGCACGTCACCCGCCAGATCCGGACGCCCGCCCCGCGACACGACAGCCGACACCCGCCCGGGACGCTCCGCCGCCGCCACCAGCGCGGCCGCCGCGCCCGTACTGGCCCCGAACAGTCCCACCGGAAGACCCACGGTGTCCGGACGCCGCTCCAGCCAGTCGATCGCGTGCGCCAGCCGCCGTGACAACAGCCCGATGTCGAACCGGTGCTCTCCCGTCAGGGCGTCCTCCCGCTCCTCGTCCTCGGTCAGCAGGTCGAGGAGCACGGTGGCGAACCCCGCCGACCGCAGAGCGGAGGCCACGGCCCGGTTGCGGGGGCTGTGCCGCGAGCTGCCACTGCCGTGCGCGAACAGCACCATGCCGTGTGCCCCGCCCGGAATCTCCAGATCACCGGCCAGAACCGCACCGCCCGAGGGAATCGTCACGGACTCGGACACCATCCCCGGTCACCTCCTCAGCCGGAATCCTCGGCGGCACGCCCGGCGGGCAGCAGCCCGCCGATGTCCTTGGGCAGGGCGGCGGCCACCTTCTCCGTCAGCTCCGGGGCCAGGGCGGCGTCCAGCACTTCCAGTACGGCGGCGGCCTCCCGCAGCGCCGCGTCCTCGTCCGTCTCCGCACGCCCGGCGATCCGTCCGACGAACGTCGTCAGATCGAAACGCTCGTTCTCGGCGACGGCCTCCCTGGCCTGCCGCATGGGGGCCGCCAGGGTCGGTGGCAACTGGGCGGCCACATGGCCGGTGAGCCCGGACGGCAGCCGTTCGGCCAGTGTGGTCAGCACGGCACGGGTCGCCCTCTCGGCGGATCCCCGGTCCGGCAGCCGGGTGAGAGCCTGCACCTTGCCGATGATCTGATCGTGATGCATGAGGCGATGTCCTTCCTCACGGCGCGGTCACCGCGGACGAGTACCCACCACGGATGCCCGGACACCGGTTTGCCCTCGCCGCGGACGGCTACCCGGCCCCACCCGACGCGGCCGAGGAGGTGTGCGGCATGCGCGACGAACGCACCGACCAGGGCAGGAGGCCGGTCTCCCGTGCCCGCTCCGGCACGGTCGGGCGCCGCTTCCCCCGGACCGGCACCGAGCCGGTCACCGCCCGCAGCCCGCTGCGGCTGCGCCTCCTGCTCGCGGCCCTCTTCCTGCCCCTCTTCGTAGCGGGCTGCGCCCTCTTCGCCGTCTGGGCCGCCGGCGCCGACCCGGGCGACAGCCCCAGCCGCGGCCCGCTGATCTTCATCTCGGCCGTCTGTGGATTCCTCGCCCTGACGGCCCTGCTGGACCTCGTCGTCGTCCTGCGCCGCCTGCGCCGCGAACGGGGAAGCGGCCGCTGAGACGAGCACCGGGCGGGTGCGGAACCGCCGTACCCGCCCGGCTGCCGTGACCTACCAGCGGTTCCGGTGCACGACCTCCGCCACCGGGCGGCGGCTCACCGGACCGAACCTGCCGCGCGGCCAGCCCACCGGAATGGCCGCGAACGTGTTCATCTCCTCGGGAATGCCGAGGACCGCCTTCCACTCCTCCTCCAGGAACACGTGCCAGAGGGTGATATTGGCCGCCAGACCCAGGCCGCGCGCGGCGAGCAGCAGGTTCTGCACACCCGGGTAGACGCAGGAGCCCTCCGCGAGGGCGGCGAAGCGCTCCTGGATCCGCCCCATACGCGCCGTCGCGTCGGGCCCGAGAGCCTCAGCGTACCGCTGCAGTCCCTCCTCCTCGATCCTCGGCTCAGGGAACTGGTAGCAGGGGATGATCAGCGCCGGCGTCTGAGCGAAGTGGTCCCGCTGGTACTCGATGGCGGCGACCATGCGCGCGTACGCCGCCTCGTCCATCCCGGCAGGCGCGTACTTACCGGTCGTGGCCAGATAGGCGTCCACGCATCGCTTCCACAGCGGCGCGAGCTCGGCCATCACCGCGGGGTCGGTGACCACGACGTACTCGTACCGCTGCATGTTGCCGCCGCTGGGGCCCCAGACGGCCGCCTGTATCAGCCGGTCCAGGAGTTCGTCCGGCACCGGGTCGGGCCGCAGGCGCCGCATGGCCCGCATGGTGGACATGGTGGAGAAGAGCGACGGCTCGGCGGTGTCGCCGGCCGGGGCCTCTGACAGTGCGTCTGGAGTATGCATGATCGCGAGTGTAGGTACTGCGTACGCCGGTAGGCACCATCTACCCCAAGAGCGACTCCTCTTGACGAGCCGTCACCGATGCGAGGCGCGGTCGGATCTCGTCGAGCCCGCCAGCCGCGAGCAGTTGGGACACGAACGCCGATGCCCGTGTCGCCCACGGACACGATCACGCGGCGATCAACAGCGAAGATGACGCCGCGTCGACGAGCAGTGTCAGACGTCGAGTCCGCCGACCGCGAGCAGGTCGGCCACTCCGCTCACCAACGCCCTTCCCGTCTTCCCGGCATCGGTCAGCCGCGCCTCGAAGATCCACAGACTCCGGAACACCTCCGCATAGACCGCTTGTTGCTCCAGCGGCAGCTGGAGCACGTGCAGCCGCCGGATGTCGACCCGCGACGAACTGGACGCGTGAGTTCCCGCCTGACGCCCGTTGGAAGGCGCCCGCAGACAGCCGGCCAGGAAGTGGGCGTCCAGCTTCGCCGGATCCACCCGCAGGGCGTGGAGCTGGGCTCCCAGGGCCGTCGGCGGCCCGTCGTGCACCCACGCCCGGTACGCCCGCACGACTCCGGCGACCACGACGTCGCCCTCCTCGACGACCACGGGCGCGCAGTCTTCGGCGACGAACCCACCGGGAGTGCCGTCCGCCAGCAGATCCGAGACGGTGAGCAAGGGTACGGAGCCGCGCCCCGCCGCCCGCGTGCCGTTCTCCGGCGGTTGCTGCCCGGAGCGCAACGACAGCGCCCCGGCCTTGACGAGGTCTCCCACACTGACGGTCGTCGGCGCCCTGCCGATCTCGAACTTCAGCTCGGAAAGCCGCTGGGCCCGATCGGCCAGGTCGGTGAGTGTCGTCCCGACCTCCTTCCAGGCCGCCGCCAGTTCAGGACCGGACGGTTCGGCGGACACGGACGCGTAACGCCCGGGGGTCACATCGACCTCGTCGTCCAGGAGCTCGATGAGGGGTACACGGACGGCGCCGTCCGGGAGATCCACGTCGGGACGGTCGAGGCATTCCAGTGCGGAGAGGACGAACGCCTGGAGCGGTTCCCAGTCGGGGCCGGAGTCACGCGTACCGCTCCTGGAGAAGCGCGTCGCGTCGACGAGTAGCGCCTCCTGGCCGGGCGGTACCGCGCCCGGACCGTCGGGAGCGGCTCGGAGGACCCACAGTTGCAGTGAGACGGAATGCGGTTGCGCGCTGCCGGGAGGCAGGGCCACCACGGCACGAAGTGCACCGGTACGCAGCAAGGACCCTCGGATACGCCGTCCCGCTTTACGTGAGGCGACCGCCGGCGGCAGGACGACAACCGCGGCACCGCCGGGCTTGAGATGGGCCAGCAGGTGCTGCACCCAGGCCAGTTCCGGCTCGGTCCGCGGCGGAAGACCATGGGTCCAGCGCTGGTCGGTGGCCAGTTCCTCGTAGCCCCAGTCACGTTCGTTGAACGGCGGATTGGACAGGACGACGTCCGTCCGTACGCCACGGAACGGATCGTCGCGCAGAGAATCCGCCGTGACGATCTCCGTACGGGCGTCGTGCTCGTCCGTGAGAAACGCGAGCCGCACGGACGCCAACGCGGAGAGGGCGGGGTCCCGTTCGCACGCCAGCACCGACAAAGGGCCGTGGCCTGCGGCCTCCAGCACCGCCGCAGCCGCCAAATGACCAGTACCGCAGGCCGGATCGAGAACGGTGAGCGGTGCGTCGCGCTCCCCGATACGGACACTGAGCGCGATCCGCGCCATCAGGGCGGCGAGAGGCCAGGGCGTCGTACTCAACTGACGCACATGGGTCTCCAGCCACCGCTGGAGCAGGAACTCGAACGTCTCGCGCGCCCCCTCGGCCCGCCCCAACTGCGCTGCCTCGACCGCCAGTTTCTCCGCCTCCGGGGTGAGGTCGTGGTGTGCGGTGCGGGCACGGGGCGACCGCATGCGGTGAGCCGCCTCGGCGATCGCCAGCCCCGACTCGTCCCGGCTGCCCAGTGCCTCGAAGCGGGGCCACAACAGCTCGCGCCCTCCGACGGAGTCGAGCTTGCCGTTGTCCCGCAGCCAGAGCTCGACCTCCGCCAGGGAGAACTGCGGGCTGACATCCGTGCCGCCGATGCGCGACGGGAAGGAGTCATGGCGCCGCCGCCAGTTGCTCACCGCGGCCCGCCCCACTCCCGCGATCCGGGCGATCTCGGCGAGGCTGACGGGTACGGACTCGGTTGCACTCATCGACAGTCTCCGAGGTGCTGGGGCGCTGGGGTGTGCGGGCCGGCGGTGGACGGGTCTGCGGGTCGCTCTTCATGAGAGGCTACTACGCTCATTGACTTTGTTCACAGTGCACATGTCCGGAATGGCCGTGCAGGAAGTGTGGAGGACAGAGAAATGCTGGCATTCATGCCGGGAACGGTGCTCCTGGACCGCTACCGGCTCACATCGGTCCTCGGCCGTGGCCAGATGGGGCAGGTGTGGCAGGGGCGTGACCTGCGCCTGGAGCGCCCTGTGGCGGTCAAGACCGTCGCCGCGGACCTGCTCGCCGTCCCCGGGAGCCGGGACGAGGCGCTGAAACGCTTCCAGCGGGAGGCGAAGGCCGCGGCACGCCTCCACCACCCCAACACGACCACCGTCTTCGACGCGTCGATCACGGACGGCACCTGCTGCCTGGTCATGGAACTGATCGAGGGCACCACCCTGGAGTTCCTCTTCGACCAGCAGGACGACGGCCGGTTCGACGTGCCCACGGCCGCCGCCGTCGCGGCCCAGGTCTGTGCCGGCCTGTCGGCCGCCCACGCGGCCGGGCTCGTCCACCGTGACCTCAAGACGCAGAACATCATGGTCCGCCGGGACGGCGTGGTGAAGATCCTGGACTTCGGGCTGGTGAAGGTCCTGAGTGACACCGACCCGCGCCTGACCATGACGGGCGAGAGCATCGGCAACATCGTGTGTGCCTCGCCCGAACTGCTCTCCGGGCAGGGCAGGCTCGACGGCCGCAGCGACCTCTACGCGGTGGGCTGCCTGCTCCACCACATGCTCACGGGTGAGACACCCTTCGCCACGGACCAGCCCGCGCTGCTGGCCTCGCATCATCTGAGCTCACCGCCGCCGGAGATCACGGACGCGGAAGCCGACGTCCCGCACGGCCTGCGGGAGCTGGTCACCGCTCTGCTCGCCAAGCATCCGGACGACCGTCCCTCCTCCGCGGCCGAGGTGTACGCGGCGCTCAGCCCGTACCTGCCGGCTCCCCGCCCCGGACTCGCCGCCCGGCCCTTCGCGCCGGAGGATCCCCGCCGCCCCTTCGTGGTCCCGCAGGGACCGAGCCCCGTGTGAACGGTGAGAAACTGACCGTGTCGGCCGGGCGCGTCACCTCGCCCGGACACATGAGGAGTGAAGGGGCGCCTCGGGCGCCGGGACTGGGGACGAGCGCGATGCGGCGAAGCCTTGGACGGTACGAGCTCACCCGCGAGCTGGGCCGGGGCGGCATGGGGGTCGTGTGGGCGGCCTACGACCCCGACCGCGGCGCCGAGGTCGCCGTCAAGCTCCTCGCGCCACGCGCGGCGGGCGCGGAGTTCACGTCCCTGGAGCGGCGCTTCCTCCGCGAGGCCAGCCTCACCAGCCGCCTGCGCCACCCGGGTATCCCCGCCGTCCACGACCACGGCAGCCACGAGGGGGAGCTCTACCTCGTCATGGACCTCGTCCCCGGCCGGGCACTCGACGCCGTCCTCAAGAGCGACGGCCCGCTGCCCGCCGAGCACGCCGCGGACCTCACCCGGCGCACGGCCGAGGTGCTCGCCCACGCCCACGCCCACAACGTCGTGCACCGCGACCTCAAACCGTCGAACCTGATGCTCACCCCCGACGGCGAGCTCAAGGTCCTCGACTTCGGCGTCGCCGCGGCCCTCGACCCGCAGCCCGGCGAGACCCGCTTCACCGCGGCCAACGCCACACCCGGCACGGTGATGTACATGGCCCCGGAGCAGGCCGTGGGGGAGACGGTGCCCGCCAGTGACCTCTACTCCCTGGGCTGCGTCCTCTACGAGCTGCTGACCGGCGCCCCGCCCTTCGCGGCCGGCAGTCAGTTCCTGCTCTACCACCGGCACGCGCACGACCCCGTACCGCCGCTCGACGAGCGCCGTCCCGGCGTCCCGGCCGGACTGCGGGAACTGGTGGAGGCGCTCCTGGAGAAGAGGCCCGAGGACCGGCCCGCCTCCGCGACCGAGGTGGCCGCACGGGCGGCCGCCTGGGCGCCCGCCCCGGCGCGCTCGCCGAAGCCGGTGATCCCGCACCCCCGGCTGGCCGAGATCGACCGTGTCCGCCGGTCGGGCCGGCCCGCCCGCGCCCTGGAGGAGTACGACGACCTGTTGGCCGCCCCCGCCCTCGCCCGGGCCGACGTCCTCGCCGCCCGCGCCGGGCACGCCTTGTGCGTGGGCGGCCTCGGCCGCACCCGTGAGGCACTGGACGAACTGAAGTCGGTCCTCGCCGAGCAGCGCAGCCTCCTCGGCCCGGAGGACCCCGGCGTGCTGGACACCCGGTACGAGATCGCCGTCCTGCTGGCCCGCACGGGCGAGCGCCACGCGGCGCGGGAACTGCTGAGGCGACTGGCCGACGACGAGGACCGGATCCTCTCCGCCCCCGACCCTCGGCACGGACGCGCCCGCACCCTGCTGGACCGGCTCGCCCGCATCGCGTGACCGGCCGAGCACCCGTACTTTCGTAATCTATGTTCACAGTCAATGCAGCGTGTTACGCTGCGACCGCGCCGCCCGGAGGGGAGACAGGAAACTGTCTACGGACGGCCGCAGGAGACACCCGAGGGGAACAGCGCCCATGACGTCAGCAGCTCAGCGCGACACCGAGCGGACGGGGGCCGAACAGCTCCCCGAGGAGGGCAACCTCGTCGAGGTGCGCGGCCAGTCCTGGGTGGTCGCCCGCGTCGAGCCCTCCCCGGCCCCCGACACCTCCGACGGCCACGCCGAGCGCAGGCCCGCCACCCTCGTCCACATCCAGTCCGTCGCCGACGGCCGCTTCGGCGACACCCTCTCCGTCATCTGGGAGGTCGAGCCCGGCCGCCGCGTCCTGCCCGCCGGCTCCCTCCCCGACGCCTCCACCGGCGCCTACGACTCCCCGAACCGCCTCGCCGCGTTCCTCGACGCCGTCCGCTGGTCCGCCGTCGCCTCCGCCGACGCCAAGACCCTCCAGGCCCCGTTCCGCTCCGGCGTCGCCGTCGAGCCGTACCAGCTGGAGCCGGTCTCCCGCGCCGTCGGCGCGCCCCGCGTCAACCTCCTCCTCGCCGACGACGTCGGCCTCGGCAAGACCATCGAGGCCGGACTCGTCGTCCAGGAACTACTGCTGCGCGGCCGGGCCCGCCGCACCATGGTCGTCTGCCCGGCCGGCCTCACCCTCAAGTGGCGCGACGAGATGGCCGAGAAGTTCGGCCTGGAGTTCACCATCGTCGACTCCGAGCACTGCGCCCGCCTGCGCCGCACCCACGGCACAGCGGCAAATCCGTTCCGCGTCCACCCGCTCACCATCGTCTCCCTGCCCTGGCTGCGCGGCCAGAAGGCCCAGCGCCTCCTCGACGAGGTCATCGGCGCCCCCGAGGAGAGCCCCGACGGCGAGCACAAGCGCTTCTTCGACCTCCTCGTCCTCGACGAGGCCCACCACGTCGCCCCCGCCGCGCCCAAGCAGGTGTACGCGGTCGACTCCCAGCAGACCAAGCTGATCCGGCGCCTCGTCCCGCACTTCGAGCACCGCCTCTTCCTCTCCGCCACCCCGCACAACGGCTACCCCGAGTCGTACACGGCCCTCCTCGAACTCATCGACGACCAGCGTTTCGCGCGCGGCGTCGACCCCGACAAGGAGGCGCTGAAGGACACCGTCGTACGCCGCCTGAAGTCGACGGTCACCCACGCCGACGGCACGCCCCGCTTCCGCACCCGCGTCACGCGCGAACTCTCCGTCGACTACACGCAGCAGGAGCGCGCGATCCACGAGCTGCTCGGCTCGTTCGCCGAACTGCGCCGCAAGAAGCTCACCCCGAAGGCCCGGGGCGGCCGCCGCGCCGCCGACCTGGTGACCCTGCTGCTGAAGAAGCGCCTGTTCTCCTCCCCGGCCGCCTTCCTGCACACCGTCCAGGTCTACCTCTCCCACCTGGACGACACCGGCGGCCCCGCACGCGGACGCGTCGCCGCCGCCGAAGTCCCCGAGTGGCTGGAGGAGTTCGCCGACCTGGTCGCCGACCTCGACGACACCGGCCTGGTCGACGCCGAGGACGACGCCCTGACCCGCTCCACCTCCCTCACCCCGGCGGAGGACGGCCAGGAACTCGACCTGCTCCAGGAGATGGAGCGCTGGGCCCTCACCCACGAGGCCGCCCCCGACTCCAAGGCGGAGGCCCTGATCCGCGAGATCAAGGCCATCTGCCGGACCTCCGACGGCAAGCACTGGACCAACGAACGGGTCGTCGTCTTCACCGAGTACCGCGACACCCAGGAGTGGCTCCACGACCTCCTCCAGGCGGAGGAACTCACCGACGGCGGCCGCGTCGAGCGCCTGCACGGCGGCCTGTCCGCCGAGGAGCGCGAGCGCATCCGCCTCGGCTTCCAGACCGAGCCGTCCCGCCCCGAGGGCAAGGTGCGCATCCTCCTCGCCACCGATGCCGCCGGCGAGGGCATCGACCTCCAGAACCACTGCCACCGCCTGATCAACTACGACATCCCCTTCAACCCCAACAAGCTCGAACAGCGCATCGGCCGCGTCGACCGCTGGGGCCAGAAGAAGGACCCGGAGATCGCCCACTTCATCGGCTCCGGCTGGCAGCAGGCCCAGGCCGGCTCCTACGAGGCCGACCTGGAGTTCCTCTCCCGCGTCGCCAAGAAGGTCGCGCGCATGGAGCACGACCTCGGCTCCGTCAACGCCGTCCTCGCCGACGCCGTACAGCGCCGCATGACCGGCGACACCGGCCCCGTCGACATCGAGAACGCCAAGCCCAAGCCCATCAAGGGCCGCCGCACGGGCGGCGACGTCGCCCCCGAGCAGAACGTCACGGCGCAGACCAAGCGGCTCGCCGACCAGTACGAGGACACCGTCGGCACCCTGGGCCTGACGCCGGTCAACGTCAAGCGCGTCGTCGACACCGCCCTGGCCCTCGACCACCAGCCGCCGCTCCTGCCGTCCATGGTCCGCGCCGAGGACTTCGAACCGGGCGACCTCTTCGACGTACAGCCCCTCTCCGGCAGTTGGGAGCGGGCGACCCGCGGTCTCGCCCACAAGCTCCGCGAGGGCGAGCAGCGCCCGCTCACCTTCTCCCCACAGGTCGCCGCGCAGGGCAGGGACGACGTGGTCCTCGCCCACCTTAAGCACCCGCTCGTCGCCCTCTCCACGCGCCTGCTCACGGCCGCCGTCTGGAACGCCGACACGGTCGGCCTGAACCGCGTCACCGCCGTCGTCACCGACGACCCGGCCGTCACCACGACCCTCGTCTCCGCGTACGCGCGCTACGTCCTCGTCGGTACGGACGGCACCCGTCTGCACGAGGAAGTCCTGTACGCGGGCGGCTGGTTCGGCGACACCGGACGCTTCCGCCGCTGGGAGTCGGTGGGGGAGCAGGGCCGGGTCCTGTCCCAGGCCCTCACCCAGGGCACCGAGGCCGCCCCGCACCTGCGCAGGGAACTCACGGAGGCCTGGCCCAAGCTCCGCGACCCCCTCTACCGCTCCCTGGAGGCCCGCGCCGCCGAACTCGGCCGCCAGTTGGAGAGCCGCCTCGCCGACCGCCGGACCGAGGAGGAGCGCCGCATCACGGCCACCCTCGACCGCTTCGAGAACACCCTGCGCACGAAGCTCAAGGAGGAGGGCGACGGCGAGGGCGAACAGCTCGCCCTCCTGTCCACCCACGAACTGACCGGCCACGAGCGCCGCCAGTTCGAGGAGGACCGCCAGCGCTGGCAGCACCGCCTGGAAGGCCTCCCCGCCGAGCGCGAGCGCGAGCTGGCCGCCATCGCCGCCCGCTACCGCGAGCCCCGCTCGCACCTCTTCCCCGCCGCCGTCGTCTTCGTCGTCCCCGCAAAGGAAGCCCGCCGATGAGCCCCCGCCGCCCCATGAGCCGTGGAGTAGCCGCCGCCAAGGCCCAGGCCGCCGACGGCCGCCGGCAGCACCAGGAGTGGCTGGACCTCACCGAGGTCTCCGGCCCCTTCCTCACGATGCCCGTCCTGCTGCGCGCCTGGCCCCAGCTCGACGCCCTGGAGAAGGACGAGCGGGCCCGCCTGCGCGCCCACCACGCCGACTGGCAGACCGACACCGTCGCCGGACGCGACGCCTGGGTGGCGTACGTCCTGCGCCGCCTGCTCGGCTGGGACGACGCCCTCACCTTCCGCGAGGGCGAGTCCGAGCACCACGGCCTGGACCGCCTCACCCTGCGCGTCGCCGAGCACAACACCGAGGTCCGCCCGGACTTCGCGCTGGTGGAACCGGGCGCCGACCTCGCCGCCGAGCCGGACGTGGAGTCCGCCGCCAAGCGCGTACGGCTCCTCGGCGTCACCGTCCCGGCCGGCACCGCGCCCACCGCGCGGGCGGGCGGTGGCGGCGACTGGGCGGCGGCTCCGGCCGACCGCCTGGCCCGCCTCCTGCGCCACCACGGCATCCCGCTGGGCCTGGTCACCGACGGCCGCTGGTGGTGCCTGGTCTGGGCCCCGCTCGGCGGCGTGACGACCACCGCCGTCTTCGACTCCATCGGCTGGAACGAGGCGGCGGAACGCAACGTCGTCCGCGCGTTCGCCTCGCTGCTGAGCCGCCGCCGCTTCTTCGAGTACGACGAGCCCGAGACGTTGGTGGGGCTGCTCAAGGCCAGCCTCGCGGCGGGCGAGGACGTCACCGAGGCGCTCGGCGTCCAGGTCCGTCAGGCCGTGGAACTCCTCGTCGACGCGATCGGGCGCGCGGACGTGCGCGCCGTCGAGAACGGTGCGGCAGGGCTGCACGCGTCGGGGGTGCCGGCGGGCGAGATCTACCGCGGCGCGGTCGCGGTGATGATGCGCGTCGTCTTCCTCCTCTTCGCCGAGGAGCGTGGCCTGCTCCCCGCCGACAACGAGGTGTACGCGCGCTCGTACTCGGCCCGCTTCCTGCGCGACGAGCTGAAGGCACGGGCGGACGAGGAGGGCGAGACGTCCCTCGAACACACGACGTCGGCCTGGCACCGTCTGATCGCCCTCTTCCACGCTGTGCACGGGGGAGTGGACCACCCGGGCTCCGGCTTCCGCCTGCCCGCGTACGACGGCTCAATCTTCGACCCGGACAAGTACCCGTGGCTGGAGCGCACCACCCCGCTCCTCCCCATCGACGACCGCACGGTCCTGCACATGCTCCAGGCCGTGCAGGAGGTCCGCGTCGGCAAGGGCAAGGACCGCGAGGTCCGCACGCTCAGCTTCCGCGCGCTGGACGTCGAGCAGATCGGCTACGTGTACGAGGGCCTGCTGTCCTTCGACGGGCGCCGGGCGACCGAGCACATGGTGGGCCTGATCGGCCCGGAGGGCCTGGAACACGAGGTCCCGCTGCGGGAGCTGGAGTCCCTGGCGGCGAAGGCGGGCGGCTCGCCGAAGACGCTGGCGAGGTCGATCCACGAGAAGTGGAAGGACCCCAAGCCCCCGGCGACGGCGGGTCAGTTGGAGAAGAAGCTCGCCCCGCTGGGGGCGGAGGAGTCGGCGGAGGCCCGTCGCCGCCTGAACGCGGTGACGAAGGACGCGGCCCTTACGGAGCGCCTGCTCCCCTTCGTCGGCATCCTCCGCGACGACCTGCGCGGCCTGCCGACGGTCATCCCGAACGGCGCGCTGTACGTCACCGAGTCCTCCCTGCGGAAGAACACGGGCACGCACTACACGCCCCGCTTCCTCGCGGAGGAGGTCGTCCTGCACGCGCTGGAGCCCCTGGTGTACGAGCCGGGTCCGCTCCAGACGGCGGACACGGGGGAGTGGCGCCTGAAGTCGGCGGACCAGATCCTGGACCTGAAGGTCGCGGACATCGCGATGGGCTCGGCGGCGTTCCTGGTGGCGGCGTGCCGTTATCTGGGCGACCGCCTCATTGAGGCATGGGAGAACGAGGGCCGCACGGACGCCATGGTCTACCGGGCAGGGCGTGCCGTGGACGCCGTGACGGCGGCCGACGCGGAACAGGACCCGGTGGTGGTCGAGGCCCGCCGCCAGATCATCGAGCACTGCCTGTACGGCGTGGACATCAACCCCATGGCCGTGGAGATGGCCAAGCTGTCGCTGTGGCTGGTGTCGATGGACCCGGAGCGGCCCTTCACGTTCCTGGACGACAGGTTGGTGTGCGGGGACTCGCTGCTGGGCGTGCACAGCATGGAGCAGCTCCAGTCCGTCCACATGAAGCCGCAGGGGCAGACCGACGTCCTGGCCGAGCAGGCACGGGAGTTGGTGGACCAGTTGACACGCGAGCGGTTGGCGATCACTGCCATCAAGGGCGTCGACCTGCCGGCGCTTCAGAAGAAGCGGGAGCGCCTGGAGGAGGTCAACCGGCACTCGCGGCGGCTGCGGCTGGTGGGCGACCTGATCGCGGGGGCGGCGCTGGCTACTTGTGCTTCGGGGCGGGTGCCTTGGTACGAGAAAGACGGGGGCGAGCGGGTTCGGGATCTGTTCCCGCGGGCTGCGTGGGTCGTGCAGCAGATTGTGGCGGACGGGGTCGAGGACGACTCGGATGTGGTGCGCGAGGCACGGGCGACGGCGGAGGCGTGGCTGGCAGCCGAGCTGCCGGACGGGGCGCTGAAGCGACGGCCGGTGCATTGGCCCCTAGTGTTTCCCGAAGTTTTCTCGCGTAGGGGCGGATTCGATGCGATTGTGGGGAATCCGCCGTTCCTTGGCGGGTTGAAGCTATTGCCAGCCCTCGGTGAGTCGTATCGGGACCTCCTTGTAGAGTATCTCGCCAATGGTGTACGAGGGGTTCGTGGGACTGCCGATTTGGTCGCCTATTTCCTTTTGCGCTCTAATGGACTATTGCATGCTCAGGGTCAGGTAGGGATTGTTGCTACAAATACCCTTGCTCAGGGTGACTCGCGTACGGTCGGACTGGATCAGTTGGTTTCTTCAGGTGTGGCAATTCGGCGCGCTATTAAAAGCTCTCCGTGGCCATCCGAATCTGCGGTGCTGGAATATTGCGCAGTCTGGATGAGTAAGGCGGTGCTAGGTGTCGAAGCTGCCTATTTTATTCGGGCGATGCGGGTTTCGGGTGGCATCTCTACGGCGTTGAATCCAGCTACGCGAGTCACTTCCTGGGCGGAGCCGCTGGCTTCCAGTTCGGGTGACGCGTTCGTCGGATCGTTTCTTCTCGGTAAGGGTTTCATGGTCACCGAAGAAGAGGCGAGAGAATGGATTGCTGAAGAGGCTAGATACTCTGAGATCGTATTCCCCTATCTGAATGGCCTAGATGTTAATAGTGATCCAAACCATGCATGTTCCCGGTGGGTAATCAACTTCCGTGATTGGCCGGAAAGTCGGGCGCGTGAATATAGTGCAGCTTATAGACGGGTTAACGATCTGGTTCGTCCAGAGCGGGAAGTCAGTACCGTTGAGGTTAGGAAATCGCGTTGGTGGCAGTATGCCGGTAGAGCGAGAAACCTTTATGACGCGATTCGAGGCATGGCGAACTGTATCGTTCTGACGCGTGTCAGTAAAGTGGTAATGCCGGTTTTGGTTCCTGCAGATCAGATCTTCAGTGATCAGCTAGTCGTTTTTCCGTCTGACCATCCGGAACTTTTGGCAATTCTATCGAGTGCTCCGCACTATTGGTGGGCGTTGGATCGTAGCTCAACCATGAAGGGGGACCTCCGGTATACTCCTACAGAGGTGTTTCAAACCCTTGTCCGCCCGATGTTCAGCGATCGCTTGCGGGCTGCGGGGGAGCGCCTTGACAGCTATCGCCGCACCGTCATGACTGCGCGCAAAATGGGGCTTACTTCCACATATAATTTGCTTCACAGTCCGGACTGTCAGGACCCTGAAATCATCGAACTCCGCCATATTCATGAGGAGATCGACAAGGCGACTGTTGAGGCTTATGGGTGGCATGATCTCCTGGATAATTCCGGTACGACGCCGCCCGCCGACCCCACTCACCAGATCGTGTCCTTGGACCACGGCTTTCACGAGACCGACCAGGGCCCTCGCTATACTATCGGTCTGCTGGCCCGGACCGAGATCATTGACCGTCTACGCCAGTTGAATCACCAGGCGTACGCCGACGAGGTGCATCTCGGTCTGCACAAGGGAGTGACGGAGAAGAAGGCCAGGGAGAAGCACCCCGACCTGCCCCCGCCCTCCCCCGAGGCCGTCCGGAAGCGCAAGGAGCAGCTGGCTGCGCGAGGTGGGTCGGATTTCGGTGAGGGCACCGAGGGTGCCCTCTTCTGAGCCGGTGCCATGACAACGGGCTGGTTCCCGTCACCTCAAGTGACGCGAACCAGCCCGTTGTTCCGCTCGGAGGTACTGGTCGGCGCTATCCCGCCGTGAGTGCGACGAACGCTGCCCACTCGTCCCGGCCGACCCGCAGCATCGGCCCGTCGTCCGCGGCCTTGGAGTCCCGTACGTACACGGTGTCGAGGCCGGCAGCCACCTCTACGCAGTCGCCGCCGCCCGATCCGCTGTAGCTGCTCTTGACCCAGTGCAGCCCGTCCATGTTCTCGGTCACCTGCTTCATGCTCACGTCTCTCCCACCAGCCGTTCGATGAGCCGCGCAGACTCCACGCCGTTCAGGGCCTGCGATCGCAGCTTGCCATACCGCAACCCGAAGGCGCTGACCTCCGCCGGATCACGGACGACGCACCCGACCTCTTGGGACTCGATGTACCCGAGGTGATGGTGCTCGCTGGTCTCCAGCACCACGAACGGGCCGTTCAGTCCGGAATGGAACCCCGGAGCGGCAGGCATGACCTGCACCTCGACGTTGCGCAACGTGCCGACCTCCAGCAGCCGTTGCCACTGCTGGCGCATGACCTCCGCATCGCCCACCGGGTTCCGCAACGCCTCCTCACTCACGATGAACGACAGCTCCGCCAGCGGCACCCTCGTCAGCAGCTTCTGCCGACTCAACCGAGCCTCCGTGTGCTGGTCGATGATCTCCTCGCTCAGCGGCGGGCAATGTCCAGCGAACACCGCCCGCGCGTACCCCTCCGTCTGCAACAGCCCCGGCACCAACAGCGGATCGTACGAGAAGCGGCTCACCACCTCCGCCTCGATGACCGCGAAGTTACGGAAGAAGCGCGGGAGTTTAGCCCGGTCCACCTCGTCCTGGAGCACCTCCAGAACCCCGCCCGCCTCCAGCACCCGGTCCGCCGCCCGTGTGAACGTCGCCTTCGCCGGCCGCCGCCCCTGCTCGACCGAGGCGACCTGCTCCATCGAATAGTCGATGGCCTCCCCGAGCTGCTGCTGGTTCAACCCGGCCCGCTTCCGTAGATGTTGGAGCAGCCTCCCGTACGCCGCCCACGCCCCCGGCAGGTCACCCCCGCCCTCCTCCTTCACCTTCGCCGCCCGACCGCCCCGCGTCTCCCGCACCGTGCTCATGCCTCACGCCCTTCCGTCCCGCACCGCACCCCGCCCACCCGTACCCGCGGCGGTGCCCAACCGGACCGCCGAGACCTTGCTCAACGCACGTCGCGACGGCCTGGATACGGCTCCGGACCCGTACAACACCCGTACCGAGTCCCGTACGGCCCCGTGCAGCGAGGGTCGGTTCCCGCGTAACACGGCGGAATCGTGGACGGTTCGGTGCTGACATGACCGTCGTCCGGAACGGGCCTCGTCCCTGGTCGCACTCCGGTCGCGTCATGATGGGATGGGGGCCGTGAGCCAGATGTGCAAGTGGTGCGACCGCCCGTTGCAGCAGCGCCGGTGGCGCCGGTACTGCAACCGCCGGCACGCGGTGAAGCACCGGGTGACGAGCTGGATCGACCAGCTGCTGACCCACGGTTTGTGACGCGGCAGACGGTCGGCCGCCCTGATTGCCCGGAGAACCGGTCAGGTCTCCGGCAGCACGAGCCAGATCTCGGAGAAGGCGAGGCCGTGCTCACGCACCACCGCCCCGCAAGGGCAGCCCAACGTGGCCCGGTGCCAGTCGCAGGTCACTGTCCAGGGGCCGTCCTTGCCCCCGCACTCGGGGCAGCCGACGGTTTCGGCCGCCCATACATCCGGCGCGGGTCTGCTGTAGTGACGGAACCTGCCCGCGTGACGGGCCTGCCAAGGCTCGGCCGGCGGTGTGAGCGGGACGGCGCCGGGCACGCCCGTCGCGGCGAGGGCGGTGAACAGCGCGGTCAGGCCGGGGAGCAGGGCTTCGCCCACTTCGGTCGGCGGTGCCGCGCGTTCCGTCGTCCCCGGCGTGATGCCGTACCTCGGCGCCGCTGCCGCTCGGGGCGGGTTCGGGGCCGCGTGCCAGGGCAGCAGGGCGCGGGCGACGGCGGCCAGGAGGGCGGCGGCAGCCGGGCTGACGGTACCGGCGTCGAGGTGGTGGACGGTGGTCCGGAGTATGCGTTGAAGCCGTCTGTCCCGGTCCGTCGCCCTGGTCCGTGCCGCTGTGCCCCGCCGGGCCGGGAGCGGGGCGGTGAGGCGGGCGAGGACAGCCCTCACCGCCCCGGTGTCCGCCGGGGACAGACGCCACCCGCCCGCGGCGAGGAGCTGCCGGGCCCTCACGGACTCCCGGGTGAGAGCACGTGTCGACAGGGGACGTGCCGTTGTGTTCGGCATCTGCTCCACATCCCTGGCCGAACCGTCCGATCGCCGCTCCGGCTACCCTCCCCGCATGGAGCAGGAGCATCCCCTCGTCCGCGACGTCTTCCCCGACCTTGTCGCCGAGCTGGCCACCCTCTTGGAAGACGAGGGAGAGCGTGAGCTGGCCATCTGCGTGCGGGATGTCCCTCTGGTCGCCATGTGCGACTGCGGCGACGACTTCTGCCAGAGCATCCACACAGCGGCGCACCCGAAGGGCACGCCGTACGGCGAGGGCCACCGGTGCGTACCGCTCTCTCCTTCGAAGGGCATGTTGATACTCGACGTCGTGTACGGCCGGATCATGTACATCGAGATACTGAACCGGGCACCCATGCACCGTCGGAAGCCCTGACGCCCACGCCCCGCTGCGGAGAAGCTGTCCCGCCGGGGCCGTCAGCGGAACGCGGCGACGTTCTCCGCGGCCCACTGGGCGAAGGGCCTGGCAGGGGAACCGGTGACGGACGGAACCGTGTCGTGCACCGTGAGCAGTTCGTCGTTGACATCCCCGCCCATCAGGTCGAGCACCGCGTGCGCGGTCCGGTCCCCCAGGAAGGGGACCATCTGCCGGTTCTCCACGTACCCGGCCGGGTCGTCGGACGCTGCGGCCAGGGCCGCGACGGCACCCTCTGGCTCCGCACCGGCGAGACCTGGCTGCAGGACTGGAAGGAGGCCGGCGTCTGGCAACACCTCCACGGGCTCCTGTTGGCAGAACTGAACGCCCAGCGCGGCCCGACTGGTCGCGCTGTGTGGTCGACTCCTCTCACGTCATGGTGCCAGGAAAGTCCTTGAGGTCGGCGATGTCGGCGTAGCGGCCCATCAGCTCGATCAGTTCGATGCGGTCCGCGAGCGTGGTCAAGAAGGACTTCCTGTGGACCCGGGTGCGGGCGTGGGCGCGGTTTTCGGCTTTCGGGACCGGTGGCTCATCGCGAGGATGCCGTCCATCAGCCGGGCCGGCAGGAAACGGGCGAGGGGGATGATGAAGGCGGCGTCCGTGCCGAGGGTGTACCGGGCGCGCGGGCGGGGCGTGGTCGCCACCCTGGCGATCTTGGCCCCTGCCTTCGCCGCCGGTACGGCGCGTTCGAGGAAGGCTGTGTTCGACGACACCGTCGTGTTGATGAGGCCGCTGTAGAGACGCTGGTGCTCGGCGCTCATCCCGGCGGCGAGTTCGAGGGAGATGTCACCGCTGCGGGCGGCCATCTCGGTCCGGACGCCGCCGGGCTGGACGACGACCACCTGCACGCCGTGCGCCGAGACCTCGCGGCGCAGGGAGTCGCTGGCCGCTTCGAGGGCGAACTTGGTTCCCGCGTACGCCCCGAAGACGGGCAGCGCGGCCACTCCGCCCACGGAGCTGATGTTGACGATTCTGCCCCGGCTCCGCCGCAGGAAGGGCAGGAGCGCCTGGATGACGGCGATGTGCCCGAAGAGGTTCACCTCGAACTGCTCGCGCCACAAGGTGAGAGGGAGCACCTCGACGGGGGCGTTGATCTCGATCCCCGCGTTGTTGACCAGGACACGCAGGACGCGCCGCTCAGGGTCGTCGGCGATCCGCCGGGCCAGAGCCTCGATGTGTTCCGGGACGGTGATATCCAAGGTGACCGGTTCGATGCCGTCGGCCCGGACGGCGTCGGCCTCGCTTTCGGTGCGCACCCCGGCGAGGACGTGGTAGCCCATTGCGGCGAGGGCCTGCAACGTCGCGGCCCCGATGCCCGACGAGGCGCCGGAGACGACGACGAGTTCGTCCAACTCACGAGGGTTCTTCCGCGGATCTTTCCGTGGACGAATCACAGCTGCGGGTCCTTTCACGAGGCAGGGGGCGCGGGTGCACCAAGGGGGAAGCGCGTGCCGGTCAGTTCCTCCGGCACCTTTCACAGCCGCCGTGCCGCCGTGCCGTCATGCGCTCGGGCGGCCCGTCTGCGCACCGCGCATGCCCCACAGCCGGTCGGGGCCGACATGGCTGTCGCCGGGAAGGTCCGCGGTGGCGGCGTACAGCGTGGGCAGGGTGCCCTCCTCAGCGCTGTGGGCGACGAGCCCGATGAGGAACCTCTCGACGCGGAAACCGAGGGAGGGCTTCCAGGTCGGCGGGAGGGAATCTGGACATGCCGCGAGAGTAGTCATTGGCAACATTGTTGTCAATGTAAACATTGCGCTGAGTAGGCTGGCCCCATGCCTGACACCACCGAGCAGCGGCCCTACCACCACGGGAATCTCCGCACGGAGCTACTCGACGCGGCGGAGCGCAGCCTGAGGGCGCACGGGGTCGAGCAACTCTCCCTGCGGGACTTGGCACGGGACATCGGCGTGAGTCACGCGGCGCCCCGCCGACACTTCGCGGACCGCCGCGCGCTGCTGGACGCCCTCGCCGAGTCGGGCTTCGTCCGCCTGGGCGCGAAGCTGCGGGCCGCGGTGGACGAGATCGACGACGAGGACGACCTGCCCGCTCGCCTGCATGCGTTCGCGTCGACCTACGTCCGGTTCGCGACCGAGAATGCCGCCCTGACCGGGCTGATGAACTCCAGCAAGCACCGCCCAGGGGCGACCGCGGTCGCCGAGGCCGCCGCAGCCGCGTTCGGGCAGATCAGCGACCTGATCGAAGAAGGCCAGGCGCGCGGCGAGTTGGAGGAGGGCGACCCGGAGGACATCGGACTCGTCATCTACGCCACCGTCCTGGGGGTCACGTCCATGCTCAACAGCGGCATGATCGAGCCGGGACGGCTCGAAGGACTCGTGGACACCGCGGTGACACAGTTCCTGCGAGGCGCCCGCCCGACGGAGCCGCGCTGACCGAAACCGCAAGATCGCGCCCTGTCGATCGGCAGCGGGCTCGTCCACGTCACCTCGGCTGAGGCGGTCGAGCCCGTCGCCATGCTCAGGAGTTCCGAGGGCGTTTACAGGCCCATGAGTGCCACGAACGCGGCCCACCCGTCCCGGCCGACCCGCAGCACGGGACCGTCCGCCGCGGCCTTGGAGTCCCGTACGTACACGGCACCCGCGCCGGCGGCCACCTCGACGCAGTCCCCGCCGTTGGTTCCGCTGTAGCTGCTCTTGAACCACGCGAGGGCGCCGGGCTGCTCAATGTGCTGGTCGATGCTCATAGCTCTCCTGCCAAGCGCTCGATGAACCTGGCAGACTCCTCGGTGTTGAGGGCCTGTGAGCGCAGCATTCCATACTGGAGACAGAACTCACTGACCTCGTTTCGGTCCGAGCGGATGTTCACGACCCCCTGAGCCTCGATGGAGACGAACTGCCGCCGTTCGACGGTCTCCAGCAGGACGAACTGGCCGTTGACCCCGCTGTGCGCGGCCCGTTGGGTCGGCATCACCTGGATCTCCACGTTCCGCATGCGGGTGCGGTCCCGCAGGTGCGCGAGTTGTTCCTCCAGGACCGCTCTGCCGCCCACCGTCCGGTGGAGAGCGCCCTCTTCGAGGATGAACGAGAACACGACACACGGGTTCTTGCGCGTCAACAGGGACTGCCGGGCGAGCCGGGCGGTGAGGTGCTGCTCGATGGCCTCCTCTTCGAGGGGCGGGAAGTGCGCTTCGAGAAGAGCACGGGCGTACGCCTCCGTCTGCAACAGCCCCGGCACCAGCATCGGGTCGTAAGAGAAGCGACTGACCGCCTCGGCCTCCAACGAGGCGAAATCCTGGAAGAACAAGGGCAACTTCGCCCGATCCACGTCCTCCTGGAGCACCCGCAGCGCCCCGCCCGCTTCCAGCACCCGCTCCGCGGCCTCCGTGAAGGCCGCCTTCGCCGGTCTCCGCCCCTGTTCGACGGAGGCGACCTGCTCCAGCGAGTAGTCGATCGCCTCGGCGAGGGCCTGCTGGGTGAGGCCGGCGCGTTCACGGAAGAGGCGGACGAGCTTGCCGTAGGCGCTCCAGGCCGCCGGACGTTCCTTGTCCGGTCCGCGCCGACCGGTGGTCCCGCATTCCCGCTGGGTGGTCCTGCCCATCGCGCCCCCTCGTCCCGCGCAGCGTTCCGTCGTGACCGATAACGACCGACCCGGCGTTCCGGCCACGCACAGGGACCCGTACACCTGCCGTACGTACCCGTACAGCGGCCGTACCGCGTGACCGGGTACGGAGGTCCGACCTCGCCGGGCCGCCTGCGTGACGGGACGGTAACTCCGTGAAGTCGACCAACATCAGGGTGGAACCGTCCACCGACGCCCCCCACCTCACCATCCGCCTCAGCAGCACCGCACGCGGGGCCCGTCTCGCCCGCCGCCTCGCCGGACAGCAGCTCGCGGCCTGGGGAATCCCGTACGACTCCGATACGTCCCAGGCCGTCGCCCTCGTCACGGCCGAACTGGGGGCCAACGCCGTCACCCACGGCCGTAACCCCGGACGGGACTTCCGCCTGACGCTGCTCCTCCTGCCCGAGCACGGCGTCGTCCGCGTCGAGGTGACCGACACCCGCCCGGGGCGCTTGCCCCGCGACCCGGTGGCCGAACCGGCGGCGCCCGACGCGCCGTCGGGGCGTGGACTGCTGCTCGTCGCGGCGTACGCCGAACGATGGGGCTGCGAGGTGCGGGATGCGTACACGAAGACCGTCTGGGCTGAAGTGGCCCTCCCCTCCTCGCCTGTGCCACCTGCCCGCCGCTGCGATTCTGCGGACGAAAAACAGGCGGACGCGGACCGTCAGAACAGTAGACCCTCGTGAACTGAACGCATGGAGAAGATGCTGTCCCCGTTGCCGTTGCCCGTGCCCGCTGGGTGAGCAGTCCCGGGCTCTCCTGTGAGGTTCCGTGCGCGTACGGGTGTGCGGCTACGAACTCGGGGACTGCGGCGCCGAGCTGATGGCCGCGCCCACCGCGCCAGGGTGTGCCACCCTATGCCACCGACGGTGCGACCGCGCTGCGAATGCTCGAAATAACCTCCACCCCTTGTGAACTCAGTGCATGAATCACATACTGATGGCGATCAACTGTCGCCCGCCCGTTCTCTCGGCAGATCGGCGCACGTGGCTCGGGGGGAACTCGTGAACGGTTCGGATGGCAGGCTCGTGCAGACGGCGGTGATCGGGAGTCGGAACTCCGGACGCGCGATCATACTGCCGACGGACGCGGACGAACTGAGCCGCTGGCGCCGGCGTCACCCGGCCTACACTTACTGGTGCGGCACCCAACTCGGTGGTTGCGGGAATGAGCTCTCGGACCGCCTGTACCGCGACAAGGTCTGCCACTTCGCTCACCGGCCGCACACATCCTGCCACCGTTCAGCCACCGGTGCGGCCAGCGCGGACCACCTCTTCATCAAGGACGACCTCGCCGCTTGGGCCGGACGCAACAGGCTGAAGGGACGGGCCACTGCACGCAACCTCGGATCCGGCCCGGGCGACGCTGTCGACTTCAGGATCGGCACCGCCAGACAGCAGCACGTGCGTTTTCAGTTCAGTAGGGTCGCGCACGCCGAGTGGCAACAGGCCCGCCGGCGGCTCTCCAGTGAATCGACCACCCTGGACTGGGTTTTCGGGCCAGGCACGGCCCAACCCGAGACCATGGAGGAGCTGTACGACGAGTACGGATACCTGTTCCGCTTCCGCTTCGAAACGCACGGTGCGGTACGGCGTATCCGGCTCAGGGCGGAGGACCCCCGGCACAGCACCGACTGGGTGCCCCTGGACGCCTGCGCGATGACCCCTGCAGGGCTCACGGTCCCGGGGGTCGAGCCGCGCCGCCGTTCGCGTACCAGCCCGGCCTCCGCGGCGGGAGCCGGACGCGGGACGGCGCCGGTGAGCCGGTCCCGAGAGGAGCAGGTGCTCGCGCTGAGGGAGGCACTGGTGAGCGCCGCGAGGTTCCGGACCCGGCCCACCTGGGAGGCACTGGCCCGAACCGCCGGAAGCGATCTGCTCGAACTGTCCGTCCCGGACCGCGTCGGACTGCTGGTCACCGTGGAGCGGACCGGCGGAGGTGAGGGGAGTCCGCTCCTGTCGGCGCTGATCAGGACCGGGGAGAGCGACCCGCCGGCCTACGTGGGGAACGTGGTCGCCGCTGTCGGCTGCGGGACTCCCGCGACGGCGGCGGTACTCAAGCGGTGGTGCCAGCGTGAGGCGGACCGGGTGTTCGCCGTGTACGGGGTACCGTCCCGCACGGCCCCGCCGCGGTTGCCACTCACCGCGGACGGTCAGCTCGCCCCACGGCACGGTGCGGAGCCCGCTCAGCACCAGACCATCGTGCATGTCCAGGGCGGCCCGGTCCGACAGTCCACGGCCCGGCCGAAGTCGGTGTCGAAAGGGCTCGTCGGTGTCCCCCTCCTCCGCGACACGGAGATTCGGCACGCCCTGCGTAGCGCACGGCAGAGACGTGGCCCCATGCCCAGGAATGCCGCGGCACTCATTGCGCGGGCAGAAGAAGCGCTGACGAGGCTGCCCGAACCGCAACGCACCGAGCTGGCGGCCGAGATGGCCACCACCCGCCGCTGGCTGGACAACCGGCCGGACACACCGGCGCGGAAACCGAGGAAGAGCCGGCGCGCCAAGGAGACGGGGGACAAGAAGAGGACGGGGGAAAAGAAGAGGACGGCGGCCTCGAAGAAGACGCAGCGGGGGAAGAAGGCGAAGAATCCTTTGCAGGGTGCACGCCCCCTACCGGGAGTCGGTGACGCTCGACCGAAGACGAGGCCGAAGTGAGTGCCGTTCCCAACGCGGACTGCCCCCGGGGCCTTCTCCGGTGCAGGCCTGGACGAAGCAGGCTGAGGTCACGGCGGGAAGCACAACGGATTCCTCGTTCAGCGGCGGACTCATGGCCGCGATCATGCCAGGATGCTGACAAACACTCTGAATACCGGGGGCGATGACATGACTCTCTCTTCTTACGAACAACAGGAGTGGGACAAACTTCAGAAGCGAAAAGCGGCTTCCCTCAGCAAGGAGGCGAGGCAAATTCTTCCGCAGTCGGCCCGGGACCGACTCGCTGCGCTCGGCCAGAAGGTGAAGAGCGCCCCTGGCGCCGACAAAGTGGCGGCAGCCTACGGCGGAGCCGCAAAGGGGCTCGGTAAGGCCCTGGGACAATGCCACAAAGCTTAAGTTGATCAAGGTTTCATGGCGGCTCGTCGCCGGGTGGTCTCGTGCGTCGTTGAAGTCTGTTTCTTGCGGACGGCTACGGTTGTCGCATGGTTCAGGGGGCGGTTGGAACGGGTGGGCCGGTTGCGCGGCGGGACCAGGTGTCGCTGGGGGTCTTGGTCGCTGCGGTACCGCGGTTCAAGGTCGACGAGGCCGCTGCGGTGTGTGGGGTGGCTGGGCAACGCCGTGGCGGGAAGCTTCCTCCGCATGTCACCGCGTACCTGACGATGGCTCTGTGTCTCTTTGCCGATGACGGGGCCGAGGAGGTCGCGCAGAAGGTCACCGGGTCGCTGTCGGAGTTCGGCGTCTGGGACGCCGCCTGGGAGCCGCCGACGTCCTCGGGGATCACCCAGGCGCGCAAGCGGCTGGGCCGCGACGTGCTCCGCGAGACGTTCTACCGGGTCGCCGAGCCGGTGGCCACCGACGAGACCCGGGGCGCCTGGCTGCGGCGGTGGCGCCTGATGGCCATTGACGGCTTTGACCTGGACCTGCCCGACACGGCCGAGAATGCGGCCGAGTTCGGCTATGCGGGCAACGAGCAGTCCCGCTCGGCCTTCCCCAAGGCCCGGGTCGTGGCCGTGGTCGAGTGCGGCTCCCACGCGTTCATGGACGCCGAGGTCGGCCCGTGGAACTGCAGCGAGAAGGCGATGGCTGCCTCACTGCTGCCCTCGATCTCCAGCGACTGGCTGCTGCTGGCCGATCGCGGCTTCTACAGCTTCGCCGCGTTCAGCGCCGCCGCGCAGACCGGGGCCGCCCTGTGCTGGCGGGCGCCCGCGCAGCTGTTGCTGCCGATCCTGAAGGTTCTGTCGGACGGCACGTACTTGTCAGCAGTGATCGACCCCGCGATCCGCGGCCGACGGCGCGAGGAACTGCTGGAGGAAACAAGGTCGGGGGCGAAGCCGGACCCCGCTGCCGCCCACGTGGTGCGGGTCGTGGAGTACGACGTCCCCGACCGCGACGGGAAGGAACTGATCTGCCTGATCACCAGCATCACCGACCCCGACGCCGCGACGGCCGCCGAACTCGCCGGCGCCTACCACCAAAGATGGGAGGAGGAGACCGCAAACGGGCAGCTCAAGAGCGTTCTACGCGGGCCGGGGAAGGTCTTGCGGTCCAAGGGGCCAGACCTGGTCCACCAGGAGATCTGGGCCTACCTGCTGGTCCACTATGCGATCAACTCCCTGATCTGCCAAGCCGCGACCGGCGCCGGCATCGACCCGGACCGGATCAGCTTCCTGAGGACCCTCAACATCGTCCGCCGCACCGCCACCGGGACGGCGGCCTTTCCCCCCTGAGCGGTGGGACGCCGTGACAGCCGAGATCCTCGCGATGCTCGCCGCACGCCGAAACTGCAACCCCAAACGGCGCCAACGCAGTTACCCACGCGTCGTCAAACGCGCGCGCCACAACTCCTATCGGGTGAAGAGGGCGACAGACGCCGGCATCCGCCATGCAGGTCCGCCCATAGTCAAGTTTGCTTTCCTCCGCACCCCTCCCACAACATCAAGATCAACTTAAGCTTCGTGGCATTGGGCCCTGGGAGACACCGCAAGCCGGACCGTGAGTAAGAAGCGTGTCATCGAGCAATATCGAGATGCCGGACACGAAGTCGCCGGGTTGGACGCGATCCGTGAACTCGATCTGCATGTCGTCGATGAGGTCACCAGGCACAACCTACTTCGGTACGGCCATGCGCTCTCCGTAGCTGCAACCGGCCTCGGCTCCGCCGCGGCCGTGACAGGCGGGCAGGCAACGTCGCTTCCTAAGCGGCTTTTTGTAGCTCGGTGTTGATCTCCTTCTCGGGGTCGAGGCGGTGGATGTGGATGTCGTGGGTGACGCGGCTGG
>NZ_JBITRU010000032.1:0-3719 GCF_044540255.1 Streptomyces sp. NPDC086080
GCCGACAAATCCCAAACAGGACAGTCGAGACGTCAGTCAGCCGAGGGGTCAGACCCGCCAGCAGCGTCACCACGTCACATCCTCACTGTCAGCCGTGGTGCCCGCCCCGGTTGTGGCTGCCCCCGGGGTTCATGTGCTCGGAGCCCTCCTCCATGATCCCGCCGAGCGTGCTCTGCAGGTCCGTCACGGTCCGCTCCTCGCCGACGGCCACCCACTTGCGGCCCACCAGGTAGTAACCGCCGTAGTCCTTGGCCGTGTTGAGCCACTCGCGCTGGCCGCGGTCGGTGGCGAAGGTGGCGAGGACGTACTTCTCCTTGCCCTTCCCGCACAGCGCCTGGCGGATGGTGTCGGCGTCGGTCTGCATGTTCGGCTCGCACTTCGCCTCGGCGGCCAGGTGCTCCAGGCTCCCGGTCGCGGTGGGCGGCACCTGGTCCTCGCCGTCGCCGCCGGCTCCGCAGCCCGCCAGCGCCAGGGCCGCCACCGCGCCGGTCAGCGCGAGCATCGGTCGGGTCACCCTCATGTGTTCCTCCGGTTCTGGACGGCGACATCGTGACGGCGACACGCCGCACGGAGCCCCGGCGGGGGGCTCTTTCGTCTTCGATACGGCTGTGACACCCACCGTGCTCAAATCCCGGTGGGGCAGGTGACCATCCGCCGGGTCGCTCGTTCTGCTGGGCGTGCAGTCACAGGATGCCGCCCCGTTCGCCGCGCCCTCCTCCTCGTCCGGTCCGGTCGTCGACGTCGAGCAGGCCGAGGCCGCGCTCGTCGAGCACTATGCACGGCTCGTCCGGCTCGCCTACCTGGTGCTGCCCGCGCGCATGGGCCGGAGCGGGCGGGTGTTCCGGGCGCACTGTCTGGTCCAGCGGGCGCTGCCCCGCGGCCGCACCCGCGCACCGCTGATCCCCGCCCGGCCGGCCGGCCGTGACGGCGACCCCGGGTACGCGCTCGTCCGGCTCCAGGTGGTGCGCACGGCGCTGGAGGCGGGCCGGCCGCTGCGGCGCGGGGTCTGGCCGAAGCGGGCGCAGCTGCCGCCGCTGCTCCCGCGGGTGTGGGGGCTCAAGCTGTTCCCGCGGCCGGGCGGCGCGGACGAACTCGCCCTGGACCAGCGGCTGTCCGCCCTGTCCGGTCCGGCCCGCGCCGCGCACGTGCTGCGTGGCGTCGAGCGGCTCCCGGACGGGGACGTGCGTACGGTGCTGACGGCCGCGGGCGTGGCCGATGTGGACGGCGCGCTGGTGGAGGCCGACGGGATTCGCGCCCCGTACCGGCTGCTCGACTCCCCCGAGTTCGATCCCTGCTCGCTCACGGCCCGGCCCACGGACCTGCTGCGCCGGCGCCGGCGTCTGAAGGCCGCGCTGGTCGGCGGGGCCGCGCTGGCGGTGTGCGGGACGCTGCTCGGGCTGCCGGAGAACGGCTGGGGCGGGGACGGTGCGGCAGGTCCGTCGGACGCCCGGAACCCGGCCGTGCGGGCCGCGCTGGACCCGGGGAGGCTGACCCGGGTCTCCCCCGCCGCGTGGAAGACCTCCGCGCGTACCGACTTCTCCGTGTGGCCGGCGCGCGGAGACCGCACCGGCGACCGTGCGCTGCTGCGGCGCGCGCTCGCCGTGTGGACCCGGCCCGGGCAGGGCGTGCGGGTGTCGGCGACCCCGGGCACCCCCTCCGGCGGGCCCGCGGGGCCGCCCCAGTTGCTGTACGCGGGGAGGGTGGACACCGCGCGGGTGGTGATCCTCTACGACGGTCTGCGCGTGGTGCGGTACGCCGAACCGGAGGACGGCACCGAGGGCGCCGCACTGGACCTCGCCCGCGCCGACGGTGCCGGGCGGGCCGGGTCGGGTGCGGTGGTGCTGAGCCGGGCCGACGGCAACGTCCGGTATCTGACCGCCCCTTGGGTGCGGGAGGCCGACGAGCTGGATCTGCGCGAGCCGGGCTCCGGCGCGATGGCCCTCACCCTCGTCGACGGGGTGACCTCGCCCCTGGCGAGTCCCGCGCCGCGGGAGGGTCCCTGTACCTCCTGGAACGTGCTGCGGCTGACCGACGGCACCGGCAGCCGGCTGCTGACCGATCTGGGCGAGCTGGTCCCGGCCCGGCTGACCGCCGGAGCGCCCGGCTCGCCGAAGGACGTCTCCGGGGCGAAGGCGCTGCGCACCTGGGCGCCGTACGCCTGCTCACTGAGCGCGGTGCGCTCGGCGGGGGTGCGGAGCGTGAACGCCTGGGCGTTCGCCGAGCAGCCGCTGCCCGGGGTACGGCAGGACGCGGAGTGGGTGTGCACCCGGGCCGAGACCTGGCGGGGCGGCGGGGCCAGGGTGCTGGCGCAGTTCCACACGCCCGGCGCGCCGTCCGCGGCGGTGGCGGCGAAGGCCGAGGACGTGCCGGCGTGCGGGGAGCGGGAGCCGCGGGTGCTCGCCGGGGTGCTGTGGAAGTCCGGGGCGGACGGCTGGTACCTGCTGGCCGCCGGCAGCCGCGACATCGCCTCGGTCAGGGCGACGGGCGGGGTCGAGGGGTCGGCGCGGGGCCATCTGCTGACCGTACGCGCCGAGAAGGGTGCCCGCGCGGACCTCGAGGGCGGACGGGAGAACGGGCGGACGATCAGCGGGCTGCGCTGACCGGATGAACACCGAGGCCCGGTCCGGACCGTTCGAGGCCGGATTCGATCGGTAAGGTGTTCGCATGACTACCGGGGTACGTCGCAGGATGGGAGTCGAGGAGCGGCGGCAGCAGTTGATCGGCGTGGCCCTCGAACTGTTCAGCCGACGCTCTCCCGATGAGGTCTCCATCGACGAGATAGCGTCGCGGGCGGGCATCTCCCGCCCGCTGGTCTATCACTACTTTCCCGGCAAACTCAGCCTGTACGAGGCGGCGTTGAGGCGCGCCTCGGAGGACCTGACGTCCCGTTTCATGGAGCCGCACGAGGGTCCGCTGGGATCGCGGCTGCGGCGGGTGATGGCCCGGTTCTTCGACTTCGTCGAGAGTCACGGGCCCGGATTCGCCGCCCTGATGCGCGGCGGCCCGGCGGTGTCCGCGGGCGGAGCCTGCTCAGTGAGCACGGTGTCGGCCACCCACGCGCTGGTCGACTCCGTACGGCAGGCCGCGTACGAACAGATCCTGTCGCACATGGGGGTGGAGGGCCCGGCGCCGGCCCGGCTGGAACTCGTCGTACGGTCCTGGGTGTCGCTCGTCGAGTCGACGGCGCTGATCTGGCTGGACGGGCGGCGGGTGCCGCGGGAGGAGCTGGAGGCGCAGCTGGTGCAGGACTTCGCCGCGCTCGCCGCAGTCGCGGCCGCGCGCGACGAGGAGCTGGCCGCACTGCTGCGGGGGCTGGTCAGGAACGAGCCGGGCGACGGGCCGTTCACCGACCTGGCGGTCCGGCTGATCGCGCTGGCGGATGCGTGAGCACCACGACGACGTGGGCCCTGGTCGTCGAGACGACGCAGGGGATCGGGCAGCGCAAGCACACGGTGGCCCGGGTGCTGACGCATGTCGAGGGGTCCCGGGAGGCGGCGCTCGCCGAGTTGGAGCGGCAGGCGCGGGGTTATGCGCCGGAGCACCCGGGGAGCCCTCGTCGCCGCCGTCTGCTGCGGACCGGTGACGGGTTCCTGCTCGTCGTCGACGGGTCGTGGCAGACGTTCGCCAGCCGGTTCACCGTGGGGGAACTGCTCGCCGACTCCGAGGCTCCCCCGGCCCCCGGGCCGCCGGCCGGGGAACCCGCCGCGCCCCCGGCCGGG
>NZ_JBITRU010000032.1:3817-119722 GCF_044540255.1 Streptomyces sp. NPDC086080
GGCCGGGGCCCGAGCCGGACGCACCGTCCGGGCCGGGGCCCGAGCCGGACGCACCGTCCGGGCCGGGGCCCGAGCCGGACGCACCGTCCGGGCCGGGGCCCGAGCCGGACGCACCGTCCGGGCCGGCGTACGACCCGGACGAGCGGGACGAGGACGGGATCCCGGTGCGACCGGCGTGGCTGGACCGTACCGGCCTGTCCTGATCCCGCCCGCCGCCCGGTGCGGGGCTACTCGCCTTCGAACTTCCGGTACGACGGGTCCAGGTCACGGACCTCGGCGGAGGCGTGCAGCGTCAGGCCCTCGGCCGGTTCGACGTACCGCCGCAGCAGTTCCAGCACGGTCTCGGTGAGCCGGGCCTTGGTCTCGTCACGCGGCCGGCCAGCAGGGCGATGTGGACGTGCACGAGGGCGTGCCCGTCGGTGTCGGGGCCGACCAGGACGTCCTCGGTCCGCCGGAACCGGGTCTTGCACGCCGGCGGCTTGGCGGCCGCGATCTCCACCACGGCGGTGTGCAGGTCCCGCGCGAACGCGGGCCGGTCGAAGCCGTCCGCCAGGCGCTCCGAGTAGTCGACGGTGATCTGCGGCATGAGCCCTCCTGTTCAAGGTCAGGAGGGCTCACACTAGCCGCGGCGTCCCGCGGGCTCAGCCGGCCGTGGTGAACACCGCGACGGTGCGCGCCGGAACGGTGAACGTGCCGGACGCCCGCGCATACGACGAGGTCTTCACGACCGCGTCCCCGCCCGACTCCTGCACCGGGTGCAGCCGGTGGCCGGTTCCGGCGAGCGCGTCGACGCGCTGTTCCTGCCGCTCGGGCGTGGCGTTGAAGACCACGACCAGATCACCGAGTCTCATGGTGATCACACCGGGCGTCTCGTCCTTCCCGGACAGCGGGAAGGAGAGCCGGGACTGCACCTGCTCCGCGGTGTCGAGGGAGAAGACCTGCTCCGTCGTACGGATCCGCAGCAGGTCCTGGTACGCGGCCGTGGTGCCCCGGATCTCGGGGCAGCCGACCCGCACCGTGCCGAGCAGGGGCGTGGCGTAGGGCCACTTGTCCTTGTTGTCGGCGGCCGGCGGCAGACCCCGGCCGAAGCCGTTGCCCGCCGCGCAGTTCCAGTGGATGGCGTTGAACCAGTCGCCGCTGTCGTAGGAGTTGCGGTCCAGGGACTTGGAGCGCAGCAGGTCGGTGCCCGCCTGGGAGAGGGCGGGGCCCTGCGAGAGGGCGGCCGTCGCCATGGCGAGGACCTGCATGCGCGCCCGGTCAGCGGCCGGGGTGTCCTTCGGCAGCTTGAAGGCGAGCGCGTCGAACAGCGACTCGTTGTCGTGCGCGTCGGCGTAGGCGAGGGCGTCGCCGGGCGCGGCCGCGTATCCGGCGGGGGCGCCGTTGTAGTCGACCTGGGAGCCCTTGACCTCCTTGCCGCTGGTGTCGGTGAACGTGTAGCCGGCGAGGTTGCCGGAGAGCCCGACCTTGATCAGGTCCTGGTAGTGCAGGAGCCGGGCCTTCTGCTCGGCCTCGGTGCCGTTGCTCTTCGAGGAGTTGGGGTCGGTGTAGAGACCGGAGGCGAAGCCCTGGATGCCCGGGTCCTCGTCGAAGGGGCCGCCGCCGCGCACGGCGTCACGGGCCCGGTCGGAGAAGGTGGCGATGCCGGTGCCGGCCATGTTCTTCTGTGTGGCCTGCTCGAAGCGGACGTCATCGGCGATCTCGCCGAAGTTCCAGCCCTCGCCGTACAGGATGATCTTCTTGCCGTCGACGCCGTCCTTCGCGAGGGTCAGTTCGTCGAGGGCCTCGCGCACGGCGAGCATGTTGGCCTTCGGGTGGTGGCCCATGAGGTCGAAGCGGAAGCCGTCGACCTTGTACTCCCTGGCCCAGGTGACGACCGAGTCGACGACGAGTTTGCCCATCATGGCGTTCTCGGGGGCCGTGTTGGAGCAGCAGGTGCTGTTGGCGACGGACCCGTCGGCCAGGAGCCGCTGGTAGTAGCCGGGCACGATCCGGTCCAGGACCGAGGTCTTCGCCTGGCCGTGGGCGGCGGTGTGGTTGTAGACCACGTCCATCACGACCCTGAGGCCGTCCTCGTTGAGCGCCTTGACCATCTCGCGGAACTGGACCGTGCGGGCGGTGCCGTCCGGGTCGGTGGCGTAGGAGCCCTCGGGCACCGTGTAGTGGTACGGGTCGTAGCCCCAGTTGTAGGCGTCCTTGGCGGCGGCCTTCGCCACGCATGCCTGCTGCTGGTCGGAGTCGGCCGGGTAGGAGGCGAGGTCGCAGTCGACGGTCGACCGGTCGGACTTCTTCTCGGGGATGGTGGCGATGTCGAACGCGGGCAGCAGGTGCACGTACGAGGTGCCGGACTCCGCCAGCTCACGCAGGTGCCTGCTGCCGTCGCTGTCCTTGTCGGTGAAGGCCAGGTAGGTGCCCGGGTTCTTCGCCGTGCGGTCCTCGACGGAGAAGTCGCGGATGTGCAGTTCCTGGATCTGGGCGTCCTTCAGCGGGACGGCCTTCGGCTTGGCGAGGGACGTCCAGCCCCTGGGGGCGAGGCGCCGGTCGCCGAGGTCGACGACGAGGCTGCGCTCGGAGTCGGTGGTCAGCGCGACCGAGTAGGGGTCGGTGACGGTGTTGGTGGTGATCTCCTGGGTGCTGGGCGCCCACACCGTGACCTTGTACCGGTACTCCTCGCCCTGCCAGGAACGGGGGCCGGTGACGGACCAGACGCCGGTGGAGCCGTCACGGCTCATCCGGACGGTGCGGCCGCCGATCTCCAGCGACACGTTCCGCGCGGTCGGCGCCCACACGGAGAGGGTGGGCCGGCCGTGGCGGAAGACCGGGCCGAGGGCGGCCTTGGTGGCACCGGAGGCGTAGAGGTCGTCGAGGACGCCCGCGATCTGCACGCCGGTGGCGGCGAGCACGGCGCCGTTCGCGGCGCGCTGGGTGGCGACGACCTGGCCGCGCAGGGCCTCGCGGACCCGGTCCCGGTCGCGCGGGTCGACGGACCAGGCGGTGCCCTTGGCGAGGTGCGGGAACTTCGCCTTCTGGGTCTCGGTGAGCGTCGCACTTGTCAGGCGCAGCCAGCGTGCGTCGCCGCTCTCCAGGGTGCCGTCCCGCACCGTGACCGAGCCGGTGCGGGAGGCGAGGAGCTGGGTGGAGGCGGCGGCCTCGGAGCCGTCCCAGACCAGGGTGTCCCGGTCGATCCAGACCGCCTTGGAGGTGGTCGGGTCGAGGGCGGCCGCGGAGCCCACGGGCTGCGGCAGGAGGTACTTCTCCTGGCCGTTCAACAGCCACACCTCGTGCCCGTTGGCCCTGAGGTCGAGCGACTGGTCGGACGGCAGGTCCTTCTCGTCGCCCTTGTGGATGATGTAGCTGAGGCTGGTGGCACCCTCGGTGAGCGGCACCTCGAAGACAGCGCCATAGGCATCAGTCTTCACCGGCTCCAGGGGCTTCGACCAGTCGGTGGGGTGGGCGGCACCGGTCCAGGTGTGCAGGCCCCAGCCGTCGTAGTTCCCGTCGGCGCGGTGGTAGTGCAGGACCGCCTTGGTGGTGTCCTGGGCGGGGTACTCGGGCCGTTCGGTGGTGACGGTCTCCTCGCCCTGCTCGATCCAGATCTCGCCGGTCCGGGTGAGGTCGATGGTGCGGTCGGTGGCGACGTCCTTGTTGCCCTCCTTGTCGATGACGAGGAAGCCGAGGTCGGACGCGCCGGGCCTGAGCTTGACGTAGGCGAAGGCGCCGTAGGCGTCGCGGCCGGTGAAGGGGTGGCTGTCCGGCCATTCGGTGGCCTCGCCGTCCGCGAGGTCGCCCCACGCGTACAGGCCCCAGTCGTCGTAGTCGCCGTCGGGGCGCTGGTAGTGGACGATCGCGTAGTCGCGGGATGCGGCGGTGGGCGGCTCCGCCACGGGCGGTGTGCCGGTGGTGGAGGCGGCCAGGGCGCTCGCGGTGCGGCCGGCCGAGTCGATCACGACCGCCTTGTAGCGCAGGGCGGTGCCGGCGGGGACGTCCTCGCCGATGGTGTGGGTGACCTTGTGGGGGGCGTGGTCGGCGGAGCCGAGGGTCCGCCACGTCCCGTTGCCGGTCCGGGCGGCGAAGACGACCCGGTTGAGCTGTCCGCCCTCGACGTCGGCGGTGAGCTCGACGGTGCCGGTGGCGCCGGCCCCGGGGGCCGTCAGGGTGATCGTGGGCTTCGCGGCGGGCTTGCCGAGCGGGCCGGAGGCCTTGAGGACGATCGCGCGGCCGGCCGGGACGGTGACGGTGATCTTCTTGTCGGCGTCGCTGGTGACGGTGGCGTCGGTGCCGTGGATGCCCTTGAAGGTCATCCACGCGGAGCCGGTCGCGAAGGTGGCCTGCCGCGCCTCACCGGCGTTGTTGAAGGCGACGACGTACTCGGTGGTGTCCTTGCCCGTGCCGGTGCGGGAGAAGGCGTAGACGCCCGCGCCGTCGGCGGCGTACCGCTCCTGCTGGATGCCGTCGGTCAGCGCCGGGTGGGCCTTGCGCAGCTTCGCCAGCGCGCTGATCTGCCGGTAGAGCGGCGAGCGGGTGTCGTAGATGTCCTCGGCGTGGGTGCGGTCGGAGCCGATCAGGTCGTCGTCGAGGTAGTCGGCCGTGCGGGACGCGAAGAGGGTCTGGCGGGCGTCCTTGTCGCCGCCGGCGCCGGTGAAGCCCTGCTCGTCGCCGTAGTAGACGACCGGGTTGCCGCGGCTGAGGAACATCAGCTCGTTGGCGAGCATGTCCTTCCTCAGCAGCTCCGCGTCGGACGCCTGCGGGTTGTCCTGCTTCAGGAACGTCCCGATACGGCCCATGTCGTGGTTGCCGAGGAAGGTGACCTGCTCGTAGGCGTTGGCCTTGTCGGTCGTGTACTTGTGGTCGGCGCCGAAGACGGCGGCGAGCTTCTTCGCGCTGCCGCCCTGGGAGGCGTACTGGCGGGCCGCCTCCTGGAACGGGAAGTCGAGGGTGGCGTCGAGGCGGCCCTCGGTGACGTACGGGGCGGTGACGTCCGTGTCGGCGGAGTAGACCTCGCCGAACATGAAGAAGTCGTCCCGGCCCTTCTTGGCCGCGTAGGCGTCCAGGGCGGTGGCCCACTGGGTCCAGAACTCCATGTTGACGTGCTTCACGGTGTCGATCCGGAAGCCGTCGATGTCGAAGTCCTTCACCCACCGCTGGTAGATCTTCTCCATGCCGCCGACGACCTCGGGACGCTCGGTCCACAGGTCGTCGAGGCCGGAGAAGTCGCCGTACTCGCTGGACTCTCCGGCGAAGGTGGAGTCGCCCCGGTTGTGGTACATCTCCGGGTCGTTGAGCCAGGACGGGACCTTGATCCGCTTCTTCGCGCCGGGCACCACGGGGGTGCGCGGGAAGGAACCGGTGTCCACGCGTGGGAAGGCGCGGGTGCCGTCGGCGTAGTCGGCGTCGTCGAAGGGCTTGCCGTCCTTCGTCAGGTACGGGAAGGCGCCCTTGGAGAGGTAGCCGTAGGACTTCTCCTCGTAGTCGACGACATCGGCGGTGTGGTTGGTGATGACGTCGAAGAAGACCTTCATGCCCTTGGCGTGGGCCTTGTCGATGAGGGTCTCGAGGTCCTCGTTGGTGCCGAAGTGCGGGTCGACCTGGGTGAAGTCGGTGATCCAGTAGCCGTGGTAGCCGGCGGAGGCGTCCTTGCCGGTGCCCTGCACGGGCTGGTTCTTGAAGAGGGGCGCCATCCAGATGGCGGTGGTGCCCAGCCCTTTGATGTAGTCGAGGTTCTTCGTCAGGCCCTTGAGGTCGCCGCCCTGGTAGAAGCCCTTGTCGGTGGGGTCGTATCCGTGGGTGAGGCGCGAACCGGTCAGTCCGCCACGGTCGTTCTTCGGGTCACCGTTGGCGAAACGGTCCGGCAGGACGAAGTAGAACTGCTCGCGGGTCAGGTCGTGCCGTGCGGGCGCCTGGGCGAGCTTCGCGTCCGAGGGCGGCGCGGGCGGAGTGGCGGCACGGGCGGCGACCGGCTGCACCAGCGCGGCGGCGAGCGCGGCCACGGTGACGGCGGCGACGCGCCGGCCCCGTGCGGTGCGGCGCCCCGGGGACGCGGGCCATCTGGGTATCAAGGCGTGAACTCCTTGCGCTTACGGCTCATTGGGTCCGACCCCACGCCACGGCGGCGGCCTGTTTCGGCCACGTCACCGGGCGCCGGGCGTGACGCTATCGCCGTTGAAAGCTTTACAGCAAGGGTTCTGCAAGTAACGGTAAGGAGTTGCATCGATGACGCCGGTCGCGCCGCCGCCCGTGAACGGCGGTGCGACCGGCGCGGGTTCAGCAGCCGGACTTGCCGGCGTACACCGCGAGGGCGGTGTTGCCGGCCAGCGTGGCGGTCAGCTGTCCCGAACCGTTCACCGTCACCGCGGTGTTGCTCTGCACGTTGCAGTACGTGCCCGCCGGGAGGGAGGTCTGGTAGGTGCGGGTCAGGGAGCCGGACTCGTGGTTGATGGCCACGAAGCCCTTGCTGCCCCGGCCGAAGGCGATGGCGTCGCCTCCGTTGTCCCACCAGTTGGTGACCGACTGCCCCCGGGTGGCGTTGCGGAAGGCCACCATGGACTTGATCTCCGGCCAGGCGTGCTGGCACTTCCAGCCGTTCTGCCAGCAGGCGTTCACCTGGCCGCCGTTCGGCGGTCCAGCGTCGTGGTCGGAGAACTCGTAGCCGGAGTTGATGTCCGGGGCGCCGTAGGGCCAGGCCAGCATGAAGACGTTCGCCAGGGTGTAAGTGGCGTTGTCCTTGTAGCTGAGCGTGGAGCCGTTGCGCTCGGTGTCGTGGTTGTCGACGAAGACGCCGGAGACACCACTGTTCAGGTAGCCCCAGCCCTCCCCGTAGTTCTTCAGGTAGGCGAGGTTCTCGTTGCTGAAGACCCGCTTGAGGTCGTAGGCGTAACGGAACTCCTGGACGTCTCCGTTGCCCGTGTACTCGGTGGGCTGCACGGCCTCTCCGGCGCCGTGGATGACCTCCTGCTTCCAGTACGCGTTCGGATCGGTCAGGCGGGACTTGATGTTGGCGAGGTCGGCGGCCGGCATGTGCTTGGCCGCGTCGATGCGGAAGCCGTCCACCCCGAGGGAGAGCAGGTCGTTCATGTACGTGGCGATGGCTCCGCGGACGTAGTCCTCGCCGGTGTCGAGGTCGGCGAGGCCGACCAGTTCGCAGTTCTGGACGTTCCAGCGGTCACCGTAGTCGGTGATCTGCGAGGTGCAGTTGTCGAAGTCGTACGAGGAGTACAGGCCCGGGTAGGTGTACTTCGTGTACGACGAGCCGCCGGTACCGGTGCCGTTGCCGGCGGACATGTGGTTGATGACCGTGTCGGCGACGACCTTCACGCCGGCCGCGTGGCACGCGTCGATCATGTTCCTGAAGGCGGTCCGGTCGCCGAGCCGTCCGGCTATCTTGTAGCTGACGGGCTGGTACGACGTCCACCACTGCGCGCCCTGTATGTGTTCGGCGGGCGGGGAGACCTGGACGTATCCGTAGCCCGCGGGGCCGAGGGTGTGGGTGCACTCGCGGGCCACGGAGGCGAAGTTCCACTCGAACAGGACGGCCGTGACGTCCTTGCTGCCCGGCGGGGTCGCCTGCGCCCCGGTCGGGGTCATGACAACCATGGCTGCCGCGAGTGCGGTGACCACGGCGAGGGTTCTGCGTGCCATGTGGGGTTCCTTCTTCATCGAAGGGCGTGGGGGATGGCGCCGACTGAAGCTTCTTGCTGAAACCTTCAGAAACATTCCGGCAACGCAGATGGTAGAGGCCCGCCACCCGAAAGGGCAGCGGGCCGTACCAACTTCAAGGAAAAAGTCGCGGGACGTTCGTCAGCCCGCGGTCCACCACACGGTGGTGTCCGCCGGGACCGTCGCCTCGCCACCGCTTTCGGCGACCTCTCCGCTGGCGATCAGCACACGGCCGTACGCCGGCACGGTCACCGGCACGCCCGTGGTGTTCGCGACGCAGACGACGTCACCGCGACGGAAGGCCAGGACGCCCTCCGGGGCCCGCAGCCACTCCACCGCGTCACCCGCGCCGAGGTCGGCCCGGTCCCGGCGCACCGCGAGCGCGCTGCGGTACAGCTCCAGGGTGGAGCCCGGGTCGCCGGTCTGCGCCTCGATGCTCAGCTCGCCCCAGCCCGCCGGCTGCGGCAGCCAGCTGCCACCGTCGCCGAAGCCGAAGGAGGAACCCTCGCGGGTCCACGGGATCGGCACCCGGCAGCCGTCGCGGAAGCCGTCCTGGCCCGCGCCCCGGAAGTACGCCGGGTCCTGGCGCACCTCGTCCGGCAGGTCCACGACGTCCGGCAGGCCCAGCTCCTCGCCCTGGTAGACGTACGCCGAGCCGGGCAGCGCCAGCATCAGCAGCGTCGCCGCGCGCGCCCGCCGCAGACCCAGTTCGCGGTCGCCGGCCAGCCGGATCTGGGTGCCCAGGCCCGCCGGGTTGGCGAAGCGGGTGGCGTGCCGGGTGACGTCGTGGTTGGACAGCACCCAGGTGGCGGGGGCGCCGACCGGGCGCATGGCGTCCAGGGTGCGGTCGATGACCGTACGCAGCTCCCCGGCGTCCCAGTGGGTGCCCAGGTACTGGAAGTTGAACGCCTGGTGCAGCTCGTCGGGGCGGACGTAGTTCGCCGTGCGCTCGACGGTCGGGGTCCACGCCTCCGCGACGAAGATCCGCCCGCCCGTCTCCCGCCCCCGCCCTTCTGCGGAAGGCCCTGCGGGCCCCAGTGCATCCGAGTACTCGTCGAGGATGAGCCGCCACTGGCGGTAGATGTCGTGCACGCCGTCCTGGTCGAAGAACGGCATGACATCGTTGCCCAGCAGTTTCAGCTGCTCGTGGCCTCCGAGGTCGGGCAGGCCCTCCGCCTTCACCATGCCGTGGGCGACGTCGATGCGGAAGCCGTCCACGCCCATGTCCAGCCAGAAGCGCAGGATGGAGCGGAACTCGTCGCCGACCGCCGGGTGCTCCCAGTTGAAGTCGGGCTGCTCGGGCGCGAAGAGGTGCAGGTACCACTCGCCCGGGGTGCCGTCGGGCTCGGTGACGCGGGTCCAGGCCGGGCCGCCGAAGATCGACTCCCAGTCGTTGGGCGGCAGTTCCCCGTGGGCGCCCTTGCCGGGGCGGAAGTAGTAGCGGTCGCGCGAGGGCGATCCGGGGCCCTCGGCGAGAGCGCGCTTGAACCACTCGTGCTGGTCGGAGGAGTGGTTGGGCACCAGGTCGACGATGATCCTGAGGCCCAGTTGGTGGGCGTCACGGATCAGCGCGTCCGCGTCGAGCAGGGTGCCGAACATCGGGTCGACGGCACGGTAGTCGGCGACGTCGTAGCCGGCGTCGGCCTGCGGGGAGGCGTAGAAGGGGCTCAGCCACACGGCGTCCACCCCGAGGTCGCGCAGGTACGGCAGGCGGGAACGGATGCCTTCCAGGTCGCCCATGCCGTCACCGTTGCTGTCGGCGAAGCTGCGCGGATACACCTGGTAGATCACCGCGTCCCGCCACCAGTCACGGCGCCGGGAGACGGTGGCGACGGCCACGTCGGTCGTGGGGGTCGGGGCCGGGGCGGCGGAGTGCTGCTGGCTCATGTCGTCCTTGATACGAGTGCGGTCGGGGGAGCGAGTGGGGTCGGCGGCAGGGGCGGGAGACGAGGCGGCCGCGGTGACAGCGGGGTCGGATGGGCACCGCGGCCGCCTACCCGCGCGTATCAGGCGCGCGGGAGTCGTGCCGGGAAGGGGGTCAGCCCTTCGTGCCGCCGGCGGTCAGGCCGGTGACCAGGTTCTTCTGCACGAGGTAGAAGAACGCGGAGACCGGTATCGCGATCAGGACCGCGGTGGCGGCCATCAGGTTGCGCTGCGCGTCGTGCTCGCTGACGAAGCTCTGCAGACCGACGGCGAGGGTGTACTTCTCGTCGTCGAGCATGAACGTCGTGGCGAAGGCGACCTCGCCGAACGCGGTGATGAAACTGTAGAACGCGGCGACCGCGAGACCGGGCCGGGCGAGCGGCAGGATCAACCGCACGAACGTTCCGATCGGGGTCAGCCCGTCGACGCGTCCCGCCTCGTCGATCTCGAACGGGATGGTGTCGAAGTAGCCCTTCATCAGCCAGGCGCAGTACGGCACCGCCGTCGAGCAGTAGACGAGGATGAGTCCGAGGTAGGTGTCGATGAGCTGCAGGTCCGAGAGGATCTGGTACATCGGGACCATCAGGACGGCCACCGGGAACATCTGGGTGAGCAGCAGCACCCACATGAACTTCTTGTACCCGGGGAAGCGCATGCGGGAGACCGCGTAGCCGGTGGTGGCCGCGACGAGGACGCCGATGAACGTGGTACCGAGCGAGACGATCAGCGAGCTCTTCAGCCAGTCGAAGAAGTTCGTGTTCTGCAGGACGTATGTGTAGTTGTCCAGTGTCATCTTGCCCCAGATGCCGCCGGGACGCAGATAGTCGTCCTTGTCGGGGCCGAGGGACAGGAAGAGCAGCCAGGCGACCGGGAACAGCGCGATCAGACCGGCCACGGTCAGGACGCCGTGCGAGGTGAGCTTCGCGAGCGGGCCGACCTCGCCGCGCCGGCGGGACGGCCGGGCCGGGGCCTTGTCGTCGGCGGGCCGGTCCGCCGGAGCAGTGGTGGTGACGGTGGAGGTGCTCATGGGGACTCCTGCCTCAGATCGCGAGCTGCTGGTCATTGCGGTTCAGCCAGCGGCGGTAGAAGGAGGTGAAGACGACCAGGATGGCCAGCAGCAGCATGCCGTAGGCGGCCGACTCGGCGAACTCGCGCGGCTGCTGTCCGAAGCCGAGCTGATAGGCCCAGGTCACGAGGATCTGTGCCTCCGGGGCGGTGTTGCCGAACAGCAGGAAGATCACGGCGAACTGGTTGAAGGTCCAGATGACACCGAGCAGGACCACGGTGGAGCTGACCGAGCGCAGGCCGGGCAGGGTGACATGGCGGAAGCGCTGCCAGGCGGTCGCGCCGTCCATCTCGGCCGCCTCGTACAGGGTGGCGTCGATGGACTGCAGCCCGCCGAGCAGGGAGATCATCATGAACGGCACGCCGCACCAGGTGTTGACCATGATGGCGGCGAACCGCTGCCAGAAGGTGTCCTCCAGCCACGCCGGGGTGGGCAGGCCGAGGAAGTCCAGGCCGGAGTTGATGATGCCGGCGTCGGCGAGCATGAACCGCCAGCCGAAGACGGTGACGAAGGTCGGCACGGCCCACGGCAGGATCAGGACCAGCCGGTAGAAGGTACGGCCGCGCAGCTTCTGGTTGAGCAGCAGCGCCAGGCCCAGGCCGATGCTGTAGTGCAGGGCGACACAGGCCGCCGTCCACACGATGGTCCAGATGAACTTGGACCAGAAGCGGTCGTAGGCCGTCTCGCCCCACAGGATGTCGGCGTAGTTGTCGATGCCGATGAACTTCCAGGTGGCCTCGATCTCGTTGACGCCGATGGTGCGCGCCGAGTTGAGGCTGTCGGCGTCGGTGAGCGTGAGGTAGAAGCCGTACGCCAGGGGGTACAGCACGATGACGCCGAGCACCAGCGCCACCGGCGCGATCATGGCGTAGGCGTACCAGTACTTCTGGTATCCGCGCTTCAGGCGGCTGACCGGCCCGGGGCGGGGCGCGCGGTCACCGCGGCGCTTGCCGGTCGCACGGTCGATGGCGACTGTCATGGTTCGGCACCTTCTGGATGGTCAAGGAGGACGGCACACAGGCCGGCGGCCGCCGGACCCTCCCCTCCTGGAAGCGGGTCCGGCGGCCACACGGGCGTTACTTGCTGAAGTCCGGCACCAGCTTGGCGATCGCGATCTCCGCGTCACCGAGGCCCTTGTCCAGGGACTCCTTGCCGCCGGCGATCTGCGGCAGCTCGTCGTCCATCGGACCCCACAGCGAGCTGTACTCGGGCAGCGCCGGGCGCGGCTGGGCGGCCGCGAGGACCGTCTGGTAGCCGGCGATGCCCGGGTCGGCCTTGACCTGGTCGGTGTAGGCGTCGTCACGCGTGGGCAGCGTGGAGTTCTTCAGCGCGATGGTCTCCTGCGCCTTGGCCGAGGTCATGAAGTTCACGAACTTCAGCGCGGCCTCCTGCTTCTCCTTGCTGGAGCCGGCGTAGACCGAGAGGTTGTGGCCGCCGGTCGGGGCGCCCGCCTTGCCGGCCGATCCGGCCGGGACGGTGGCGATGCCGAGGTTGTTCTTGTCCTTGAACGCGGTGCCCTTGTAGAAGTTGGTGATCTCCCACGGGCCCTGGATGATCGAGGCGACCTTGCCGTTGACGAACGCGTCCTGGATGTGGGCGTAGGCGTCCGCGGTCACGTCGGCCTTGTGCAGGCCCTTGCCCTCGAAGAGGCTCAGCCAGGTGCCGTACGCCTTCTTGGCCTCGGGCGACTTCACGGTGATCTTCTTGGCCTCGGCGTCCACCATGTCGGTGCCCTCGCCGTAGAGGAACGACTGGGCGTAGTAGCCGGCCGTGGAGCCCCAGTAGCCGTCGACGCCGGTCTTGGCCTTGATGGTGGCCGCGGCCTTCTTCAGGTCGTCCCAGGTCTTGGGGGCCTCGACGCCGGCCTTGGCGAACAGCGCCTTGTTGTAGACGAAGGCGAGGGTGTCCGTGGTGAAGGGGACGCCGTAGGTCTTGCCCTCGTACTTGGCCTGCTCCAGCAGGTTGGACTTGAACTTGTCCTGCTCGGCGAGGGCCTCGGTGCCGTCCAGCGGCAGGAAGAAGCCCTTCTTGGCGAAGGCGGGGGTCCAGCCGACCTCGGAGCGCAGCACGTCGGGCGCGCCCTTGGAACCGGCGGCGGTGTCGAACTTGTTCTGCGCCTGGTCGAACGGGACGTTGACGAACTTGACCTTGATGTCCTTGTTCGCGGCCTCGAACTCCTTGACCAGGGCCTGGTAGGTAGGCGCCTCGTTGGTCGCGTTGGAGGTGTCCCACCAGGTGATGGTGACCGGTCCTTCGGCCTTGTCGCCGCTGTCGCTGTCTCCGCCGCAGGCCGTCGCCGCGAGGGCGAGGGACGCCACCAGCGCGGTGGCCGCTATGCCACGCCGCATGAGGTTCTCCTTGAGGGTGAAAGCCCGTGCAGGCCGGCCCCGTCTGCCGTCCTGCGAAGTGCCGACTGCGCCGTTGCGGCGGCCGGGCGACGTGAACGTAACAGCGCCGGAACCTTTTCGAAAGACCTTGCAGAAAAGTTTTGCAAGCCAGGTCGAGAGTTATGCCGCCGTGACCTGTTCTCGACCGTGGCGCGACCCGGGTTTCCGCCCGTACGGCAGGGGTTCGCACTGTTGTGCAAGACTCTGCAAGCACTTGCCATCCGTCACCGCCGGGGGAATCATCCCTTGCGGACCGGACGCCGACCACGACACGAGGGATCGCGATGACCCAGCAGCCCACAGCGGGCCGTCCGACGGCGCGCACCAGGCGTCCTGTCGGTGTGCAAGGTGCGAACCGGCAGCTACAGTCCACTCCTGTGACCACTCGGCTTGCTGATATCGCTGCTCAGGCGGGGGTGAGCGAGGCGACCGTCAGCCGGGTCCTCAACGGCAAGCCGGGCGTCGCCGCCACCACCCGCCAGTCCGTGCTCGCCGCCCTCGACGTCCTGGGCTACGAGCGCCCGGTGCGGCTGCGGCAGCGCAGCGAGGGCCTGGTCGGACTGATCACCCCCGAGCTGGAGAACCCGATCTTCCCGGCACTGGCCCAGGTCATCGGGCAGGCGCTGACCCGTCAGGGATACACCCCGGTGCTCGCCACCCAGACCCCCGGCGGGTCGACCGAGGACGAGCTCACCGAGATGCTCGTGGACCGCGGCGTGGCCGGCATCATCTACGTCTCCGGACTGCACGCGGACACCACCGCCGACATGCAGCGCTACGAGCGGCTGCGGGCGCGGGGCGTTCCGTTCGTGCTCGTGGACGGTTTCTCGCCGAAGGTGCAGGCGCCGTTCATCTCCCCCGACGACCGGGCCGCGATGTCGCTGGCCGTCACCCACCTCGCCTCCCTCGGTCACACCCGGATCGGGCTCGCGCTCGGGCCGAAGCGGTTCGTCCCGGTGCAGCGCAAGATAGAGGGCTTCGTCCGCGCCGTGCAGGAACAACTGGGCCTGAGCGCCGAGACGGTCGAGACGGAGCTGGTCCAGCACTCGCTGTACACCCTGGAGGGCGGCCAGGCGGCCGCCAGCGCGCTGATGGACCGCGGCTGCACGGCGGTGGTGTGCGCGAGCGACATGATGGCGCTGGGCGCGATACGGGCGGCCCGGCAGCGCGGTCTGGACGTGCCGAAGGACATCTCGGTGGTCGGCTTCGACGACTCCCCGCTGATCGCCTTCACCGACCCACCGCTGACGACGGTCCGTAAACCGGTCCCGGCGATGGGCCAGGCCGCGGTGCGCACCCTGCTCGAGGAGATCGGCGGAACGCCCGCACCCCACAGCGAGTTCGTGTTCATGCCGGAGCTGGTGGTGCGCGGTTCGACCGCGTCGGCGCCGGGGGACCGGGGTCGTTCCTAGGGTGGAGGAACGGCCATTCACGCACCTCTCCGGGAGGAGGGCGACCGCCCGCCCCCGGAGGGAGAACGTGCGGGTCCGGCCCGACCGAGGGATGATCCTAGGGGGACATCTTTTCTGGCAGACTCTGTGCCCATGGGTGAACCGACCGTGACCACGCTGGAAGGCCGGCAGGAGGCCGCAGCACCCCCCGTCGCGGACGAGACGACAGGGCGGCGCTTCCTGCCCCGTGCGCGCACGCCCCGCCGCCCCCGGCTGTGGTTCGAGATCCTGCTGATCGCGATCAGTTACTGGACGTACTCGCTCATCCGCAACGCCGTACCCGAACAGCGGGCCGAGGCGCTGCGCAACGCCGACTGGATCTGGCGGGCGGAGCAGCAACTGGGCCTGGCCTTCGAGGAGTCCGTCAACCACGCCGTGAACTCGGTGACATGGCTCATCGTCGGTATGAACTACTACTACGCCACGTTGCACTTCGTGGTCACGCTGGGTGTTCTGGTGTGGCTCTACCGTAGTCATCCCGGCCGGTACGCGGCGACCCGGTTGGTCCTGTTCACCACGACGGGCTTCGCCCTGGTCGGCTACTACCTGTATCCGCTGGCCCCGCCCCGGCTGATGAACGGCCAGGATTTCGTCGACACCGTGCTGGTGCACCAGACCTGGGGTTCGATGGCCTCCGGGGACCTGAAGAACATGTCCAACCAGTACGCCGCGATGCCCTCGATGCACATCGGCTGGTCGGTCTGGGCCGGTCTGACCATCTTCGCCCTGGCCTCCGTTCCCTGGGTGCGGGTCCTGGGTCTGGTGTACCCGGCGGCCACCCTGGTGGTCATCGTCGCCACCGCCAACCACTTCTGGCTGGACGCGGTGGGCGGTGTGATCTGCCTGTCCGTCGGCTACGGGATCGCGCTGCTCTGGTACGGATGTCAGCCGTACGCCCTGCCCAGACGCGCCCCCGAACGGGAGAAGCGGAAGCAGGAGCGGACACCGGAGCGGGAGCCGGAGCGGAAGCCGGAGCGGATTCCGGTGCCCAAGCAGGGATGAGTACGGGACCTCCCGTCCGGGGAGGGCTTGCCCGGGAAGGGTTCACCCGGGAAGGGCTCTACGACCCTCCGTAGAACAGTTCCTCCACCACACCCCGCGCCCGCCGCGCCGTCCGCCGGTAGGCGTCGAGCATGTCGCCCGCGTGGCCCGGGCCGTAGCCCAGGTAGCGGCCGACGGCGCCCAGTTCCCGGGGCGCGGTCGGGAAGGTGTCCCCCGCGCGGCCCCGGACCAGCATCACCGCGTTGCGCACGCGGGTGGCCAGCACCCAGGCCTCGTCGAGGACGTGGGCGTCCTCCTCGGAGATCATCCCGGCCGTGCGGGCGGCGGCCAGCGCCTCGCGCGTCCGCGTCGTGCGCAGGCCGGGCTCCTCCGCGCCGTGCCGCAGCTGGAGCAGCTGCACGGTCCACTCCACGTCCGACAGCCCGCCGGGCCCCAGCTTGGTGTGCAGCTTGGGGTCGGCGCCGCGCGGCAGCCGTTCGGACTCCATGCGGGCCTTCAGCCGCCGGATCTCCCGGACGGCTTCCTCGTCCAGGCCGCCTGCCGGATAGCGCAGCGGGTCGACCAGCTCGATGAAGCGGCGGCCCAGTTCCTCGTCCCCGGCGACGTGCTCGGCGCGCAGCAGCGCGTGCCGCTCCCAGACCAGCGACCAGCGGCGGTAGTACGCCTCGTACGACTTCAGGGTGCGCACCAGCGGACCCTGCTTGCCCTCCGGGCGCAGGTCGGCGTCGATCAGCAGCGGCGGGTCGGCGCTGGGGACCTGGAGCAGCCGGCGCATCTCGGCGACGACCTTGTTCGCGGCCTCGGACGCCTCCCGCTCGTCCACGCCGTCGCGCGGCTCGTGCACGAACAGGACGTCCGCGTCGGAGCCGTAGCCCAGCTCGTGTCCGCCGAAGCGGCCCATGCCGATGATCGCGAACCGGGTGGGGAGCGTGTCCCCCCAGCCCTCCCGGACCACGGCCCGGAGCGTACCGGCGAGGGTGGCGGCCGTCAGGTCGGACACCGCGCCGCCCACCAGGTCCACCAGGGCGCCCTGGTCGGCCTCGGCGGGCTGCGACTCGGTGCCGTAGGAGCCGACGATGTCGGCGGCGGAGGTACGGAACAGTTCGCGGCGGCGCACCCCGCGGGCGGCGGTGACGGCCTGGACGGCGTTGTCGGCGCGGCGGACGGCGGCGAGCATCTCCTGCTCAAGGGCGGCGCGGGAGCGGGGGGTGAGTCCCCCGCCGTCCCCGTCGCCGAGCAGCGCCACCGCCTCGGGGGCGCGCATCAGCAGGTCCGGGGCGAGCCGTCCGGCGGAGAGCACCCGGGCGAGGTTCTCGGCGGCGGCTCCCTCGTCGCGCAGCAGCCGCAGGTACCAGGGGGTCTTGCCGAGCGCGTCGGAGACCTTGCGGAAGGTGAGCAGACCGGCGTCCGGGTCTGCGGAGTCCGCGAACCAGCCGAGCAGCACGGGCAGCAGGGTGCGCTGGATGGCGGCCTTGCGGGTGACGCCGGACGCCAGCGCCTCCAGGTGGCGCAGCGCGGCGGCCGGGTCGGCGTACCCGAGGGCCACCATGCGCTCGCGCGCGGCCTCCGCGCTGAGCCGGGCCTCACCGGGGGCGAGCGCGGCGACGGCGTCGAGCAGCGGCCGGTAGAACAGCTTCTCGTGCAGCCGCCGTACGACGGAGGCGTGCCGCTTCCATTCGCGGTTCAGGGTGGTGACCGGCTCGGTGCGCAGACCCAGCGAGCGGGCCAGCCGGCGCAGATCGGCCTCGTCCTCGGGGACCAGGTGCGTGCGGCGCAGCCGGTGGAGCTGGATGCGGTGCTCCATGGAGCGCAGGAAGCGGTAGGCGTCGTCGAGCTGGGCGGCGTCCGCACGGCCGACGTAGCCGCCGGCGGCGAGGGCCTTCAGCGCGTCGAGGGTGGTTCCGCTGCGCAGGGTGGCGTCGGCGCGGCCGTGCACCAGCTGGAGCAGCTGCACGGCGAACTCGACGTCCCGCAGGCCTCCCGGGCCGAGCTTGAGCTGGCGGTCGATCTCGGCGGCGGGGATGTTCTCCACCACCCGGCGGCGCATCTTCTGCACGTCGGCGACGAAGTTGTCCCGCTCGGCGGCCTGCCACACCAGCGGCCGGACCGCGGCGCGGTACTCCTCGCCGAGGGCGCGGTCACCGGCGACCGGGCGGGCCTTGAGCAGCGCCTGGAACTCCCAGGTCTTCGCCCAGCGCTGGTAGTACGCGAGGTGGGAGGCGAGGGTGCGCACCAGCGGCCCGTTGCGGCCCTCCGGGCGCAGATTGGCGTCGACGGGCCAGATGGAGCCCTCGACGGTGGTCTCGGAGCAGATCCGCATCATGTGCGAGGCGAGCCGGGTCGCGGCGCGCAGTGCCTTGTCCTCGTCGGCCCCGCCCGCCGCCTCGCCCACGAAGATCACGTCGACGTCGGAGACGTAGTTGAGCTCGTGTCCCCCGCACTTGCCCATCGCGATCACCGCGAGCCGGCACAGCGCGGCATCCTCGGGCGCGTCGGCCTCGGCGAGGGCGAGGGCGGCGCGCAGGGTGGCGGTGGCGAGGTCGGCGAGCTCGGCGGCGGTCTGGGCGACCTCGATGGTGCCGCAGACGTCACGGGCGGCGATGGACAGCAGACAGCGCCGGTAGGCGACCCGGAGCCGGACCGGATCGCCGGCTTCGGCGAGACCTCGCTCGAACTCCAGGACGCCGGGATGGAGATCACGCGGCTCGTAGGTGACGAGGGCCTGCCAGTCGCTGGGGTGCCGGGCCAGATGATCGGCGAGCGCCTCGGACGCGCCCAGCACCCCGAGCAGCCGGTCCCGCAGCGGCTTGGCCGCTATCAGGGTGTCCAGCAGTTCCTGGCGGGCGGTGGCCCCGTCCTGCGCCTCCAGCAGCCGCACGAGCCCGAGCAGCGCGAGATCCGGGTCGGCGGTCGCGCCGAGCGCGTCCAGCAGCACGGGATCGTCGCGCAGGGGCGCCGGGCCGGCACTGTCCAGCAGCCGCTCGGCGGCGGAGGGGTCGGTGAAACCGTGCCGCAGCAGCCGCGTGAAAGTACTGCTCCTGCGCCCCGGCGCCGACGTCATCCCCGGCCTCCTTCATGCCTCGGATCGATCACGGTCGTACGGCCATGAGCCTAGCCGGAGTACGGACGAGCGGCCCGGGCGTGACCGGCAACGAGTCCCGGAGCGGGGTTCCGGGACCGGGCTCCGGGACCGGATTCCACAGCCGGACTCCGAGACCGGACTCCGAGACCGGACTCCGAGACCGGGCTCCAGGGCCGGGCTCCGAGACCGGGCTCCGGGACCAGGCTCCACAGCCGGACTCCGAGACCGGGCTCCGGGACCAGGCTCCACAGCCGGACTCCGGAACCAGGCTCCACAGCCGGACTCCGGAACCAGGCTCCACAACCGGGCTCCGGGACCAGGCTCCGGGACCGGGCTCCACAACCGGGCTCCGGGACCGGGCTCCACAGCCGGACTCAGTCCGGTGGAGGTACGCGGGCCGCCGGGGGCCGCACGGAGTCCCCCGTGAGCGACGCCCCCGAGCCCCGCCACGGCCCGCACCGCGGCGATCCGGAACCGGGCGCACCGCCCTGCTCCACGGTGCGGCGGCTGATCACCGGGGCGGGACTCTTCCGGACCTCCCAGGCCCGCCCACGTCGCCCCGTTCCCGGCCGTCCGGCAGGCGGGCAGGCCGCACCTCCGCACCGGCCGGCCGGACGAGCGCGAGACCCACAGCCCGGCGCGGCACCCGCCGATCGTGCCGACCACCGGCTGATCGTGCCTGCCACCGGCTCCGACACCTGGCACAAGGGGCCACGCCGCGGTCGCGGGCGGCGACGCCGTACGGACCGCGCCCGCGCGAGCCGGGTACAGCGGCTCCCGACACCGCGAGGTCCAGGACGGGCGGCGAGGCGGCTGTGCCCTGATGGGCGGTTTCGGTGGCGCCGCGGGCCGTGATCGGGTTCGGTAAGGGGGAGCCGCCGCCGCCCCGGACCGGGTGACGGTTCGCCCGACGCCGTACGCGAGAAGGAGTCTTTCGTTTCATGGACATGACCCTCGAAGTGATCCCGCTCCCGGTGAGCGACATCGACCGGGCCAGGGACTTCTACCGGGACAAGGTCGGCTTCCACGTCGACATCGACCAGGAGGTCATGCCGGGCATGCGCATCGTCCAGCTGACCCCGCCCGGCTCCGGCTGCTCCATCGCCCTCGGTGACACACTGTGGGAGTCGACCCCCGGCCCCACCCCCGCCCCCGGCACCTACCAAGGACTCCAGCTGTGCGTCGCCGACATCAACGCGGCCCGCGCGGAACTGGTCGAACGGGGCCTGGACGTCTCCGAACCGGTCCGGTACGCCGAGGCCGACGGCGCCACGTTCATGTACTTCACCGACCCGGACGGCAACGGCTGGGCGGTGCAGGAGTACCGCAGGCGGGGGGAGGAGCCCCTGCACAAGGTGCTGAGGGAGCAGGCGGAGAACTAGGCACGTCACCCGCGTATGGCAGAGGTACCATACGTTCATGAGCCTGAAGCGAACCACGGTCTACCTCGAGGAAGACGATCTTCACGACCTCAAGGACACGGCTGCGCGGCAAGGAGTCAGCGAAGCCGAGCTGATCCGTGAGGGCGTCCGCCTCGCCATCGCGCGCAATCGGGTCTGGGACGAGCCCGTGGGACTTCCCGTCTTCGACAGCGGCGACCCCGGCTTCGCGGAGCGAGGTGACGACATACTCGGCGAGACGGGCTTCGGCCGATGGAACGAGGCCTCGTAAGTGATCGTCATCGCCGACACGTCGGGGATCATCGCCTCGGTGGACCGCAGCTGCACCGAGCACAAGGCAGCCCGTCACGTGATGGACACGGCAGGCCTGCTGGTGGTTCCCCAGCTCGTCCTCGCCGAGCTGGACCACCTGCTGAGCCGCCGGTTCGGCAAGGACGCCGCGGGGCAGGTCCTGGACACGCTCGTGGCACAAGCCAGAACCGGACGCTACGTCCTGGGTGACACGCACGTCGGGCTGCTCGCGGACGCCAGACTCATTCAGCGCAGGTACCGGGAACTCGCCCTCGACCTGGCCGACTCGATGATCGCGGTCATGGCTCGCGAGTACGCCACGGACGCCGTACTCACGCTCGACCGGAAGGACTTCCGAACCGTCCGCCCGCTCACCTCACACGCGGCCTTCCGGCTCCTCCCCGACGATCTCTAGCATCTCCCGCCCGTCTGTCAATCACCGCGGGCCCCGATGTCGGACACCCCTGGGGTGAAGGTCTCCTCATTCTCCTCATCCGCCACGAACAGCCCGGCCCGAACGCCGTACGCCATGGCGATCTGGTGAATGCCTTCGCGGATCATCTCCGCCTCCGACACCCCCCGGCGGGCGGCAGCCTCCTTGATCAGCTGCAGATCGCTGTCGTCGACGTCGATGTCGATGTGCCTTACCGTCACGCCTCATCGTACGGCTCGCCCCATCAAGGCCGGAGCCATGAGCATGACCGGTCGACCGACCGGCCTGGCCGCGGGTGTCTGTCGCCCTGGGCCGGTGCGCGTCGCCTGCCGCGCGGACTCGGTGGTGGCCCGCGTGACCAGCTCCGGCGCCGCGTTACATCAGCTCCCCATGAGAGAAACCCGGGTTGAGGGAGCCCCGCACCGGCCGTGCGGACGGCCCAGGTGGAGCTCCCTTGTGCCGCTCGGCGTGCCGTCATCTCCCCGGCGAGCCGGCGAGCCCGCGAGCCCGCGCGCCCGCGCGCCCGCGCGCCGGCTCGCCGGGGAGCAGCGGACGAAGATCGACGGGTGGGACGGTGCGGCAGGGGCGGGTGGCCGTTCACGGTTGGACGTGCACGTCCGTCGGATGTCCGCCGTTCCGGAGGGGACCGCCCCGCGCGTCAGGCCGGTGTTCCCTCGCGCCAGCCGTTGGTGATCGGCAGGCGGCGGTCCTTGCCGAAGCCCTTCGGGGAGATCTTCGTGCCCGGCGGATACTGCCGGCGCTTGTACTCCGCCCGGTCCACCATCCGCAGCGTCTTCGCCACCAGTTCCGCGTCGAACCCGGCGGCGACGATCTCGTCGGCCCCGCGGTCCCGGTCCACGTACAGCGCCAGGATCGCGTCCAGCACCGGGTAGTCCGGCAGCGAGTCGGTGTCCACCTGTCCTGGCCGCAGCTCCGCGCTCGGCGGCTTCGCGATCGAGTTCTCCGGGATCGGCGGCGTCTGCCCCCGCTCCGCCGCCGCGCGGTTGCGCCACTCGGCCAGCCGGAACACCGATGTCTTGTACACGTCCTTGATCGGCCCGTACGCCCCGACCGAGTCGCCGTACAGCGTCGAGTACCCCACCGCCAGCTCCGACTTGTTCCCCGGAGCCAGCACGATGTGCCCCTCCTGGTTGGAGATCGCCATCAGCAGCGTCCCCCGCAGCCGTGACTGCAGGTTCTCCTCCGCGAGCCCGGTCAGCCCCAGCGCGCCCATGTACGCGTCGAACATCGGCTCGATGGCGACCGTCCGGAAGTTCAGCCCCGTCCGCCGCGCCAGCTCCGCCGCGTCGTCCTTGGAGTGCTCCGACGAGTACTTCGACGGCATGGACACGCCGTATACGTTCTCCGCACCCACCGCGTCACAGGCGATCGCGGCGACGAGCGCCGAGTCGATCCCCCCGGACAGCCCGATCAGCACGGACCGGAACCCGTTCTTCGCGACGTACGCCCGCAGCCCCACGACCAGCGCGGAGTACACCTCCTCGTCGTCGTCGAGCCGCTCGGCGTACCCGCCGGGCGACGCGGCGTCGTACGCGGGCACGGGCTCCTCCGACAGCACGACCCGGTCGATCCGCAGCCCGTCGTCCACCACCCCCACCGGCGCGTCGGCCGCGGCGGCCGGCAGTTCGAGATCGACCACGACACACGCCTCGGAGAACTGCGGCGCCCGCGCCACCACCTCGCCGTCACGGTCGACCACGATGGAGTCCCCGTCGAAGACGAGTTCGTCCTGTCCGCCCATCATCGCGAGGTACGCGGTCGTGCACCCGGCCTCCTGCGCCCGCTTGCGCACGAGCTCCAGCCGGGTGTCGTCCTTGTCGCGCTCGTACGGCGAGGCGTTGACCGACAGCAGCAGCCCGGCCCGCGCCGAGCGCGCCGCCGGCACCCGCCCCCCGTCCTGCCAGAGGTCCTCGCAGATGGCGAGGGCGACGTCGACACCCCGTACCCGCACCACGGGCATGGTGTCACCGGGCACGAAGTACCGGAACTCGTCGAAGACGCCGTAGTTCGGCAGGTGGTGCTTGGCGAAGGTCAGCGCCACCTCGCCCCCGTACAGCACGGCGCCGGCGTTCTGCGGCGCGCCCGCCGGCTGCCCGTACTTCGGCTGGGCGGCGGAGCTGCGGTCGAGGTAGCCGACGACCACCGGCAGTTTCCCGAAGCCCTCTTCGGCCAGCCGCGCGGCGAGCGAGCGCAGCGCCGCGCGCGAGGCCTCCACGAAGGACGACCGCAGGGCGAGGTCCTCGACGGGATACCCGGTCAGCACCATTTCGGGGAACGCCACGAGGTGCGCCCCCTGCTCGGCGGAGTGCCGGGTCCAGCGGACAATCGTTTCGGCGTTGCCGGCGATGTCGCCGACGCTCGAGTCGATCTGATTCAGGGCGAGACGTAGTTGAGGCACGCGGCCCAGTGTAATCGTCAAACCGACACGATGTCTCGGGTCCCCGGGTCCCCCGTGGCCGGCCGCTACGGCCGGGCAGCCGCGCCCCGTTCCTTCAGCATCGACGCCATCAGCGCGATCTCCGACTCCTGCGCCTCGACCATCCCCCGCGCGAGCCGCTTCTCGACCCCGACCTCGCAGGCACGCACACACCCCTGGGCCATGTGCACCCCGCCCTTGTGATGGTCCGTCATGAGCTGGAGGTAGAAGACCTCGGCCCGCTTCCCGTCCAGCGTCCCCAGCCGCTCCATCTCGGTATGGGTCGCCATCCCCGGCATCAGCGCCCCGTCCTCGCCGGACGCGGTGTCGCCCATCCCCATCCAGGTCATGGGCGGATCCGCGGACACCTTGGGCAGCTCCCACAGGTCGAGCCAGCCGATCAGCATGCCCCGCTGGTTGGCCTGCGTCTGGGCGATGTCGTAGGCGAGCCGCCGGACCTCCTCGTCGTCCGTCCGGTCGCGCACGATGTACGACATCTCGACGGCCTGCTGATGATGCACGGCCATGTCCCGGGCGAACCCGGCGTCCGCGGAGCCGGCGGTGGGCACCGAGTCCGAGGAGCCCTCGTCCCCGGCCACCGCGAAGGTGATCGCGCCGGCCGCGACGAGCGCCGTCGCCGCGGCGCCCGCGACCAGCCCCCACTGCCTCATCCGGACAGCCCGTTGGTGCAGGCCGCCCCGGGCTCGGGGGTCTGCTCGCCCTGGACGAACTTCTCGAGGAACGTGTCCACGGCCGGGTCGTCCGCACCGGTCACCGCCCGCTGGTGCCCCCAGGCGGTCAGCAACAGGGGTTCCTTCTGCCCGTCCACCGGACTCATCAGCGTGTACGGCGTCTTCTTCACCTTCGCGGCCAGCGCGTCGACGTCGGCCTTCTCCGCGTCGGCGTTGTACGTCACCCAGACCGCCCCGTGCTCCAGCGAGTGCACGGCGTTGGTGTCGTTGATCTCGTCGGTGTAGACGTCCCCGTTGCAGTTCATCCACGCGGGGTTGTGGTCACCGCCCACCGGAGGGGCGACGGGATAGTCCACGGCCTTGGTCACATGGTTGCGCCCCAGCTCGCCCTTCCAGGTACGCACGCCGTCCTTGCCGGTGACGAGCTTGCCCGCGCTCGTGGAGCCGCCCGCGGTGCCGCCCCCGTCGTCCGACTGCGACCGGACGAGCACCACTCCCCCGGCGACGAGCCCGCCGACGACCACCGCACTGGCGACGATGGTGAGGATCCGGTTGCGGCGCTCGCGGGCCTGTTCGGCGCGCCGCATCTCCTCTATGCGAGCCGTGCGTGCGGCGCTGCTCTTCTTGGCGGAGCCCATGGGGAATGCCCTTCGGGGAGGCGTGGGACGAACGGATCAGCTGATCGTAGTAGGGAAGGTGTGGCGCGTCGTAGAGGGCGGGGACATCGGGCCGGGACGTACGACCACAGCCTCCGCACAGATCCTCCACCGCGAATAATTTGAACCCCGGATGCGCATTACCTACGCTGCCTGGTATGCGGCTTCTGCGCTCCACCGACCTGGCTCTCCGGGTCCTCATGCGCCTCGCCGTGACCGACGAATCCAACCCGACGACACGGGACGTCTCGACGGCCACGGACGCGCCGTACACCCATGCCGCGAAGGTGGTCGCCGAGCTCCAGCACATGGGGCTGCTCACGACCCGGCGCGGCAGGGGCGGCGGCCTGGCCCTCACCGAGGCGGGCCGTAACGCCTCGGTGGGTGGCCTGGTCAGGGCCTTCGAGGGCGACGGCGACGTCGTCGACTGCGAGGGCACCGCCACCTCGGCCCCCTGCCCGCTGAGCTCCGCCTGCCGGCTGCGCGGCGCCCTGCGCCGGGCCCAGGAGGCGTTCTACGCCGCGCTGGACCCGGTCACGGTGGCGGACCTCGTCGCCGATCCGGCCGGCCCCGTTCTGCTGGGTATCCCCCCGCGGCCATGAGCCGCCCGTTCCGGATGCGGGCGCGAACAGGCAAGATGTGCTGCAGAGCGGTACACCTGACGGGTGGGAGGCGTTCACGCCACGGCCGGCCGACCGATCAAGGTCGGCAACGCGTATGAAACGCTGGTGTGGTGGGATGCCCGTGTGCCCGCCCGGGCACCCGCCCACCTCCGGGGCACGGGTGCGGACGCACGCGGACAGGCGGCCTGACCGGCAAGGATGGGGAAGCGGAAGATGGACAAGCAGCAGGAGTTCGTGCTCCGGACGTTGGAGGAGCGCGACATCCGGTTCGTGCGCCTGTGGTTCACCGACGTACTGGGCTTCCTCAAGTCCGTGGCCGTCGCCCCCGCCGAGCTCGAACAGGCATTCGACGAAGGGATCGGCTTCGACGGCTCCGCCATCGAGGGCTTCGCCCGCGTATACGAATCCGACATGATCGCCAAGCCGGACCCGTCGACGTTCCAGGTCCTCCCCTGGCGCGCCGAGACCCCCGGCACGGCCCGTATGTTCTGCGACATCCTGATGCCGGACGGCTCCCCGTCCTTCGCGGACCCGCGCTACGTCCTCAAGCGCGCCCTCGCCCGCACCTCCGACCTGGGCTTCACCTTCTACACCCACCCGGAGATCGAGTTCTTCCTGCTGAAGGACAAGCCGCTGGACGGCAGCCGCCCGACCCCGGCGGACAACTCCGGCTACTTCGACCACACCCCGCAGAACGTCGGCATGGACTTCCGCCGCCAGGCGATCACCATGCTGGAATCGATGGGGATCTCGGTGGAGTTCTCCCACCACGAGGGTGCCCCCGGCCAGCAGGAGATCGACCTGCGCTACGCGGACGCGCTCTCCACGGCGGACAACATCATGACGTTCCGCCTGGTCATGAAGCAGGTGGCACTGGAGCAGGGCGTCCAGGCGACCTTCATGCCCAAGCCGTTCTCCGAGTATCCGGGCTCCGGCATGCACACCCACCTCTCCCTCTTCGAGGGCGACCGCAACGCGTTCTACGAGTCCGGCGCGGAGTACCAGCTCAGCAAGGTCGGCCGCTCCTTCATCGCGGGCCTGCTGCGGCACTCGGCGGAGATCGCCGCGGTCACCAACCAGTGGGTCAACTCCTACAAGCGCATCTGGGGCGGCTCGGAGCGCACGGCCGGCGCCGGCGGCGAGGCACCGTCCTACATCTGCTGGGGCCACAACAACCGCTCGGCCCTGGTCCGGGTGCCGATGTACAAGCCCGGCAAGACCGGCTCGGCACGAGTGGAGGTCCGCTCCCTCGACGCCGGCGTCAACCCGTACCTGGCCTACGCCCTGCTCCTCGCGGCCGGCCTCAAGGGCATCGAGGAGGGCTACGAACTCCCGCCGGGCGCCGAGGACGACGTCTGGGCCCTCTCCGACGCGGAGCGCCGCGCGCTCGGCATCGAGCCCCTGCCGCAGAACCTGGGCGAGGCCCTGGCCCTGATGCAGCGCAGCGACCTGGCCGCCGAAACCCTCGGCGAACACGTCTTCGACTTCTTCCTGCGCAACAAGCGCCAGGAGTGGGAGGAGTACCGCTCCGAGGTCACCGCCTTCGAACTGCGCAAGAACCTGCCGGTGCTCTGAGGCGCCCCCGACGCACACGGCAACCGGGGCAGGCGGTCATGGACCGCCTGCCCCGGTTGCCGTGTGTGCGCCTTTGCGGCATTGAACCGGAGTTCGACATTCCGTAACTGCACGGAGCCTTGCCAGCCCCTCGGGCGTGGCCCTACTGTCGCGACGAACAGAAAGAAAGCGCTTTCTCACCGATGGGTCCGGCTCACCCCGCCTCCTCCCGTCGGTCTCACTGTCATGCCCATGACATGGGCACACGCACCACCGGCACGCAGTCACCCCCTGACTTCAGAGGACGAAAGGCAAGACCACAATGAAACGATCAGTCGCCGTGCGACTCTCCGCTTTACTGGCCACGGGAGCCCTCGCGGCCGCGACCGGAGTGGCCCTGTCCACCTCCACCGCGTCCGCCGCGACCGGCGGTGTCACCGGCTACGCCACCCAGAACGGCGGCACCACCGGCGGCGCGGGCGGCCAGACGGTCCGCGCCACCACCGGTACCGCGATCCACCAGGCCCTGTGCGGCCGGGCCAGCAGCTCCACCCCGATCATCATCCAGGTCGAGGGCACCATCAACCACGGCAACACCACCAAGGTGTCCGGTAACAGCTGCAACACCGCCGCCGACAAGATCGAGCTGAAGCAGATCAGCAACGTCACCATCGTCGGTGTCGGCAACGGTGCCGTCTTCGACCAACTGGGCATCCACATCAGGGAAGCCAGCAACATCATCATCCAGAACGTGACCGTCCGGAACGTCAAGAAGTCCGGCTCGCCCACGTCGAACGGCGGGGACGCCATCGGCATGGAGAGCGACGTCCGCAACGTCTGGGTCGACCACACCACCCTGGAGGCCTCCGGCGGCGAGTCGGCGGGCTACGACGGCCTGTTCGACATGAAGGACAACACCCAGTACGTGACGCTGTCCTACAGCACCCTGCGCAACTCCGGCCGCGGCGGTCTCATCGGCTCCAGCGAGAGCGACCGCTCCAACGGCTACATCACGTTCCACCACAACCTGTACGAGAACATCGACTCCCGTACCCCCCTGCTGCGCGGCGGCATCGCGCACATCTACAACAACCACTACAAGAACCTCAACGAGTCCGGGATCAACTCCCGGGCCGGTGCCCGCGCGAAGGTCGACAACAACTACTTCGAGGACTCCAAGGACGTCCTCGGCACCTTCTACACCAGCGAGGCCGGCTACTGGCAGGTCAGCGGCAACATCTTCGACAACGTGACATGGTCCTCGCCCGGTGGCGACACCAACCCGGCCGGCCCGAACCCGACGTCGAACACCTCGGTGAGCATCCCGTACGCGTACTCCCTCGACGCGGCCAACTGCGTGCCGAGCGTGGTGAGTCAGACGGCCGGCGCCAACAAGGGCCTGAAGGTCTCGGACGGCAGCTGCACCCCGCAGAACCCCGACCCGACCGACCCCGGACCGACCGACCCCGGCCCCGACCCCACCGACCCGGACCCGACCGACCCGCCCACCGGTACCAACCTCAGCCTCGGAGCGGGCGCCGACGGTTCCTCCAAGGCCGACGGCACCAGCTACGGCAACGTCCGTGACGGCAACATGAGCACCTACTGGTCGCCGTCCGGCTCGACCGGCTCCGTCTCGGTCAAGTGGGGCTCCGCCACCACGGTTTCGAAGATCAACATCCGTGAGGCATCGGGCGCGACCGGCGCCATCGGCTCCTACCGCGTCATCAACCACGACACCGGAGCCGTCCTGGCCTCGGGCAGCGGTGCGGGCGTCATCAGCTTCTCCGCGACCTCCCTGAAGAAGATCACCTTCGAGATCACCGGCTCCTCGGGCACCCCGAGGATCGCCGAGTTCGAGACGTACGCGAGCTGACCCACCCGGGGGCCGTCCTCGCGGCGGCCCCCGGCCCCCGTCCCCGGCCAGGGGGACGAGGTCAGTCCTCGGGTGCGGCGACCCTCACGCGGGCCGCGACGGGGAGGTGGTCGCTCCCCGTGGCCGGGAGGGTCCAGGAGCTTTCCGGTTCGGCGCCCTTGACCAGGATCTGGTCGATCCGCGCCATCGGGAACGAGGCCGGCCAGCTGAAGCCGAAGCCGCTGCCCACGGCGCCCTGGGTGGAACGCATCTGGGAGGTGACGGCGTTCAGCGCACGGTCGTTCATCGTGCCGTTCAGATCGCCGAGCAGGACGATGTTCTCCAGCCGTTCGCCGGAGATGGCCTCCCCCAGCGCATCGGCGCTCTTGTCACGCTGACGGGCCGTGAAGCCGGCCTCCATCTTCACGCGGACCGAGGGAAGGTGGGCGACGTAGACCGCCACCCGGCCGGCGGGGGCGGTGACCGTGGCACGCATCGCCCGCTTCCAGCCGAGCCGGATGTCGACCGACCTCACGTCGGTCAGCGGATACTTGCTCCACAGACCCACGGTGCCCACCACCGCGTGGTGCTTGTACGTCGCCGCCAGCGCCGATTCGTAGGCGGCGACCTTCGACGCCTTCAGTTCCTCCAGGGCCAGTATGTCCGCGCCCGCGGCGGCCACGTCCCGGGCCGTGCGGGAGGGGTCCGGGTTGTCGGCGTTGACGTTGTGCGTGACCACCGTCAGATCGCCGCCGGGCGCGTTCTTGTCGCTGAGCAGGCCGCCGAAGAGGTTCAGCCAGACGACGGCGGGCAGGACCGTCGCGATCAGCGCCGTCGCCGACTTGCGGATGAGCGCGAGGACGAGCAGCACCGGGATGAACAGTCCCAGCCAGGGCAGGAACGTCTCGATCAGGCTGCCCAGGTTGCCGATCACGTTCGGGATGCGGGAGTGGGCCAGCATGACCAGGGCCAGCAGCCCCGCGCAGACCGCCAGGATCAGACCCCGGCGCCAGACGCGGCGGTCACCCCGCCAGCCTCTGCTCAACCGGTCCACCAGGCGCCGAAACCGGGAAGCCGGGCGCTCGGGCCCCGAGCCCTGGCCGTCCGTCTCCGTCATGTACGCCTGCTGCGCCATACCGCTGCCTCACAACCCGCCGTGCACACCGTCACCCCTGTGTGTGAAGACACTAGGGGATGATCGGCTCCGTTCTCGCCGCCCCTCGGCGGCCGTACGAGGGCGAGGACGCCTGGCGGCGCCCGGGGAGTTCCGGGCGAGGAGGGTGATTGTTCCCTCTGTGGCGAAACGCGCGGGGCGACGGATCGGAGCCGCCGCCCGGGTGCGCAACCGTCCACCGGTGTGGAGGAAGAAGGTGTCCCCGGTGGGAGGGAGCGTCGGTGTCCCGGTGGGGGTGGGTGCCGGGGCCGGGCCGGAGTCTCCCGACCGCGGGACGGGGGTCGCGTGGGCGGGGTCACCGTGCGTGCCGTAGGCCGGACCGGGTGTCCCGTCAGGCGTACGGGATGGTGAGGACGGAGCCCGTGCCCACCTGGAGGGTGGAGGGGCCGTTGCCCAGGGCGCTCCAGATCTCGACGCGGACGGTGCCGCCGTCCAGGTCGCCCAGGGTGCCCGAGGAGGAGTGCAGGCCCTGGCGGGCCGAGGAGTACTCCTCCCAGCCGGGCAGCGGGTCGGTCGCGAAGTAACGGAAGGTCTCGACGCGCTCGAAGGTGCCGTCGCCGGTCAGGTCGTACGACACCCGGGCCTGCTGGGCGTGGCCGACGGAACTGCCCGCGTCCACCTTGAAGGTGAAGGCGGTGCCGGCACCCGGCTTCAGGGCGCCGCCCACGTTCTCGACCTCGTAGACGAGCGGGTTCTTCGGGGTTCCGTCGTTGTTGGTGCCTCCGGCGGAGGGGATGGTGTCGGCGGAACCGGTCGCGTCCGCCTCGGTGGCGAGTCCGCCGCCCGGCTGCGGGTAGAAGGTGTCGCCCGTGACCGGCGGGTCGCCGGCCGTGGTCACGTTCAGCGTGCCGCTCGCCGGGCCGACCTGGCCGGCCGTGTCGCGGGCCCTGACGCTGTAGGTGTACTCGGTGCCGGCCGTCAGCCCGGTGTCGGTGTGCGTGGTGCCGGTGACGGTGGCGACCTTGGTGCCGCCGCGGAAGACGTCGTAGTCCTTGACGCCCTTGTCGTCGGTCGCCGCCTCCCAGGTCAGTACGACGGAGGTGCTGGTGACCTCGCCGGCAACCGGGGTGCCGGGCGCGCCGGGCGGCTGGTCGCGCGTGCCGGTGGTGGTGACCGTCACGATGTCGCTGGGCGGGCCGACCTGGTGGGAGGTGTCGCGGGCCCGGACGCGGTAGGTGTACTCCGTTCCCGAGGCCAGCCCGGTGTCCGTGTACGTGGTGTCGGTGACGGTGGCGACCTTGTCGTCGCCGCGGAAGACGTCGTAGTCCTTGATGCCGAGGTCGTCCGTCGCCGCCTCCCAGGTCAGCTCGACGGAGTCGTCGGTGATGTCGCCGGCGACCGGGGTGCCGGGCGCGCCGGGCCTGTCGTCACCGGGGGCGCCGCACAGGGTGCCGAGCTCGGTGTCGTCGCCCGCTCCGGACGCGGTCGACTTCGCCGGGACGTTCAGCACGCCGCCGTCGGAGAAGAGGACCGAGCACTCCTCGGCGCCGTAGTTGTGCGCGGCGTAGGTCGGGGTGCCGTTCCTGTCGAAGGCGACGGCCGTCGGCGAGTTGGCGGTGACGGTCATGTCCGGGGCGCCGATGGAGTTCATCGTGGAGACCCAGTGGTAGGTGTGGGCCTTGGTCTCGCCGGCCTCGGGGACGTACCCGCCGTTCCACTGGTTCCAGTACTGCATCGCCTTGGCCGGGTCGTAGAGGGAGTGGACCTGCCAGAAGATGTCCTTCCACTCGACGGCCGGGCCGCCGTTCTCCCTCTCCATCTCGGTCACGCTGCGGCGCAGCATGTCCTTCTCGCGGGCCAGGTGCAGCGAACCGCCGGTCATGGGGAGGAAGTTGATGCCGTGGATCTCCTCGGGGTTGGCGGTCCACCAGGTGGCGTAGGCGCCGCCGCTGCTCCAGACCATGCCCACGACGTCGTGGGTGAAGTCCTCGGGGTAGACCTGCTGGTCGGCGTCGAACCAGTACTGCGCGATCGACTCCGACTCGGTCATCATCATGTAGACGCCCTGGTCGCGCAGCGCCTTGTCCCCCTTTGCCGAGCCCCACATGATCAGGCCGGCGCTGAGGTTGATCGACTCCGAGGAGGACTCCTGGTTGTTGCCGGCGGCGAAGGCCTCGTGACCGGCGGCCCAGCTGTGACCGGCGTAGACGTCGAAGCCGCGCAGGAACGGGTACTTCGAGTCGTCCCTGGCCGGGTTGGCGGCGTCCTTGATGAGCTCCTTCACCATGCCGCCCCACTCGGAGTCGGCGGCCCACTGGGGGTCGTACTGCGCCACGATCGCCGCGGCCATCACGTAGTACGAGTAGTGGAAGTGGTGGTCGTTCAGCTCCTGGTCGCTGCCGTAGGAGGCCGGGTAGCCGATGAGCGTGCGCCAGTCCTTGTCGTAGGAGAACTCCGAGGGCCCGCCGACGGTGAACCACTCCTCCATGCGGCCCTCGATCAGCTCGATGAGCTTGTCGCGGTTCGCGGTGTCACCGATCTGGTCGGCGATCGGCACGAGTTGGGCGAGCTTGCCCAGGGCCTTGCCGGTCCAGTAGGTGTCGATGGCGCCGCTGAACGGGTCGCCCTGCGTCAGCACGTCGTTGATGTACGTCCTGAGCTTGGCCTTGTCGACGCCCGCGGCGCTCGGCAGCCCCGGCAGGACGCCGTTCACCTTCTGCACGGTGGTGAACGAGGTGCCTTCGCGGACCTTCATCTCCCCGCGTGAGGACACGTAGCGGTGGTCGGTCAGCGGGTCGGAGGTGTGCAGCCACTGGTGGCGGTAGAGCGCCTGGAGGGTGCCCTTCTCCGTGCCCTCCTTCGGTTCGGTGATCAGCGAGTACGTCGCCTCGACCTCTCCGGCACCCTCCCGGTACTCCCAGTCCACGGTGGAGCCGGTCACGAAGCTGAAGGCGTACTTCTCGTAGTCGGCGAGCGCATCCTCGCTGGGCAGGACGGCCAGGGAGAAGTAGTCCTTCGAGCCGAGGTCGGCCCGGATCTCGTTGCCGGACACGGTCCAGTCGCTGCTGCTCGGGGCGAACAGCGCGTAGTCGTGGCCGGAGATGGTGACGCCGAGGACGTTGCCCTGGTCGGCGAAGACCGTGGGCGGGGCCGCGGCCTTGATCTGCGCCGCGCCGCCGGTGCCCTCGGCGTACACGTACGGCATGCCGTGGCCGATGGTCGTCCGCAGTGTGCGCGCACCGTCGTTCCAGTAGGGGGTCACGGTCCAGTCGCTCCACCCGTCCGCCTTCGCGTCGGGGGAGTTGAGGCCGGCGAGGCCGAGGGTCAGATCGGCCTCGTGCGCGAACTCGTACTGCCGCCCGCCGCCCACGATCTGATGGTCGGTGGGGTAGCCGACCTCCAGGCCGCCGGACACCGCCTTGTAGGTGAGGGGGTGCCCGTACATGTTCTCCGACCACGGGTTGGCGGAGAACCGCTGGAAGGCCAGCGAGGACCACCAGTCGTTGGTCGGTACCGGCGTGTCCGCCATGCGCGGCGTGACCTTCGGCTTGACCGCCTGGCCGCCGTTGTTGGACGGACCCTGCCGTCCGGGCGGCCGGACGTCACTGTAGGTTCCCTTGCCCACCTCGATGGTGGCTGCCGAGGCGACACCACTGCCGACGGTGGCCACCAGGCCTCCTGCGGCCATCGCGGCCGCCGACAGCAGTGCCAGGGGTCTCCGGAATCTCATGCGCAGCCTCTCTGAGAGCGCTCTCACGTCGGGGGCAACGTAAGCATCGGGCAAAGGACGGTCAATGCTTCAAACAGGAATTGGGGCCTGCGGTTCGCGCGCGGATCGGCGGTGGTGGACGGGACGGATCACCGGATCGAATGACGCGATGGGGTCCTCCGCCGCAGGCGGGCAGGCGTGTCGCCGCCCCGCGCGCACACCGGGGACGCGACCGTCACGGGGGCCGCGGAGTGCGGGCCCGGCCGGCCCGACCCGACCCGACCCGGCCCGGCCCGGCGGTCCTAACCGCAGCCGCAGCCGCAGCCGCAGCCGCGCACAACGCGGAGCCGCACGCACCCGTCACCGGCAGGTGCCCAACCGGACAAACACTCGCATCGTGGACCGGTCGGCGGCGACGCCACCGCCGTCGCGCGCGGGCCCGGCCCCCGGACTGAAAGCGCTCTCACAGCGGGAGCAGGGCATCTATCCTGTCTACTGGGAGGAGCGGCAGGCGACGAGGTGCCGCGCAGCAGACCAGGAGACCCCTTGCCCGAGCAGACAGCAGTAAACCGTCCGACGCTGGAGGCTGTCGCTGCGCTGGCGGGCGTATCGCGGGCCACGGCGTCACGCGTGGTCAACGGAGGCGCCGGTGTGCGTCAGCCGCTGGTCGACAAGGTGCGCGCGGCGGTCGACGAGCTGGGGTACGTCCCCAACCACGCGGCGCGCTCGCTGGTGACCCGTCGCCACGGCGCCGTCGCCGTGATCATCGCGGAACCCGAGTTCCGGCTCTTCTCCGACCCGTTCTTCGCGCAGCAGCTCCGCGGGATCAGCCGCGAACTGACCGCCAACGACATCCAGTTGGTGTTGCTCTGGGTGGAGAACGCGTCCGATCACGAGCGGATCGCCCGGTACCTCGCCGGCGGTCACGTCGACGGAGCGATCGCCTTCTCCCTGCACGGCGACGACCGCCTGCCGGCGCTGATCACCGAGAGCAAGGTACCCACGGTCCTCGGCGGCCGGCCGGGGACGGATGCCGGCCCGCCCCTGCCGTACGTCGACAGCGACAACCGGGGCGGCGCACGGGAGGCCGTGCGCCACCTGGTCTCCCTGGGGCGCCGCACCATCGCACACATCGCGGGGCCGAGCGACCAGACCTCGGCGCTGGACCGGATCGCCGGCTATCACGACGTACTGATCGATCCCGATCCGGAACTGCTGTGCGAAGGCCACTTCACCGAGGAGAGCGGCGCCCGGGCCATGGCCGAGCTGCTCGACCGGCGGCCCGATGTCGACGGCGTCTTCGTGGCCAGCGATCTCATGGCCCTGGGCGCCCTGCGGGTGCTGCGCGAACGGGGCCTCAGGGTGCCGCAGGACGTGGCCGTGGTCGGCTTCGACGACATGGAGGCGGTGGTGCGCGTCAGTGACCCGGCGCTCACCACGGTGCGCCAGGACGTCGAGGGCCTGGGCAGGCTGTCGGTGAGGCTGCTGATCAAGCTGCTGAACCGATCGGCCGGCCACATCCCCGCATCGGTGATCATGCCGACGACCCTGGTCCGGCGCGCCTCGGCGTGAGAACCGGCTCTCGGGCGGCACCCGGGAGCGCGCCGTCCTGCCCGCCTCCACCCTCAGGGTCCACGCGGCGGATCGTGCCGGCCGGCGGGGCCGGTGCGTCCTCCTCCGCCTTGCGGCCGGACGCACCGGCCCCGCCGTCTTCGGCATGATCCGCCGAACGGGCCCCTGATCCGGGCCGGACGGACCCCCGGCGTCCCCCCTTCGGTCGCCGGGCCCGTCGAGGCCGCCCGGCGCCTCGCACGCTCCGCCTCCGGCCACACCACCGTCCGCAGGTCGGGCGGCGTTCCGGCGCGGCGGACGGACCTCGGGCGACGGTCCGGCAGGGCGGGTCCCGCGCCGGAAATTTCGATGCCGACGTGTGCGGAGCCTTGACGTGTGGCGCACCGGCCGGGCACTCTCCACTCGCACCATTGAGAGCGCTCTCAGAGCGCTCTCACGCCACTGAGCCGAGGAGCCCACCCATGCCCACAGCCCGTGCCGCAAGAAGAGCCGTCGCCCGTCTGGGGGCCGTCGTCCTGACCGGAGCTCTGCTCGCCGCGTGCGGAGGTTCGTCCGACGCCGACTCCGCCGACGGCGGCAACGGCAAGATCACCCTCACCGTGGACCTCTTCGGCTCCTTCGGCTACAAGGAGGCCGGGCTCTACACGGAGTACGAGAAGCTGCACCCGAACATCACGATCAAGCAGACGGACACCGAGGACGAGGCCGACTACTGGAAGTCGCTGCAGACCCGCCTCGCGGGCGGCGGCGGCCTCGCGGACGTGCAGGGCATCGAGGTGGGCCGGATCGCCACCGTTACCCAGCAGCAGGCCGACAAGTTCGAGGACCTGAAGAAGTACGGCGCGGAGTCCCTGAAGGGGCAGTTCGCCGAGGCCAAGTGGGCCGCCGCCACGGGCAAGGGCGGCGAGGTCCTGGGGCTCGGGACGGATGTGGGCCCCGAGGCCATGTGCTACCGCACCGACCTGCTGAAGAAGGCCGGGCTGCCCACCGACCGCGACGAGCTCGCGCAGCGCTGGTCCAGCTGGGACGGCTACCTGGAGCTCGGCAAGAAGTACAAGGCGAAGGCCCCGGGTAAGAGCGCCTGGCTCGACAGCGTCGGCAGCCTCTACTCGATCATGATCGGGCAGCAGAAGGAGCGCTACTACAACGCGTCCGGCGAGCTGATCTGGGACAAGAACCCCGCCCTGCTCGAGGCGTGGGACCGCTCCGTGGAGGCGGCGGAGAGCGGGCTGAGCGCCGAGCTCGACCAGTGGTCGCCGCAGTGGAACCAGGCCTTCGCCGCCGGCTCCTTCGCCACCATCCCGTGCCCCGCCTGGATGCTCGGCTACATCAAGGGCCAGGCCGGTGACGCGGGCAAGGGCAAGTGGGACATCGCCGCGCTGCCCGGCGGCGCCGGCAACTGGGGCGGCTCCTACCTCGCCGTCCCCCGCGCCGCCGAACACAAGAAGGAGGCGTACGAGCTCATCAAGTGGCTCACGGCGCCCGAGCAGCAGGAGAAGCTCTTCCGCAAGCAGGGCAACTTCCCCTCCAGCACCGGTGCCATCGACAAGGTCGCCGGCGCGACGGACCCGTACTTCTCGAACGCCCCGATCGGCCAGATCTTCGGTGACGCGGCCAAGGCGGCGCCCGTGCAGGTCCTGGGTCTGCACGACCAGAGCATCGCCCAGCAGATCACCAACGCGCTGAGCGAGGTGGAGCGCAAGGGCACCGATCCCGACAAGGCCTGGAAGAACGCCTCGAAGGGCGTCGCCAACACCCTCGGCTGAGCGGGGCCGAGCCGAGCCGGAGCTCCGGCCCCCGGCGTCCGCGCCCCGAGCGCCACCCCGCGCCTCCGCCACCCCGCGCCTCCGCCACCGCCGCTGCGTGCCCCGCCGGCGGCGGCGGAGGTCCCCTCGCCCGCCGTACCCTTCCCGAAGGCCGCCCTGTGACCCTTTCCGCAATCGAGGCGCCGGCTCCGCCGACCCCGCCTCCCCCACCCTCCCCGCCGAGCCCCGTACGGCGCGCGTGGCAGAAGATGTCGCCCTACGCCTACATCGCGCCGTTCTTCACCCTGTTCGCCGCCTTCGGCCTCTTCCCGCTGATCTACACGGCGTTCGTGTCCCTGTACCGGGTCGAGCTGCAGACCCCCGGTGACATGGAATGGCGAGGGCTGGACAACTACACGGCCCTGTTCACCGACGACTTCTTCTGGACCTCGCTGCGCAACACGTTCACCATCGGCGTCATCTCCACGGTTCCTCAGCTGGTCATGGCCCTGGGGCTCGCGCACCTGCTCAACTACCGTCTGCGCGGCCGTACGTTCCTGCGCACGGCGATGCTGCTGCCGTACGCGACGTCCGTGGCGGCGGCCACCCTGGTCTTCGCGCAGCTCTTCGGCCGGGACTTCGGGCTCATCAACTACGTCGCCGGGCTCGTCGGCATCGGCCCGATCGACTGGCAGACCGGCACCGTCGCCTCCCAGATCGCCGTCTCCACCATCGTCATCTGGCGGTGGACCGGATACAACGCCCTGATCTACCTGGCGGGCATGCAGTCCATCCCGCAGGAGCTGTACGAGGCCGCCGAGGTGGACGGGGCATCGAAGTGGAGGCAGTTCTTCCATGTGACCCTGCCCGGACTGCGTCCGACGATCGTGTTCACCGTGATCGTCTCCACGATCGGGGCCACGCAGCTGTTCGGCGAGCCGCTGCTGTTCGAGGGGTCGATCTCGGGTGGCATCTCGCACCAGTACCAGACCCTCGGCCTGTACATGTACGAACAGGGCTGGGGCTTCTTCCACCTGGGCCGGGCCGCGGCCATCGCCTGGGTCATGTTCCTGCTCATCGTGGTGATCGTGGGGGTCAACGCCGCGCTCGCGTACCGTCGTACCCGCAAGGAGGCCGTGCGATGACCACGCTCGCCGACCCGCCGGTCACGTCTCCCACCCCGCGGCAGCAGCCGCCCCGCCGCCGGTCCCGCGCCGGACGCACCAACCACGCCGGCAAGCTCACGTACGCGGTCCTGACCGTTGCCGTCCTGGTCTCCGCCTTCCCGTTCTACTGGACCATCGTGGCGGCCAGCCGCTCCAACGCCGACCTCGCCCAGGTTCCGCCGTCACTTCTGCCCGGTCCGAACCTGCTGCGCAACTTCGAGGCGGTGCTGGAGGAGGCGGACATCGGCAAGGCGCTGCTGAACTCCTTCATCGTGTCCGGCTCGATCACCGTCGGCACCGTGCTCTGCTGCACGCTCGCGGGCTTCGCCTTCGCCAAGCTGCGCTTCCGCGGACGGGGCGCGCTGCTCGCGATCACCGTGGGCACGATGATGATCCCGCCGCAGCTGGGCGTCATCCCGCTGTTCATGCTGATCGCCGAACTGCAGTGGGTGAACCAGCTCCAGGCCGTCATCCTCCCCGGCCTGGTCTCCGCGTTCGGTGTGTTCTTCATGCGCCAGTACCTGGTGCAGTCGCTGCCGGACGAGCTGATCGAGGCGGCACGGGTCGACGGCGCGTCCACCGCCAGGATCTTCTGGTCCATCGTGGTGCCAGTCGCCCGGCCGGGCATGTCCGTGCTGGGCCTGCTGACCTTCATGGCCGCGTGGAACGACTTCTTCTGGCCCATCGTCGCCCTGTCCTCGTCCGAGCCGACCGTGCAGGTGGCCCTGCGCCAGCTCGGCGGCGGTTACGTCCACGACCAGTCCGTGATCATGGCCGGCACGCTCCTCGGCACCCTTCCGGTGCTTCTGGTCTTCGGCCTCCTGGGCCGGCAGATCGTCGGCGGCATCATGCAAGGAGCCGTCAAGGGCTGAGCCCGGCCCCCTTCGTCTCCGCTCCCCACCCGTCCCCCACCGCGCCTTCGGAGCCCTCAGTCCATGACCGTACTTGACACACGCACCGGCGACACGACCGTCCTTCGGTTCCCGAACGGTTTCCGTTGGGGAACCGCCACGGCCGCCTACCAGATCGAAGGCGCCGCCGCCGAGGACGGCCGCTCGCCCTCGATCTGGGACACCTTCAGCCGCGTCCCGGGCAAGGTCCGCAACGGCGACACCGGTGACATCGCCGCCGACCACTACCACCGCATGCACGAGGACGTCGCCCTGATGCGCCGCCTCGGGCTGACCGACTACCGGTTCTCCATCGCCTGGCCCCGCGTGCAGCCGACCGGTCGCGGGCCGGCCGTGCAGAAGGGCCTCGACTTCTACCGGCGGCTCGCCGACGCACTCCTGGACGCCGGTATCCGGCCGGTCGCCACCCTCTACCACTGGGACCTGCCCCAGGAGCTGGAGAACGCGGGCGGCTGGCCCGAGCGGGAGACCGCACAGCGCTTCGCCGACTACGCCGCCCTGGTGGCCGACGCGCTCGGCGACCGGATCGGGACTTGGACGACCCTCAACGAGCCGTGGTGCGCGGCCTTCCTCGGGTACGGGAACGGGGTGCACGCCCCCGGCCGCACCAGCCCGCCGGCCAGCCTGCGCGCGGCCCACCACCTCAACCTCGCGCACGGCGCCGCGGTGCGGGTGCTGCGCGACACCCTGCCGCCCGGCTCACACCTGTCCCTGACGCTCAACCTCCACGCCCTGCGTCCGCTCACCCGGTCGGCCGAGGACCTGGACGCGGTCCGGCGGATCGACGCGGTCGCCAATCGCGTCTTCCTCGACCCCGTCTTCCACGGGCGCCTCCCGGAGGACCTGGTCCGGGACACGGCGGGGATCACCGACTGGTCGTTCGTGCGGGACGGTGACCTCGCCACCAGCTCGACGCCGATCGATTCGCTCGGCATCAACTACTACTCCCCCACCGTCGTCGCCGCCGGCCGGTCCGAGTCGCCGTCCCCCTGGGCCGGCGCGGAACGGCACGTCCGGTTCCTGCCCGCACCGGGGCCCCGGACCGCCATGGACTGGCCCGTGGACGCCGACGGACTGTACGAGCTGCTGATCCGGCTGCGTCACGACCTCCCGGGCCTCCCCTTGGTGGTCACCGAGAACGGCGCGGCGTACGACGACTACGCCGACCCGTCGGGGCAGGTCCACGATCCGGAGCGGATCGCCTATCTGCACAGCCACCTCACCGCCGTGCACCGGGCGATCGAGGAGGGCGCCGATGTGCGGGGCTACTTCCTGTGGTCGCTGCTGGACAACTTCGAGTGGGCGTACGGCTACAGCAAGCGGTTCGGCATCGTGTACGTCGACTTCGCCACGCAGCGGCGCATCCCCAAGAAGAGTGCGGGCTGGTACGCGGACGTCATCGCACGCAATGGGGTCGAGGCCCGGCAGAGCGGGTGACCGCGCGGCCCGGTCCGCCGGGCCGCCGGGCCGCCGCCGCGGGTGATCACGGTCCACGGCGGGCGGCGGCGATCCGCCGGTGCTCGACCGTGAACGCCCGGAGGCACGAGGGCGACACGTCCCGTGTCGCGCGGGCCACCGGACTCCACGGCCGTCCCGCGCCGCTCCCCCGACGACGGTGCGCTCGGCCGCCCCTCTGCGGCGATTCCCCCGGCGGGCGGCGGCAGCGTTCCGCCGCCCGCCGGGGTGCTCAGTCCGCCACCGTCACCGGCTCCCGTTCCCGGCCGTCGCCCTCCACCACCGGCGTGCGGCCAGGCAGGAACGCGGCGACGACGACCGCGCCCAGTACCGCGACGACCGCTCCGCACAGCGCCGTGACGTGCATCGCGTGCAGGAACGCGTCGCCGGCCGCACCGGCCAGGGCCTCGCCGCGTGGGCCCAGCCGGTCCGCCACCGCCAGGGTGGCCTCGATGGACTCGCCGGCCGCGTGCCGGGCGCCGGGCGGCAGCAGGCCCAGCTCCTCCTCGATGTCCCCGCGGTAGGCGGTGGACAGCACCGAGCCGAGGATGGCGATGCCGAGGGCGCCGCCGACCTGGCGGAAGGTGTTGCTGAGCGCGGAGGCCGTCCCGGCCTTCTCGCGCGGCAGGGCCTGCATGACGACGACGCTGACCGGCGTCATCACGTACGCCATGCCGGTGCCCATCAGGAAGAAGACGACCTCCAGGAACCAGATCGGCGTGTCCCTGTCCAGGAGCACGAACGCGGCCAGCGTCGCCGCGAGCACCACCAGACCGGCGGTCGTGGTGATCCTGCTGCCGATGCGGTCCACCATGAGGCGGGCCCGGGGCGCGAAGAGCATCTGCGTGGCGGCCAGCGGCAGCATCAGCACGCCCGTTTCCAGCGGCGAGTGGCCGCGCACGCTCTGGAGGTAGAACACCGCGAAGAAGGTCACGCCCATCAGCGCGAAGAAGACCAGCGCGATCGCGGCGATCGAAGCGGAGAACACCTTGTTCCCGAAGGCGGAGATGTCGACGGACGGATGGTCGCTGCGCTTCTCGAACATCACGAACGCGGCCAGTACGGCGAGACCGGCCCCGATCGTGGACAGCACGGTGACGTCGGTGAAGTCGGCGAGTCGGCCGCCCATGATGATGCCGTACACGAGCAGGACCAGGCCCGCCACGGACAGCACCACTCCGACGGGGTCGATCCGGCCAGGGCTCGGATCGCGGGAGTCGGGGACCAGCCACAGCATCAGGGCGACGGCGAGGGCGACGATGGGCACGTTGACGAGGAACACCGAACCCCACCAGAAGTGGTCGAGGAGCAGTCCGCCGGTGATCGGGCCGATGGCGATGGCGAGGCCCACTCCGCCGGTCCAGATGCCGATGGCCTTGGGCTGTTCGTCGCGTTCGAAGACGTACATGAGGACGGCCATGGTGGCCGGCATGACGAACGCCGCGCCCAGGCCCATGATCGCGCGGAAACCGATCAGCTCGGCCGGGGAACCGGAGAACGCGGCGAGTGCCGAACCGGCACCGAACACGGCGAGACCGCAGATGAGCACCTTCTTGCGGCCGAGCCGGTCGCCCAGCAGCCCCGCGGTGAAGAGCAGGCCGGCGAAGACGAGCGTGTAGGCGTTGATGGCCCATTCCACCTGGCTCTGGGTGGCGCCCAGGCCGGTGGGGGCGGGGGTGGAGATCGTCTTGATGGCGACGTTCAGGATCGAGTTGTCCAGGACGACGATCAACAGGCTCATCATCAGCACGCCGAGAATCACCCAGCGGCGCCGGTGCACGGCTTCCGGGATCCGGCGGGCGGGGACGGCAGGAGAAGTCATGCGGATCAGCGTAGAAAGTTCCGGTACGAGACGTTCTCGTACGGATTGCGTGTTGCCCGGTTCTTCTCGGGCGGCGCGGCCCGCGGGGCCGTGGGAGAGGTCGTCGGGCCCCCTCTGGCCCTCCGCCGGTCGAGGTGCCACCATGGACGTGGTCCGGGGACGCCGTCAGGGCGCCTCGAGATGACGTGTTGGGAGACAGTTCCATGACGCAGCTTTCCGCTGCCCAGACCGGGATGACACCCGGCTCCTCCTCCGGCGGCAAGACGCTGTACGGGGGCAAGGGCACCCGCCGCATCACTGTCCGTGACATCGCCGCCGCCAAGGAGCGCGGTGAGAAGTGGCCCATGCTCACCGCGTACGACGCGATGACCGCGTCCGTGTTCGACGAGGCCGGCATCCCGGTCATGCTCGTCGGCGACTCCGCGGGCAACTGCCACCTCGGGTACGAGACCACCGTGCCCGTCACCCTCGACGAGATGACCATGCTGTCGGCCGCGGTGGTGCGCGGTACCTCGCGCGCCCTGATCGTGGCCGACCTGCCCTTCGGCTCCTACCAGGAGGGTCCGGTGCAGGCGCTGCGCTCGGCGACCCGGCTGATCAAGGAGGCCGGTGTGGGCGCGGTCAAGCTGGAGGGCGGCGAGCGGTCGCACCAGCAGATCGAGCTGCTGGTGGAGTCCGGGATCCCCGTGATGGCCCATATCGGCCTGACCCCGCAGTCGGTGAACGCGATGGGCTACCGGGTCCAGGGGCGCGGCGAGGAGGCGGCGCAGCAGCTGCTGCGGGACGCGAAGTCCGTGCAGGACGCGGGGGCGTTCGCGGTGGTGCTGGAGCTGGTGCCGGCGGAGCTGGCGGCCGAGGTGACGCGGGTGCTGCAGATTCCCACCGTCGGGATCGGGGCGGGGGCCCGGACGGACGCGCAGGTGCTGGTGTGGACGGACATGCTGGGGCTCACCGGGGGGCGGGTGCCGAAGTTCGTGAAGCAGTACGCGGATCTGCGTGAGGTCATGAGCGGGGCGGCGAAGGCGTTCGCCGAGGATGTGGTGGGCGGGGCGTTCCCGGAGGAGGCGCACTCCGTGCACTGAGCGGCTTCGCCGCGCGTTTGAGCCATTGCGGCACCACCTGTCGGCCCCGTCGATCTTCCCCCGTCGGCGGGGCCGGCGCGTGGGCGCGGGGCGCCGGGGGTGGGCACGGGTGCTGGACACCCCCGGTGCTTCACCCGTTCCCCCGCGTTGGTGCTGGGCGGGGGGTGTGTGCGCAGCCCGGCGCTTGCGGGGTGCCGTCGCGCCCACCCTCCCCCACTCTCGGCTTCGCTCGAGCGGGGGGACCCCCATCGCCCTGCGGCACGACTGCCCGCGGAGGGCGGAGGGCCGGCGGCACGACTGCCCGCGGCGGGCGGAGGGCCGGCGGGCGGAGGGCCGGCGGCACGACTGCCCGCGGAGGGCGGGGGGCCGGCGGGCGGAGGGCCGGCGGCACGACTGCCCGCGGGAGCGGTAGGGGCGCGGCTCGCGTCGGGGCGGGGTGTCGGTGGGGTGTCGGGGGTTTGTCGGTGGGGGGTGGGAGCGTCGGGGCATGACGCGAAACGACAAGGAATCGGGGGGCGCGGGAAGCGCCGTTTCCGTGCGGGGGCTGGTCAAGCACTACGGGGAGACCAAGGCGCTGGACGGGGTCGACCTGGAGGTGCGGGAGGGCACCGTGCGGGGGGTGCTCGGGCCGAACGGGGCCGGGAAGACCACGCTGGTACGGATTCTGTCCACCCTGCTCGCTCCGACGGCGGGACACGCCACCGTCGCCGGGTACGACGTGCTCCGCCAGCCCCGGCAACTGCGCCGGGTGATCGGGCTGACCGGGCAGTACGCCTCAGTGGACGAGAAGCTCGCGGGCTGGGAGAACCTGTATCTGATCGGCCGGCTGCTCGACATGCCCCGCAAGGCGGCACGGGCCCGCGCCGACGAACTGCTGGAGCGGTTCTCCCTCACCGAGGCCGCCCGGCGCCCGGTGGCCACCTACTCGGGCGGTATGCGGCGGCGCCTCGACCTGGCCGCCTCGATGATCGGCCGGCCGTCCGTGCTGTTCCTGGACGAGCCGACCACGGGCCTCGACCCCCGTACCCGCAACGAGGTGTGGGAGGAGGTCCGGCGGCTGGTCGGGGACGGGGTGACGGTGCTGCTGACCACCCAGTACATGGAGGAGGCCGAGCAGTTGGCGTCCGAGCTGACCGTGGTGGACCGGGGCAAGGTCATCGCGAGCGGCGGTATCGAGGAGCTGAAGGCCAAGGTCGGCGGCCGTACGCTGCGGATCCGCCCGGCCGACCCGCTGCGGTTGCGCCCGCTGGCGGAGGCCCTCGACGCGCTGGGCATCACCGGGCTCGCCACCACCACCGTGGACAGCGAGCGGGGTGTCGTGCTCGTTCCGGTGCTGAGTGACGAGCAGTTGACCGCCGTGGTCGGCGCGGTCACCGCGCGCGGGATCACCCTCAGCTCCATCAGCACCGAACTGCCCAGCCTGGACGAGGTGTTCCTGTCCCTCACCGGCCACCGTGCCGGTGCCCCGCAGGACGCCGTGCCCGCCGCGAGCCACGAGGAGGCCGTCGCCGTATGAGCGCCGCCACCGCCACCACCGACACGACCACCACGACCGACGCCACCGCCGCCGTGGCCGGTCTCCGCGCGGACGGGCGTATCCCCTTGCGCTCCCATCTGCGGCACACCGGGGCTCTGGTCCGCCGCAACCTGCTGTGGATCCGGCAGGACCCGGAGTCGATGTTCGACGCCGTGCTGTTCCCGATCGTCTTCACCCTGCTGTTCGTGTACGTCTTCGGCGGCTCGATCGGGCAGTCGCTGGGCGGCGGACAGGAGGCGTATGTGCAGTACATCGTGCCCGGACTGATGGCCATGATGGGGATGAACATGGCCATGGGGGTGGGCACGGGGTTCAACCAGGACTTCAACAGCGGGGTCATGGACCGCTTCCGGTCGCTGCCGATCGGGCGCGGCTCGGTGCTGTTCGCCAAGATCTCGGTCGAGATGATGCGGATGCTGATCGCGACCGCCATCCTGATGGTCGTCGGCGTGCTCGTCGGCTTCGACATCACCGACTGGCCCGGGCTGTTCGCCGCCGTGGGACTGTCCGCGGTGTTCGGCTCGGCACTGATGTGGATCTTCCTCACCCTGGGCGTGGTGCTGAAGAACGCGCAGTCGGTGCAGGCCATGGGCTTCCTGGTGCTGATGCCGCTGCAGTTCGGCTCGTCCATCTTCGCGCCGACCCAGTCGATGCCGGGCTGGCTGGAGTCCTTCACCCAGGTCAACCCGCTCTCCTCGCTGGCCGACGCCGCGCGCGGGCTGATGGTGGGCGGCCCGGTCGCGCACGACCTGTGGATGACGCTGGCCTGGTCGGTGGGGATCACCGCGGTGATGGCCCCGGTCGCGATCCACAAGTTCCGTACGAAGACCTGATCACTCCGGTCCGAGCAGGGCGACGGCCTCCTCCACGGGGAGACCGTCGCCCTCGGCGTACGCGGTCTCGTACGCCGCGTCGCCGAGGGCCGCCCGGGCTCGCGCCTCGGCTCGTTCGCGCACCTCGCGTTCCACGAGCGGGGCGTGGTGTCCGGGCGGCAGCAAGGAGTCGGCGGCGCCGACGCAGCGGGCCGCGTCCCGGGAGTGCCGCCCGCCGTCGAGTCCGGCCAGGGCGAGGCCACCGAGGGTGAGGTACGCGGCGCGCATGTGGGGGGCCATGGCGGCGGCCAGCGGATCGCCGGCCTGGCGGATCGCCTCGCGAATGAGGACCAGGCCCTGCTCGTCGTTGCCCTCGGCCACCTCCAGCCAGCTCTCGGCGCCGAGGATGAACGCGTCGAAGACGACGAAGTGTGCGATGCGGAACTCCTCGCGCAGGGCCCGCAGATGCTCCCGCGCCTCCACCGTGCGCCCCGTCACGCAGAGCCAGCCGGTCAGGAAGAGCCGGGCGGCGGGCAGGGCCTCGGTGTGCCGGCCCCTGGTGTCCTCGATGACCTTGCGCAGCAGGCGCTCACCGCGCTCCGGGTCACCCGATTCCAGCAGGGCGCTGCCCAGCCGGGTGGCGAGCACCCCCGTATGGGCGCGGGCGCCCAGGCGGTCGGCGTACTCGATCGCCGCCTCGAAGTCGGCCGCGGCGTCCTCGTACGCCCCGGACCGTTCGCGGGCCTCGCCGCGCGCGGAGAGCGCCTCGGCGATGCCCCACCTGTCGCCGAGCCTGCGGTGGATCTCCAGGGCCTCGTCGGCGGCGCGGCGGGCCTCACCGGCCCAGTCGCTGCGGTTGGCGAGGAAGTTGGCGCGCAGTTGGAGGTTGCAGGCCAGTTCCCACTCGAAGCCGGGGGTCTCCCGGCAGGTGCGGATCGCCGCGTCGACCACGTGACGCAGCCGCTCCATGTCGCCGGTCAGCATCACGGCGAACACCCAGAGCAGGCCGGGCGGCCGGCACACCTGCGGCAGGCCGGGCTCGTACGTCGCGCCGATCAGGCGCAGTTTGTGCTGTGCCTGGGGGGTCTGCCAGTCGTCCAGCTCGGTGTCCATGTGGGCGAGATGGGCCAGGTGCACCCCGCGCCGGGCCTCGGCGAGGACCTCGCCGGTCATGGGCGGCGGGGCGTCGGTGCAGCGCTGCCGGAGCGGGGCGGCGGGCCGCACCGGTTCGGTGAACGGGTCGGGGCCCAGGGCCATGACCTCGGCGCAGAAGGTGCGGGCCTCGATGCGCAGATCGCGCATCTGCCAGTACCAGGTGAGGGACAGGGTGATGCAGAGCGCCTCCTGCTCGTCGCGCAGGGCGACGGCGTGGCGCAGGGCGGTGCGTACGTTCTCGTACTCCCGCTCCAGCCGTGCGATGGCGGCCGGCTGCTCGGGGCCGCGCAGCATCGGCTCGGTGGTGCGCACGAGTTCGCGGTAGTACGTCAGATGCGCGCGCTCCGCGTCGGCGCGCCGGCCGGACTCGTCGAGCCGCCGGCCGGCGTATTCGGCGACGGTCTCCAGGAGCCGGTAGCGCATCCCGTCGTCCCCCGAAGGGGCGGCCACCACGAGGGACTTGTCGACGAGGGAGCCGAGTGCGTCGAGTGCGGCCGGTCCGCAGACGGCCTCGGCGGCGGCGAGGTCGCAGCCGCCCGCGAAGACCGACAGGCGGCACAGGACGTCGCGTTCGTCCTCGTCGAGCAGGTCCCAGGACCAGTCGACGACCGCCCGCAGGGTCTGCTGCCTGGGCAGGACGGTACGGCTGCCGGAGGTGAGCAGCCGGAAGCGGTCGTCGAGCCGGTCGGCGATCTGTCGCGGGGTGAGCATCCGCAGCCGGGCGGCGGCTAGCTCGATGGCGAGCGGGAGTCCGTCGAGGCGCCGGCAGATCTCCGCGCAGGCCGCCGCGGTGTCCTCGTCGGCGTCGGTACGGAAGCCGGGGCGGGCGGCGGCGCCGCGGTCGGCGAGCAGCCGCAGGGCGACCGGTTCCGGCAGCGGCTCGACCGGGCGCAGCGACTCCCCGCGCACCCCGAGGGGTTCACGGCTGGTGGCGAGCACGGTGAGGCCGGGGCAGCGTTCCAGCAGCGTCTCGACGAGACGGGCGGCGGCCTCGACCAGGTGCTCGCAGTTGTCGAGGATCAGCAGCATGCGGCGGGGGCCGCAGTGCTCGGCGAGGCGTGCCACGGGGTCGGCGTGCCGATCGGTGACGGCCCGCATGCTCTCGGCGCCGGCGCCGTACAGCACGGTCTCACGGGCGCCGACAGCGGTGAGTACGGCCTCGGGGACGGCGTCGGGGTCGTCGACCGGGGCGAGTTCGGCGAGCCACACACCGTCCGGGGTGGTCCCCCGTACGGTTTCGGCGGCTTCCTGGGACAGCCGGGTCTTGCCGGCCCCGCCCGGTCCGAGCAGCGTGACGAGGCGGGCGGCGGCGAGGTCGGCCCGGATGGTCTCGATGTCCCGTTCCCGGCCGACGAACGAGGTCAGCCGGGCCCGCAGGTTGCCGGGCGGCAGATTCCCCGGGGGCTTCGGCGGGGCGGCGGACTCCGGCGGTGCGGCGGGCTCCGGCCGGGCAGTGGGATCCGGCCCGGGTTTCAGCAACGCGGCGTGCAGGGAGCGCAGTTCGGCGCCGGGGTCGGTTCCGAGACGGTCGGCGAGCAGGTGTCGTACGTCCTCGTAGGCGGCCAGCGCCTCGGCGGTGCGGCCGGTGTCACGCAGGGCGCGCAGCCGCAGTGCCTGGAGGGGTTCGTCGAGGGGGTGACCGTCGCACAGCGCGGTCAGCTCGGGCAGGGACTGCTCGGCCTCGCCGAGGGCGAGGGCGGCGGCGTGCCGGGCGCGCAGCACGTCCAGGTGCCGGGTCCTGACCCGGGCCGCCTCCGCGGTACGGCCGGGCAGCCCCGCGAGTGCCGGGTCACCGTGCCACAGGGCGAGGGCGTCGTCCAGTACGGCGGCCGCCTTCACGGGATCGCCGCCGGCCAGGGCGCGCAGGCCCTCGCCGGCCAGCCGCTCGAAACGGTGCAGGTCGATGTCGTCGGCGGCGGCGGTCAGCCGGTAGCCGCCGTCGACGGACGCGACGGCGTCCGCGCCGAGCACCCGGCGCAGCCGCCCGACCAGGGCCTGCAGCGCCCCGACGGCGTCGGCCGGCGGATCACCGTCCCAGACCTCGTCGACCAGCAGGGCCACGGGGACCGCGCGGCCCGGCCGCAGGGCGAGCACGGTCAGCAGCGCGCGCAGCCGCGCTCCCCCGACGGGGACGGCGCCGCCGTCGGGGCGGAGTGCCTGGGTGGTACCGAGGATGCGATAGCGCACGGGGGCCATTCTCTCCGGTGACCGTCACGGCGGTCACAGGGGCCGACCGGAGTGGCGGGCGGATTCGTCCGCGAAGCACGGAACGGCGGATCCGGCACCGGACCGTCCCGGTCGGCGGCGGCGATGGGCGCCGGGCGCCGGGCCTCGTGACCCCGGGCGGCCGCCCCGGCGGAACGCGTCGGCGGCGCGAGACGTTCCCCCGGTGCGCCCGGTACCGTCGGGCAGTCCCCGCGTGCCCTCCGTGTGCCCGCACCCGACAGCCCAGGGAGTCCGATGACCACCGCCGCCGCCCGTCACAGCGACCGGAGGATCAGCCCGGTCTTCCTGGGGATCCTGGCCGTGACGGCGGTCACCGGGTGGGCCACCTGGACCGGGTTCGCGGAGCAGCCGGGCGTGGCCGTGTTCCTGTTCGTGACGGCCGCCTGGATCGTCTCCCTGTGTCTGCACGAGTACGCGCACGCCCGCACGGCCCTGCACAGCGGCGACATCTCGGTCGGCGCGAAGGGCTACCTCTCGCTGAACCCGCTGAAGTACACCCACGCCCTGCTGAGCATCGTGCTGCCCGTGGTGTTCGTGATCATGGGCGGGATCGGCCTGCCGGGCGGTGCCGTGTTCATCGAGCGCGGCCGGATCCAGGGGCGCTGGCGGCACAGCCTGATCTCGGCCGCCGGTCCGCTGACGAACGTGCTGTTCGCGATCGTGTGCACGGCCCCGTTCTGGCTGGACGCGCTGGACGGCGTGCCGGCCCACTTCCGGTTCGCGCTGGCCTTCCTCGCGCTGCTCCAGGTGACGGCGGCGATCCTGAACTTCCTGCCGGTGCCAGGACTGGACGGCTACGGCGTGATCGAACCCTGGCTGTCGCACGGCGTCCGGCGGCAGGTGGAGCCGTTCGCGCCGTTCGGTCTGCTGTTCGTGTTCGCGCTGCTGTGGGTGCCCGAGGTGAACGGCGCGTTCTTCGGCGTCGTCGACTCGCTGCTGGGGACGCTCGGCATCCACGAGTTCGACACGTACTGCGGTTACGACCTGTTCCGCTTCTGGAGCGGAACCAGCGGCGTCTGCTCGGTCAGCCCGTGACGGGGCCCTCGCCCCGCGCGGCCCGCCCCCGCTTGATGTAGTACCAGGTCATGTTGGACGACAGGCCCACGAGCAGCACCCACACGACACCGATGAGCACATTGCCCTGCACGAAGGAGACGACGGCCGCGGCGACGGCGAGGATGCACAGGACGAGGGCATAGAGAGCGAGACGGGGCATGGTGCGGGCTCCTGTCGGGGGACACTGCTTCCGGTACGGCTACGGGTGCCGCGCACCCGCGCTTACGGTGTCCAGTGTCCCCCATCGCCTCATACGTCCGTGACCCGGAGCCCCGCGTGTGCCTTGTAGCGGCGGTTGACGGAGATCAGGTTGGCGACCAGCGACTCCACCTGGTGGGCATTGCGCAGCCGCCCGGCGAAGATGCCCCGCATGCCCGGGATGCGGCCGGCCAGGGCCTGCACGATCTCCACGTCGGCGCGGACCTCGCCGAGCACCATCACATCGGTGTCGACCTCGTCGATCTCCGGGTCCTGGAGCAGGACGGCCGACAGATGGTGGAAGGCGGCGGTGACCCGGGAGTCCGGGAGCAGCACGGCGGCCTGCTGGGCGGCGCTGCCCTCCTCCGGCTTGAGCGCGTAGGCGCCCTGCTTGTCGAAGCCGAGCGGGTTGACGCAGTCGACGACGAGCTTGCCGGCCAGTTCCTCGCGCAGGGACTCCAGTGTCCCGCCGTGTCCGTCCCAGGGCACGGCGACGATCACGATGTCGCTGCGCCGGGCGGTCTCGGCGTTGTCGGCGCCCTCGACGCCGTATCCGAGCTCGTCGGCGGCGGACCGCGCGCGCTCGGCGGCCCGGGAACCGATGATCACCTTCTGGCCGGCCTTGGCGAGCCGGTACGCGAGGCCCTTGCCCTGCGGTCCGGTGCCGCCGAGCACGCCGACGACGAGCCCGGACACATCGGGCAGGTCCCAGGGGTCCTTGGCCGGGGCCTTCGCGGGCGCATTCGCGGGCTGCTGTGCACTGTCGGTAGAGGTCATGGGCCGACCCTACGTCCGAGGTGGCACCGTTTCCGGCCCGCGTGAGCGCCGTCACCCGGCGGCGGGTGGTGTCCCCGGGTCGGGGGAATCCCGGGCGAACGCCGGGACAGCGGTGAGCGCTTGGGGCAGGATGCGGCCTCATGGATGCCGTACGGGTCGCGCTGCTGCGGGACGTGCTCGCCGGGACGGGGTGGCTGGACGACACCCGGCACTTCGCGGCGACACTGCGGGGATCGGTGCTCTCGCACGGCGGCGGGCTGCTGCTCGTGGGCACGCCGGAGTACGAGCCGTGGCATCTGGCGGCGCATCTGGTGGACGAGGCCGCCTGGTCGGGCACACCGGAACTGGCCCCCACGCTCGTACGGCATGACGCACGCCCCTCGGATCCCGCGCATCTGGCGGTGGGCCCGGGGCGGCTGGAGGCGGCGCGGCGGGGCGAGACGCTGCTGGTGGTGGCACCCGGGGAGCCGCCCGCACCGCTGCTCGAACGGATCTGTGACGCTCGCCGGGCCGGGGCGACCCTGCTGTCGCTGGGCCCCGGCGAGGGCGAGCTGCCGGCGCTGGCCCACGAGATCCTGCCCGTGCCCGAGGGGTCGGAGCTGGATCTGGACACCGTGCAGCACCTGGTGAGTGCGGCGGCCGGGGAGAACGCCCTGCCCGCGCCCAGGGGTCCCCGCCGCTTCCGCGACCGCCTGTCCCGGCTGGCCGACCTGCTGACGGCGCCGCCGCCGACCCGCTGGTAGCGACTCGGAGCGCGTGGCCGTTCGCCCTCTCCGCCCCGGAGCGGTCAGTCGTCGTCCCGCTCGGCCGCCGCGGCGTCGTGCCACTTGGGGTCGTTCTCCCACTGGAGGTTGCGCTCGCGGGCCGTCTCCATGGCGTGTTCGGCCTCGGTGCGGCTCGCGTACGGGCCGAAGCGGTCCTTGCCGGGGCAGTCGGGACCCTCCTCGACCTTCTGGTGTTCCAGGCAGTAGTACCACTCACCCGGTTTCCCGACCGTCCGCTTCTTGAACAGGGCCATGACCGTCTCCTCTCACCGCACGTCACCATCTCGCCGTCCTGCCAGGAAGATGGTCCCCCATCGCCGCTGAATTAGACTCGCCGGCATGTCTGGCCAGTCACTGCTCGTTCCGGGGGAACTGTCCCCCACCCGTCCCGTGCCCGGGAACATCCGCCGTCCCGAGTACGTCGGAAAGCCCGCCCCCACGCCGTACACCGGGCCGGAGGTGCAGACGCCCGAGACGATCGAGGCGATGCGGACCGCCGGCCGGATCGCGGCGCGGGCGATGGAGGAGGCCGCGAAGCTCATCGCTCCCGGTGTGACCACGGACGAGCTGGACCGGGTGGCGCACGCGTACATGTGCGACCACGGCGCCTACCCGTCGACGCTCGGCTACCGCGGCTTCCCCAAGTCCCTGTGCACGTCGGTCAACGAGGTCATCTGCCACGGCATCCCTGACTCGACGGTGCTGCGCGACGGCGACATCGTCAACCTGGACGTGACGGCGTACATCGGCGGGGTGCACGGCGACAACAACGCGACCTACCTGGTCGGAGACGTGGACGAGGAGAGTCGGCTGCTGGTGGAACGCACCCGCGAGTCCCTCGCCCGCGCGATCAAGGCGGTCAAGCCGGGCCGGCAGATCAACATCATCGGCCGGGTGATCGAGTCGTACGCGAAGAGGTTCGGCTACGGGGTGGTCCGTGACTTCACCGGTCACGGGATCAACTCGTCCTTCCACTCCGGCCTGATCATCCCGCACTACGACAGTCCCCACGCGACGACGGTGATGCAGCCGGGGATGACCTTCACCATCGAGCCGATGCTGACGCTGGGCACCCACGAGTACGACCTGTGGGACGACGGCTGGACGGTCGTGACGAAGGACCGCAGGCGGACGGCCCAGTTCGAGCACACACTGGTGGTGACGGACACGGAGGCGGAGATCCTGACCCTCCCGTAGGCACCGCCGGCATTTCCCCTGGCCCGCTCTCCCCGGAGGGCGGGCTCTTGTTCGTGGGGGGAGAATGGAGGGGACGTTCCCGACAAGCCGTCGGGAAAGTATTGACTTAGGTAAGCCTAACCACAGAAGATCAGCCCATGGACTCCTTCTCGACCCTCATACGCACCGCCTCCCACGAGCAGCACGTGGAGGCGGAGACCTCGACGTTCATGAGCGATCTGCTCGGCGGCCGGCTGGGCGTGGACGCGTACGCGCGCTACACCGAGCAGCTGTGGTTCGTGTACGAGGCGCTGGAGTCCGGCGTGCGGGAGCTGGCGTCGGATCCGGTCGCGGGCCCGTTCATCCGGCCGGAACTGTTCCGGCTGGCCGCGCTGGAGCGGGACCTGACCCACCTGCGCGGCCCGGACTGGCGCTCGACCCTGACCGCCCTGCCCGCCACCGAGGCCTACGCGGCCCGTGTCGCCGAGTGCGCCCGCACCTGGTCGGCCGGCTACATCGCCCACCACTACACCCGCTACCTGGGCGACCTCTCCGGCGGCCAGATCATCCGCGGCAAGGCGGAGAAGACCTGGGGCTTCGAGCGCAAGGGCGACGGCGTCCGCTTCTACGTCTTCGAGGGGATCCCCAACCCGGCCGCCTTCAAGCGCGGTTACCGCGAACTGCTGGACGCGGTCCCGGTGGACGACCTGGAGAAGCAGCGCATCGTGGCGGAATGCAAGCGCGCGTTCACCCTCAACACGGACCTCTTCCGCACCCTGGGCAAGGAGTTCCCCCTGTCGGCGTGACGCCCGCGAACGCGCTCCGCGTCGCACCGCCCGCCCAGTGCGGCAGCTCTGCGCCGGGCTATGCGCCGCGATCCGCCGACCGTACGGCCAGCGGCTCCGCCGCGTGCACCCGCAGTGCCGGGCCCTCGTCGAACTCCAGCACCATGGCAGGGCCGCCGGCCGCGTACTGATCACTGCGTACGCGGAGCACGGACCGCCACTCCCCCCACACCCGCACCGTCTGCCCGGCCCGGACCATGACCGCCGCCACCTCGCGCACCGCGGGTCCGGCCATGATGTCCGGAGCCTTCAGCTCCGCGAACACCGTCTTCCCGATCCCGGCCGCGCGCTCCTCACAGCCCCAGCGGTCCGAGAGCGCCGCCACCAGCAGCAGCCCCCGCCCGCCCGTTTCGTCCTCCCCGGGCTCCCGCACCTCGGGCCGGCCGCCTCCGGCATCGCTCACCTCCAGCCGCAGCAGTCCGTCCGCCACGGAGCGGCTGATCCGCACGCCCACCTGCCGGTCCCCCGGCACGGGGACGCGCAGCGCGTTGGTGACGAGCTCCGAGAGCACCAACTCGGCGTTGTCCAGCGTCTCCTGACCCACGCCCCAGTCACCGAGCACGGCATGCAGCAGCGCTCTGGCGCGGGGGACGCTGCGCCGGCTGCGAGGCAGCCGGAAGGTGATGTCGTCAGTACCGGAGCGGTAAGCCATGGCACCCCCATGGGGTCGTTGCTGGTGAGATGCTCCGCAGCATATGTACTGGCGCAACATTGCACGGCTATACGAAGTTTGCTTCACCCTTTCGGGTATGAGGCGGTCCGTTGGGGAGTACGCCTCTGATAGGGAGTTGTCCATGCCCACTGTCAAACCGTCCACCGTGCTGGGGCGCCAACTCGGTGACGAACTGAAGAAGTTCCGCGAAGCGGCAGGCGTGTCCATGGCTGAAGCCGCTGAGGCGCTCGACTGCACGAAGGGGAAGATCAGCCGCATCGAGAACGGTCACGTCCCTGTGCGCAGCCCCGACCTGATCGCGCTCATGCAGACATACCGGGTGGAAGAGCGGGCGGCGCAGGACCGCCTCGTGGCGCTTGCCCGCAGGGCCAATCGACGGCGCAGGGAGGGGTGGTGGCACGCGTACGCCTCCGTGCTCAGCGATACGTACATCGATCAGATCGAGATGGAGTCCATCTGCGAGAGCATCCGGACGTACCAGGTACAACTGGTTCCCGGCCTTTTGCAGACGGCGGAGTACGGGCGGGCGGTGACCGTCGCCTCACGGGCGTGGCAGACGCCGGAGGAGATCGACCAGTTCGTTCGAGTACGCCTCGCCCGCCAGGAACGGCTCACCGGCGAAGGCCCCATCGAGTACTGGGCGGTGCTGGCGGAAGGCGTTCTGCACCAGCGGGTGGGCGGTACGGACGTGATGAGGGCACAGTTGGACCACCTCCTGACCATGGCGCAACGCCCCAACATCACCATTCAGGTACTCCCGTTCTCACGTGGTGCGCACTCGAGCATGTACGGGCCGTACCTCCTGCTCGCCTTTCCGCAGATGGCCTCACTCGATCTGGTCCTCACCGAGACGCCGACCGGCAACCTCTGGATGGAGCGGGAGCCCGAAGTGGCGTGTTACCAGGCGCTCTTCGACGACGCCCGAATGGCAGCATTGCCACCGACGGACTCACTCGCGCTGATCCGACACGTCGCCAAGGAGTACAAATCATGAGCCACGCAGGCCTCGACCGCACGATCCCCGACACAGCGATATGGAGAAGGAGCAGCTACAGCGGCGGGCAGGGTGACTGCCTCGAACTGGCCCAGGGCACCACCCTCGCCCCCGTGCGCGACAGCAAGAACCCGGCCGGTCCCGTGATCCCCTTCAGCCGTGACGCCTGGGGCGTCTTCGTCGCGCAGTTGAGCGGTGGGCGTTCCGAGTAGGCACGGCCGCCCGCCTCTCCCGCACGGCACCAGTGAGGGCCGGCGCTTCCCACGAAACGGTCAGTTCCGTGTACCTGCCCGGTAACAGACCGGCGAGCCACGGTTGCGGACGGGGAATCCGGCCCAAAATCTGTCTGCGGCCGGGTTTTTGTGAGCGGCCGTCCACGACCGATCACGGGGGAACGCAATGAACACCACTGCCCGCACGAACCGCGCCAACTCCAGAGGCTGGCGGGCCTACGCCATCGGCGCCGCCGTCGTCACCGCGCTGCTCGCGTCCACCGCGTGCCAGTCGGAGGCGGGCGGCGGCTCGCACAAGACCGGCTCCACGAAGCGGCCTGGCGCGTCGAAGCCGAAGCACAAGCCGGACGACGACACCCCGGGCGTCAACGGCAACGGCAACAACGCCGCCATCGCCCCCTGCACCGGGGACAACCTCGCGGCCTCCTCCGTACGGGAACCCGCAGGCAGCACGGAAGCCAGGCAGCTCCTCCTCACCGTCCAGAACGTCGGCGACAAGAAGTGCGATCTGTACCACTACCCCCACGTACGGCTCGGCGCCGACGCCCAGGGCATGGTTCCCGTGATCGAGAACAGCTCCCCGGATCCGGGGAAGCCCGTCACCATCGCCCCGATGGAGGAAGCCCACGTCGCGCTGCTCGTGGCCGGGGGCGGCCGGGACGAGTACGAGGCGAAGAGCATCACCCTCACGCTGCACGGCCGTGAGCTCGGCAGCAAGGGAAGCGATCCCATCAACGTCCCCCTGCCCGACGGCCCGCTGTACGCAGACGACGGCCAGCTCGTCACCTACTGGACGACGGCTTCCGGCGGCGCGCTGGACTTCATCATGTCAAAGTGACGGACCGGTCTGCCGGGTTCCACCCGCTCAGCGCTCCAGATAGACCCGGCCGCCGATCTCCGTCCAGCCCTCCGGCTGCGGGGCGGTGAGGATCTGGGAGCCCGTGCCCTGGGTGATGTTCAGGGCACGGCCCAGGCGGTCGGTGAGTAGCAGTGCCGCCGCGCCCGTCGCCTCGTCCTCGTCGATGCCGTCGTCGCGGCCGGGGAAGGCACGGGCGCGGATCCGGCCGGCGGGCTCGTCCAGCCAGGCCCAGGCGTAGATCCACTCCCCCTTCGGCGGCACGGGCAGGTCGTCGACCTCGGCGGCGGTGCCGTACTGGCGCAGGGTGCGCGGCGGCACCCACTCCGCCCGCGCCTCGATCCAGCAGAACTCCCCGTCCTGCCGGGCCCCCACCACCCCGGCGGGCACGACGAGTTCGGGTACGTCGATCAGCCAGGCCGTACCGACGCAGGGGTGCCCGGCGAAGGGCAGCCGCAGGGTGGGCGTGTAGATGTCGATCACCCCGCGCTCGGGGTCGTCGACGAACACGGTCTCACTGAACCCGAGCTTCGCGGCGAACTCCTGCCGCTCCTCCCGCTCGGGCATCACGGCGCCGTTGCGGACGACCCCCAGCTCGTTGCCGTACCCGCCCCGGGGCCCACAGAAGACACGCAGCACGTCGTAATCAGTCACGGGGGCATTCAAGCACCGCGCAGCCTGCGAGACCGTTCGCCGTCGGCTGACGGTCGCTGCGGACGGTGACCCGGCTCGGCCCCCTTTTAACGGTTGAGCGGGAACTCGTAGCCGGCGAGCCGGCAGAACTGAACGAAACGTTCAACGTGTGTGTCCGTGAGGAAGTGGTCCAGGAGGTGAGCAACAGCGAGCGCCTGCTCTTGGTACCGCAGGGTCACATCCGGCTGATCGGGGCCGGTGAAGGGCCTGTCGACGAACGCGGCAGCCCTTTCCATCTCCGCGTCGGTGACGAACCCGTCCGTGAGGGCCGCACCCCACACATACAGCGGGTTGTCAGGAAGCAGGTCCGGATGCAGGTGGTCGCTCTCCATGCTGAGCTCGTCGATGTGGTCCACCATTGACGCCGCCCACCGCTTCAGATGGACGCGCTGATCATGGATCGGAAAGGGTTCGTTGACCTTGACATCGGTCAGCACGAACCCGCGGTGCTCCACCCGGTCCGCAAGCTCGGTGAACTCAGTCAGTCTTCGCCGCACGCCGGGCGATTTCAGCAGGAAGACGACGAAGTCCAAGGTGATCATTTCGAACGCGGCAGCCAGGACACCAGTGACACCGTGTTGGTGAAGAACTTTGATGACCGCACAGTGCAGGCGGTTGTATTGCTTGGTCATGGCGTCCAGCGCCGTGGCACCGCGGAGTCCGGCCAGCTTCCGCGCAAGCCGGTCGAGATCGTACGCCGGCTCACCGGTCAGGAACAGCGGTAGCTCTCTGATGTGGTAGCCGAGGTGCTCAAGGCGCGTTTGGCGTGCGACGCCCGTGCCGTCCCGCTTTCGCACCTCGAATGTCACGTGCTCGCTTCCGATGCCGAGAAGACCGACGACCCTGTGGCCGTCGAACGTGGTGAATCGCTGCGCCTCGAGCCACTCTTCGTCGATCACGTCAGGTCCATCGCCGCGTCGATGAGCCAGTCGTAGGTACGGACACGGAAACCGTGGTGAAGGTCATTGAACTCGGCCAACGCCGCAGCCTGCTCCGTGCCGAGTGTGCCGCGTCGGCCGGTGACCGCAGTCAGCTCGAAATCAGCCGGCCTGAAGTCGGGTAGACGTGGCCGGAGGTGGGGCGACGCCTCCAGGTGGCGCAGTGGCCCGTACCGGCTCGGCGCGGATCTCACGCGTGCCGTGAGCGTGGCCAAGTCGTGCAACTTCTCGGAGACGGTACCGTGCCGGTCGACAGGCGATGCGGACGGAGATCCGAGGATGACACCGCGCCACCGCCAGGTCCTCGGGGTCAGCTGAAAGGAGCCCACGCACAGCTCGATCCCGGTGTCCTCGATCTTCACCCCACGGCGCACTTCGGTCCAGGACCGGCCGAACGCGTTACGCAGGATGGTGGGGTGGAGGGCGAGGAACTCTTCCAGTGCGGCCCGGTCGTCACGACACACCAGGTCCAGCAGACGCCCGCCGACGGTCGGGGTGTCCACCGCCGGTGTTCCACCCGGTTCGGCGAGGACCAGGGTGGTGATCGCTGTGGCGAGGGGCTCGATCCCGTTCGCCGTATTCCCCGCGACCCGGTCGGCGAGCATCGGCGAATGCTTCACCAGGGTTGCGTGGTCGATGCCGTGCCACACCGGCAGAATCGCCTTCACACCGAGGCTCTCCACCGCGACCAGGCCGTTGAGTTCCCTCACTGACCAACGCTTGTCGAAAAAGGCCTCGCTCAGCACAACGACCCCGAACCGGCTCTTTGCCAAGCCCTCGTCGATGCTCTGTCGGAGGCTGTCTCCGATCTTGAGCTCGTGCCGGTCGAGCCACACCCGAAGGCCACGCGCGGTCAACGCCTCTGCCAGAGGGATGGCCACGGACTCCTTGTCCTCCGAGGCGTGACTGACGAAGACGTCCCAACGCACCCGTGTCCCCCAATTGTCAGCTTCTGGGCGATGTCGACAATCCCGCGCCAGGGTACCGCATCACACTTATCGGTAAATGCGTTTCACCAGCGACGAATCGGGTCAATGGGAACGGGGTGCCCTTGGTGGGGGCACCCCTCTTCTTGGCTCACTCGGTCGTCGTACCCCGCCTGCGGAGTGCGAGGACGATGCCGGCGCCCGCCGCCACGGCCGCGCCGGCTGCCGCGCCGAGGGCGCCGGCCGGGACGTCCGAACCGGTGCTGGCGAGGCTGCCGCCGATGGTCGAGCCGACGCCGCCGGTGGTCGAACCGGTGGGGCCCGCGCCGCCGGAGCCGCCACCCGTGGTGCCGGAACCGGTGCTGCCGCCGGAGCCGCCCGTGCCGTCGGGGAGCTTCGCGTCGTCGGTGAGGGCCATGGACAGGTTGACCAGGTCGAGTTCCGTGCCGGCCGTGTAGAAGTCGCCGAAGGCCGTCGCGCCCGCCCCGGTGAGGGTCGCCGTCACGTCGTTCACCGTGATGACGTCGTTCTTCGCGGTCAGGGCGGGGGACTTGGCCTTCAGTTCGGCCAGGACCACGTCCTGTGAGGCCTCGCCGAGGCGGTTCACGTCGGCGGACAGGGTGCCGGTGCCGTCGGCGAGGGTCGCCCTGAGGTCGGTCAGGGTGAGGTCGAGGCCGTACGTGCCGTTCTCCTCGTGGCCCTTGAAGTTCACCGCGCCCTTGAAGGCGGCCTTCAGCGTGCCGGCCTTCATGTCGTATGTGCCGCTCGCGCCGGTGAAGGTGAAGGCGCCGTTGCCGGTGGCCTGCGTCGCGCCGGCCGACGCGGTGATCCTGCCCTTGGCCACCGGGCCGGTGACGTAGGTACGGAAGGACTGCTTCACGCCCCAGCCGAGCGTGCCGTCGGCTATCTCGCCTTTGGTGGCGGGGGCGGTCGTCTGCGACTGCGTGGCGGACGGGTCCGGGGCCGGGGTCGGGGCCTTCGTCGTCGGCGGGGCGGTCGTGGCCGTGGTCGTCGGGGTGGGCTCGGGGCCCGGTGACGTCGGTGGGGTGGTGGGCGGCGTGGCGGACGGGGTCGGCTCCGGCACGGTCTTCTTCACGAGGGTCAGCGGGTCGCCCGCCGCTCCCGCGTAGCTCGCGCTGCCGAAGACCGTTCCGGCCTCCTCAGTCAGCGTGGTCGCCATGTCCGTCATCTGGCGGGTGACCGTGACGGTCGCGAGCGGGACGTCGTCCTCCGTGGTGCCGCCCCGCGTGACGTCCGCGGTGATCTCGGCGTCCACGCTGTCGAACTTCACGTCGGAGAGGCCGATCTCGAACCCGTGTGCCTCGGACTTGATGGTCAGCTCGCCCTTGAAGGTGAGGGACATCCGGTGGGTGGTGGAGTCGTAGGTGCCGGCGCCTTCGGGGAAGGTGAACACGCCGTTGCCCTCGGCCTGGGAGGCACCCTCCGAGGGGGTGAACGTGCCCTTCGCGAAGGTGGCGACGTAGGTGCGGTAGGACTGCTTGATGCCCCAGGTCAACTCATATCCGGTCAGGGGGACTTCGGCGGCGGAGGCGGAGGGGGCGACGGTGGCGCCGAGGCCCGCCGCCGTGGCCACCGCGGCGGCGAGGGCGAGGGAGCGGCGTCGTCTTGCGGACATGGTCGGTACTCCTTGGGGTGAAGGGGTTCAGTCGTGCTGCGGGGTGTCCGCGGCAGCGGGTCGTGCGCGGCGCCTGCGGACCGTGAACGCGGCGGCTGCGGCGAGCGCCAGCAGTGATCCGGCCGCTATGGCGAGGGGGAGGGCGGGAGTTCCGTCGTCGCCGACGTCCTGCTGCGCGGCCTTCACCACCGGCTCGGACGAGGCATCGGACGAGGCATCGGACGAGGCATCGGACGAGGCATCGGACGCCGATGGAGACGCCGCCGGGGTGCTGCCGAGGTCCGGCAGTGCGGGGAGTTCGGCGTTCGCGGTGAGGGCGACGGCCAGGGAGACCGGGTCCATCGCGGTGCCCTCGGGGTACATGCCGGCGAAGGCCTTCGCGCCGTTCGCCGTGAGTTTCGCGGGGGCTTCGGTGAGGGTGACGAGGCCGTTCTTCGGCTGGAGGTCCTTGGCCGTGAAGGTGACCAGCGGGACCTTCCTGCCGGTGTGGTCCGGCGACTTCACATCGGCGTAGAGGGTGCCCTTGTCGTCCGCGACGGTGACGCGGATGCCGCTCAGGATGAGGTCGAGGCCGTGTGCGCCGGTGAAGCGGACCGTGCCCTTGAAGGAGGCGGTCAGGTCGCCGCCGGTGTACGTTCCCTCGCTGTCCGGGAAGCGGAAGAGGGCGCCGCCGTCCAGGGCGCCGGAGGACAGGGTCCACCGTCCCTTGGCGATGTCTCCGGTGACGTACTCGCGGAAGGTGCGGCGCACGCCCCAGTCGACGGCTCCGTCGGTGAGCTTTCCGGCCTTCGAGGCGTTCGAAGTCGTCTTGGGCTGGGGGGTCTTCGTCGTCGGTGCGCTCGACGGCTCCCGCGGAGCCGCCTGCCGTACGTCCGCCGAGAGGCTCACCGGGTCCAGTGCCGTCCCGGCCGTGTAGTAGCCGGCGAAGGACCGGGCGCCCTGGGCGGTGAGGGTGGCGGGAAGGTTGTTGAGGACGACGGAGGTGCCGCCGCCCCGCATGTCGATCCCGCCGAGGGAGAGGGAGGCGAAGGGCACTTGGTGGGACGTCGTGACCGCCCCGGTGTCCTTCGCCTTGCTGGTGACGTCCACATGGAGCGTGCCGGTCGAGCCGGAGATGCTCACGGTGGGACGGCTGAGGGTGAGGTCGAGTTGATACGCCCCGGAATCGGTGGGGTGGCCGGCGAAGCGCACCCCGCCGGAGAAGGCGGCGCGGAAGGTGCCCGTGTCGCCGTCGTAGGTTCCCGTCGCCGAGTGGAAGCGGAAGCCGCTGCCGCCGACGGTGGCCGCGCCGCCGGTGAGGGAGTAACTCCCGTTCGCGACCGGGCCGGTGATGTAGCGCTGGAAGGACGTCTTGATGCCCCAGTCGAGCCGTCCGCCCTGGACGGTACGGCTCTCGGCGTGGGCCGCGGCGGCCGGGAGGAGCGCCCCCAGGACGGCCGCGCAGAGCACGGTCACCAGGGCGCGGAGGCGGGTGGGCATGGGAGGTCCTCCGGAGACGACAGCCGGTAGCGAACAAAGGTAAGGCTAACCTAAGCTGCACCTTGGTCAATATCCACCACTGCCGGAAGGATCGGACGGAACCGTGCGACGCTTGCGCACCGGACTGGCGGGAGCACTGCTGTCCGTAATCGCCCTCACCCTCACCACGACCGCCTGCGGAGGCTCCTCCGACGCGGCGGCCGCTCCCCCGGCGAAGGACTCCGCCGCGCGGCCCGACCGCGTGGAACCCCTCACCGGCACACCGGAACCGGAACTTCCGGTCACCGTCCGCTCCGCCGACGGCCGGAAGCTGACGGTCGAGCGGGCCGAGCGGCTCGTACCGCTCTCCGGAAGCCTCAGCGAGATCGTGTTCACCCTGGGCCTCGGGGAGCGGGTCGTCGCCCGCGATGTGACCGCCACCTTCGAGCAGGCGGCCGAACTCCCCGTCGTCACACGGGGACACGACGTCTCCGCCGAGAGCGTGCTGTCCCTGCGGCCCGACCTGGTGATCGCCGAGTCGACCACCGGACCGGCGGAGGCCATGGACCAGATCCGCGCCGCCGGGATTCCGATCCTGGTCGTGGAAGGGGCGACCGGGCTCGACGACGTGGGTCCGCGCATCGGGAGCGTCGCCCGGGCGCTCGGCGTACCGGACGCGGGCAGGGAACTGACCCGCCGCACCGAGCAGCGGATCGCGGCCGTGAGCGCGTCGGTGCCACGGGAGAGGACCCGGCCGCGGGTCGCGTTCCTCTACCTGCGTGGTTCCGCGTCCGTGTATCTCATCGGCGGCAAGGGTTCGGGCGCCACGTCCCTGATCGAGGCGGCGGGAGCGGCCGACGCCGGGGCCGAGTCCGGACTGGAGAAGGATTTCACCGCCATCACCAGTGAGGCGCTGGTGAAGGCGGCGCCGGACGCCATCCTCGTGATGGCGAAGGGACTGGAGTCCGTCGGGGGCATGGACGGGCTGATGAAGATTCCCGGAATCGCGCAGACGCCTGCCGGAATGGACCGCCGGGTCGTCTCCGTCGAGGACGGCGTCCTGCTCAACTACGGGCCGCGTACGGACCAGGCGCTCACATCGGTCGTGCAGCAGCTGTACGGCGGTGACGCGTGAGCATCCTTGAGAAGACCGAAAAGGAGAACAACGAGAAGAACGTGCCGGGACCGGTGCGGACGGCTCCGGAACGGCCTCGCGAGCGGCGCACCACCGCCTGGCTGTTGACCGCCGGACTCGTCGCCGGTCTGCTCGCCCTCGTCCCGGTCGCCGCCGGGACCGGCGCCTATCCCGTGCCCGTCGGCGACGTCCTCACCTCCGTACAGCACCGGATCGGGCTCGGCGGCACCGAACTGGACCGGGTCGCCGAGTCGGTGTTGTGGAACGTACGGTTCCCGAGGATCGTGCTCGCCCTGCTCGTCGGGGCGTCCCTGGGGTGCGCGGGCGCGCTGATGCAGGGTGTGTTCGGCAATCCGCTCGCCGAACCGGGCGTCATCGGTGTCTCCTCCGGCGCGGCCGTGGGCGCGGTGGCGGCCATCGCGCTGGGGATGGACTTCGCCGGGAACTGGACGGTCTCGGTGCTGGCGTTCGCCGCCGGGCTGTGCACCGTGCTGCTCGTGTACGGGATGTCCCGCTCGGGCGGCCGTACGGAAGTGGTGACGCTGATCCTCACCGGGATCGCGGTGAACGCCTTCGCGGGCGCCCTCATCGGGCTGTTCCTGTTCTTCGCGGACACCGCCGCCATCAACCAGATCACCTTCTGGCAGCTCGGCTCGCTCTCCCAGGCCACCTGGCCGAAGGTGCTCGCGGTCGTGCCGTGCGCGGCGCTCGGGCTGATCGTCGCGCCCCTGTACGCCCGCCGGCTCGACCTGCTGGCGCTCGGCGAACGCCCGGCCCGGCACCTGGGCGTGGACGTGGAGCGGCTGCGGATCGTACTGGTCCTGATCATCGCGCTGCTGACGGCGGCGGCGGTGAGCGTGTCGGGGATCATCGGGTTCGTCGGGTTGGTCGTGCCGCATCTGCTGCGGATGGCGGCCGGTCCCGGGCACCGGTTCCTGTTGCCGGGCAGTGCGCTGCTGGGCGCGCTGGTGCTGCTGGCGGCCGATCTCACGGCCCGTACCGTCGCCGAGCCCGCCGAACTCCCCCTCGGTGTTCTCACGGCGCTGCTCGGCAGCCCGTTCTTCTTCTGGCTGCTGCGCCGCACCCGGCGCAGGCAGGGAGGCTGGGCATGAAGCGCCCTCTGGACAGGAATCCGGGCAGGAAGCCGGACATGGAGCCGGACATGGAGCCGGACGGGAAGCGAGACAGAAAGCGTCCCTTGGGCATGATCCGTCCGCGCCGTCGTCCCGTGCCCCCGGCCGCTCCCGAGTCCGGTGAGGTGCTCGCCGAGACCGAGGGGCTGTCCGTCCGGCTCGGTGCCCGCGAGGTCCTGGCCGATGTCGACGTCCGGGTCCGGGCCGGTGAGGTGCTGGCCCTCGTCGGGCCCAACGGGGCGGGCAAGTCGACCCTGTTGAGCGTCCTCGCCGCCGATATCACGCCCACCGCGGGTGCGGTACGGATCCACGGGCGTCCGGCGTCCGACTGGTCCGCGCCCGAACTCGCGCTGCGCCGTGCCGTGCTGCCCCAGTCCGCCTCCCTCTCCTTTCCCTTCACGGTCGAGGAGGTGGTCCGGATGGGCCGCGCGCCCTGGGCGGCCGCCCGGCCGGACGAGGACGCGGCGGCCGTGGCCGGGGCGATGGCCGCCACCGAGGTGACCGGCTTCGCCGCGCGCCCCTTCTCCGCGCTCAGCGGCGGCGAACGGGCCCGGGTGGCGCTCGCCCGGGTGCTCGCCCAGCACACTCCCCTGCTGCTGCTCGACGAGCCGACGGCCGCACTCGACCTGCGGCACCAGGAGCTGGTGCTGCGGCTGTGCCGGGAGCGGGCGCTCGCCGGTGCCGCAGTGGTCGTCGTCCTGCACGACCTCGGGCTCGCGGCGGCCTACGCGCACCGGGTGGCGATCCTGCGCGCCGGCCGGCCCACGGCCGACGGCCCGCCGGAGGAGGTCTTCACGCAAGGGCTGCTGTCGGAGGTGTACGACCAGCCGGTCGAGGTGTTCCCGCACCCCCGGACGGGCTCGGTCCTGGTGCTTCCGGAGCGGACGGCTTGACCTCCGCTTGACCCGCCCTGACCGTTGCTTGACCTGGTCATGGCGTCGGTTTTGAGTCACCGTAACCGTTCCGCGCCCATAGCCGTCCATGAGAGGCGGATCACAGAACCCGCGGGCATCACTCAGCCGATGCCTCGGTATGTTAGGTGAGCCTCACCTTCTTTACGTGGGGCTGATTGCGCATCATTTCGGCCACACGGGAGCCTTCATGCGATCCGCCCGACCCGCCCGACTGCCCCTCCTCACCGCCGTCGCCACGGTGGCGGCGCTCGCCGCCGTCAGCGGCTGCACCGAGAAGGGCGGCGGGGACGGGGAACAGGTCGTCACCGTGACGGCCACCGACGACACGTGCGAGGTGTCGAAGAAGGAGTTCCCGGCCGGGCACGTCGAGCTCGCCATCGAGAACAAGGGCTCCAAGGTCACCGAGGTCTACCTGCTCTTCCCCGACGACCGGGTGGTCACCGAGCGGGAGAACATCGGCCCCGGCACCAAGCAGCGCGTCACCGCCGAGGTGAAGGCCGGCGACTACCTGATCGCCTGCAAGCCGGGCATGCGCGGCAAGGGCATACGCCAGGCTGTCAAGGCGTCCGGCGGCAAGACCGTCGAGCGCGACCCGCGCCTGGACACGGCGGTGGCCGCCTACCGCGCGTACGTGCAGGCGCAGGCCGACGAGACGCTGCCGAAGGCGAAGGAGTTCGCCGAGGCCGTCAAGGCAGGCGACGTCGAGGCCGCGCGGAAGGCGTACGCGCCCTCCCGCATCGGCTGGGAGCGCACCGAGCCGGTCGCCGAGTCCTTCGGTGACATCGACCCCAAGGTCGACGTCCGCGAGGACGGTCTGGAGGACGGCCAGGACCCGGCGACCGACTGGACCGGCTGGCACCGACTGGAGAAGGCCCTCTGGCAGGACCAGAAGATCGGCGACCGGGAGAAGGAACTCGCGGATCAGCTGATCACCGACCTGCTGGACTGGCAGAAGCGGGTCGGCAAGGCCGACATCACCCCCACGTCCATGGCCAACGGAGCCAAGGAACTCCTCGACGAGGTCGCCACCGGCAAGGTCACCGGCGAGGAGGAGCGCTACTCGCACACCGACCTGGTCGACTTCAAGGCCAACGTGGAGGGCGCCGAGAAGTCGTACGCGCTGCTGAAGCCGGTCGCCCGGGAGAACGACCCGGAGCTGGTGAAGGACCTCGACCGGCAGTTCGCGGCGCTGAACACGCTGCTCGACCGGTACCGGCCGAACGCGACGTCGTACGACTTCACCTCGTACGACAAGGTCGGCAAGGCCGACCGCAAGGAACTGTCGGACGCGGTCAACGCGCTCGCGGAGCCGCTGTCGCAGCTCGCCGCGGCCGTGGTGAAGTAGAAGCAAGGGAGCGCGGTGACGATGACGGACAGCAACGCACAGGCGCCCTCGCGGCGTTCGCTGCTCGGCTGGGGCGGGGCCGGGCTCGCGCTCGGTGCCGCCGCGGCCGGGGGCGCGGTCGCGGTGGCCCGTACCGGGGACGAACCGCGGGCGGAGGCCGGCGCGGCGGTGGAGTTCCACGGCGCGCATCAGGCGGGCATCGCGACCCCGGTACAGGACCGGCTGCACTTCGCCGCGTTCGACGTGACGACCGAGGACCGCGCCGAGTTCGTCGAGCTGCTGAAGGAATGGACGCGGGCCGCACGGCTGATGACCGCGGGACATGCGGTCGGTGAGGGCGCGTACGGCGGTCCGGCCGAGGCGCCGCCGGACGACACCGGTGAGGCGCTGGACCTCAAGCCGTCCCGGCTGACCCTGACGGTCGGCTTCGGGCCGTCGCTCTTCGGGAAGTTCGACCTGTCCGGGCGGCGCCCCGAAGCGCTGGTCGAGCTGCCGAAGTTCGCCGGGGACAACCTCGACCGCGACCGCAGCGGTGGTGACCTGTGTGTGCAGGCGTGCGCGGACGATCCGCAGGTCGCCGTGCACGCGATCCGCAATCTCGCCCGCATCGGGTTCGGCCGGGTCGTGGTGCGCTGGTCGCAACTCGGCTTCGGCAAGACGTCGTCGACGACTCCCGACGCCCAGACCCCGCGGAACCTGTTCGGTTTCAAGGACGGCACCCGCAACATCTCGGGGACGGAGCGGGACCGCCTCGACAAGTTCGTCTGGGTCGGGGAGAAGGACGGTCCCGGCTGGATGGCGGGCGGGTCCTATCTGGTGGCCCGGCGGATCCGGATGCACATCGAGACCTGGGACCGCACCTCGCTGCGGGAGCAGGAGGACATCTTCGGCCGTGACAAGGGCGAGGGCGCGCCGGTCGGCAGGGCGAAGGAGCACGACGAGCCGTTCCTGAAGGCGATGAAGCCCGACTCGCACGTACGGCTGTCCCACCCCGAGGCCAACGACGGGGCGACGATCCTGCGCCGGGGCTACTCCTTCACCGACGGCACCGACGGACTCGGCCGGCTGGACGCGGGGCTGTTCTTCCTCGCCTACCAGCGCGATCCGCGGACCGGGTTCATCCGCATCCAGCGGAACCTGGCCGGTGACGCGCTCAACGAGTACATCCAGCACGTGGGTTCGGCGGTCTTCGCCGTTCCGCCGGGCGTCCGCGACCGGGACGACTGGTGGGGCCGGTCCCTGTTCACCGAGGAGGCGTGAGCCGTGTTCTCCAACTATCTGATCGGTCTGCGCGAGGGCCTGGAGGCCAGCCTCGTCGTCTGCATCCTGATCGCCTATCTGGTGAAGACCGGGCGGCGGGACGCGCTGAAGCCGGTGTGGGCCGGTATCGGGGTCGCGGTCGCCCTGGCGCTCGGGTTCGGCTGCGCGCTCGAATTCGGCTCGCAGGAGCTGACGTTCGAGGCACAGGAGGCGCTCGGCGGTACGCTGTCGATCCTCGCGGTGGGCCTGGTGACCTGGATGGTCTTCTGGATGCGGCGCACCGCCCGGCATCTGAAGGCGGAACTGCACGGCAAGCTGGACGCCGCGCTCGCGATGGGCACGGGGGCGCTGGTCGCCACCGCGTTCCTCGCGGTGGGCCGCGAGGGCCTGGAGACCGCCCTGTTCGTGTGGGCGTCCGTGCACGCGGCCGGGGACGGCAGCCCGCGCCCGCTGATCGGGGTGGCGCTGGGGCTGGCGACGGCGGTGGTGCTCGGCTGGCTGTTCTACCGGGGTGCGCTGCGGATCAACCTCTCCAAGTTCTTCACGTGGACCGGCGGCCTGCTGGTGGTCGTGGCGGCGGGTGTGCTGGCGTACGGCGTCCACGACCTGCAGGAAGCCGACTGGCTGCCCGGCCTGACGAACCGGGCCTTCGACATCAGCGGCGCGATCCCGCCGGACAGCTGGTACGGCACCCTGCTGAAGGGCGTGTTCAACTTCCAGCCCAACCCCACCGTGGTCCAGGTCACGGTGTGGCTGCTGTACCTGGTCCCGACGCTCGCGCTGTTCCTCGCCCCGGTAGGGTTCGCCTCCGGGAAGGGGAAGGTGAAGGAACCGGATGAGCAGGGATCACGGCCTTCGAAGGCTCCGCAGGCACCGCAGGTTTGACACATGGGCGCTCGTGGCCGCTCTGTCGCTGACGGCGAGCGGCTGCGTGGTGGTGCACGGTGAGCGCGAGGTGCTCCCGGCCACGACCCGCGCCGAAGCCGCCGAAGCGCTGGCGGAGTTCACCGCGGCGTACAACGAGGCCGACAAGGCGTACGACTCTTCCCTGGACGCCGATCACACCACCGGCGCCCTCGCCGACATCGACGGGGCCCGGCTGAAGGCCGGGCGGGCCAACAGCCCGGAGGGAAATCCCGGTTACTCGCCGCTGGAGCTGACGGACGCGAAGTTCACCATTCCGGCGAAGGCGGGCTGGCCGCGCTGGTTCCTCGCCGACGCCGAGGGCAACAAGGGCGGCGACGTCCGCTGGCTGCTGGTGTTCACCCGCGGCGGGCTGGACGAGCCGTGGGAAGTGGCGTATCTGACGCTGGTGGCCCCGGACGAGATACCGGAGTTCACAACGGACCGGGACGGCTGGGCGGAGGCCGTGCCCGCGGACTCGACCGATGTGGCGGTGCCGCCGGGCGAGTTGAGCGAGGAGTACACGACGTTCCTCACGGACGGCGGGGAGGTCTTCGCGGACGGTCCGCACACCAGCGCATGGCGGGCCACCCGGGCGAAGAAGTCGCAACAGCCGGGTCTGGCCAGGCAGTACCTGGACGAGCCGATGAGGGACGGCGACTACGCGCCGCTGGCGCTGCGCACCGCGGACGGCGGGGCGCTGGTGTTCTTCGCCACGCGCCACTTCGAGAAGCAGACGGCCGCGGAGGGAGCGTCGGTGCCGGTACCGAACGGGGACGTGCTGGCGCTGACGACCGGGGAGATACGGCAGTCGCTGACGATGGAGTTCGTCTCCAACGAGGTGGCGCTGGATCCGGCCGACGGCGAGGTGGAGGTCCTGGGGCGGATCCAGGGGCTGACGTCGGCGAAGGGCGAGTAGGCCCTGCCGGTACGACCGCGGCCCACCGGACTCCGCCGGACTCCACGGACCTCCATCGACCTGCTGGATCCATGGCCGGGGCGGGCGCTGTCGTCGGCCGGGGCGGGCGGTCCTGTCCGGCACCCTGCGGGGGCGGCGGGGGCTGCGGTTCCGCGCCTGCTGCGGGGGCGGCTGGGTCGATGCCGCGTACGGGTCGCCGGGGTGCGGTACCGCCGTGGGTGGGGCGGGCGGTCGCAGATCACACCGGGCGGCTGATCGCCGGACGCCGGCGGCTGCTCGCCGGGCGCCCGTGCACGGGCTGTCTCAGCGGCGCAGGGGCCAGGCCGTGGCCGTGTGGTCGGACTGTTCACCGATGTGGCGGGCGCAGGAGTCGGTGAGGAACTCCAGCAGGGTCAGCGGGTCCGGCAGCGGATGCTCGGGGCCACGTACCCAGTGCACCGACCGGTCGCCGTCGCCGGGCAGGCGGGCGGGCGGTACGAGGACGTAGGAGCCGCGGCAGTGCCAGCGCAGCCCGGGATGCTCGTCCATGGTCTCCGGATGGCAGTCCAGCTCGCACGGCCACCACTCGTCCTCGTCCTCGGGGGTGCCGCGGGTGAGGGTGAAGAACAGCACGCGGCCGTCGTCGCTCTCGGCGACGGGGCCGACCTCGACACCGGCGTCGAGCAGGCGGCCGAGCGCCTCGCGGCCGGCGTCGAGGGGGACGTCGAGGACGTCGTGCACCATGCCGGTCGCGGTGATGAAGTTGGCCTGCGGCTGGTGACGGGCCCAGCGCTCGATCTGGGCGCGGTCGGTGGTGGACTGCGTCTGCCAGGCGAAGGACACCGGGTGCCGGGCCGGGGTGGGGCAGCCCACGCGGTCGCAGGAGCAGCCGTACGCGGTGGCGGGGTGCGCGGCGGGTGCGAGTGGCAGTCCCGCGTCGGCGGCGGCGAGCAGCAGGGCCTCACGGCCGCCCTCGTCGGCGTCCGTCTTCGGGCGGCGTCCGCGCAGCCATTGGGAGATTCTGCCGTTCCGGCCGCTCCGTCCACCGAACTCCGCGCTCATCTATCTCCTCGCCTCGCCGTCCTGCGTCCCCAGCATGCCCTATGGTTCCACCGCCGTGCGCATCGGGGGGCCGGAGCCCACAATCGCCGCAGGTGGGACGAGGGTGACCCGAACGGACGAGGGGGGCCCGAGGGGACGAAGAGGACGCCTGCGGGGCGAGTGCCCGGGGCGGGCCCGCGGGGCGAGTGCCCGAGCGGGCCTGCGGGGCGAGCGCGCGGGCGGGCCCGCGGGACGAGCGCGCGGGCGGGCCCGCGGGGCGAGCGCGCGGGCGGGCCCGCGGGACGAGCGCGCGGGGTGGGGAGCGGGGCACCCGGGCGGGAGGGGGTGTCACTGCACGGTCCGGCCGGACACCCGCGCCTACCGTGTTCGGCATGGTCACATCGATCGCGTCGACCGGCCTGGCGGCTGCGGCTTCCGTGGTCGCGCTGACCCTCACGGGCGGCCACGCCGGCGGCTCTCCGCTGGAGTGGGGCACGGGGCCGCTGACGGTGGACTCGCTGCCCCGGGTGCCGTACGTCGCTCATCGGGGCGGGGCCCGCGAGGTGCCGGAGAACAGCATGTCGGGGCTGATGGCGGCGTACCGGCGCGGTACGGCGCAGGTGCTCGACTTCGACACCCGGGTACTGCGGGACGGGACACCGGTGGTCTTCCACGACGCGACCCTGAACCGTACGACCTTCCTGGGCGGCGAGGTGCGCGGACTGGACGCCGGGGAGTGGCGGAACGTACGGCTGCGTCCGCGCGACGGGCTGCCGGTGAGCTGGCGCGCGGAGCGGCCGCCGACGGTCGCCGAGGTGCTGGACCGTCTCGGCGGGCGGGTCGTGCTGATGCTGGAGGCGAAGGACCCGAGCGGCCTCGACCGGCTGGCCGCGCTGATCCGCTCCCGCGGTCTGACCCGCTCGGTGTTCGTGAACACCAACGACCCCGCGGTCGCCCGCCGCGTCCACGGCCTGGGCCTGCTGACCCAGCTGTGGCGCTCGGCCCGCCAGCTGCGCACCGACCGCCCCGAGCGCTGGCGCTCCTACGTCGATCTCCTCGATGTCGACGTCAAGGCCCGCGACGCGGATCTGACCCGCGCGGTGCGCTCCGGTGTCCCCCGCGTCTGGGCCCACACGGTCGCCACCCCGGCCCAGCGCGACCGCGCCCTCTCCCTCGGCTGCGACGGCATCATCACGGACGTTCCCGGGCGCCTGTCCCGGCATCCGGTGCGGGGGCCGGGGGTGGTGAGTGCGGCGCTGGGGCGTTGAAGGGCTGAGGGGCTTGGGGGCGGCGGGCGGCGGGTCAGCGGGGTGCGAGGCCGTACAGGGCGTAGTCGACGAGGGTGTCGGTGTAGTCGTAGGTGATGGGGGCGGTGTACTGGAGCCAGCGCTGGGCCAGGGGGGAGACGAAGAGTTCCAGGGCGATGCGCGGGTCGATGTCCGCGCGGACGTCTCCGGCCGCCTGGGCCGAGCGCAGGCGGTCGACGTAGAGCTGGAGCTGGGGCTCCAGCAGTGTGGCGACGAACCGGCGGCCGAGTTCCTCGTTGACGATGCCCTCGGCGGCCAGGGCGCGGGAGGGGGCCTCGAAGGTGGGGTCGTGCAGTTCGTCGACCGTGGCGCGCAGGACGTACTTGAGGTCGGCGGCGAGGTCACCGGTGTCGGGGATGGCGTACGCGGGCTGGTCCGCGGTCCGGGCCTCCTCGGCCGCCCGGTCGCTCAGGTCGAGGAACGCCTCCAGGAGCACGTCCGCCTTCGACGACCACCAACGGTAGATCGTCTGCTTGCCGACACCGGCGCGGGAGGCGATGCCCTCGATGGTGGTCCTCGGGTAGCCGACCTCGGCGACCAGGGCGAGGGCGGCGTCGTAGATGGCCCGCCGGGAGCGCTCGCTGCGGCGGGTGGCGTCGGGGGCCGGCTGGCCGGCGGGCTGGTGTGAGGCCATGGGTCGAATTTATCAGGTTGACAAGACGATGCGTCTCGCCGCACAGTGGAGGCACCGGACGGCGAGACGATACGTCTCGTATCGAAGAGGTGGATGAGAGACGGAAGGGGCTCGAACGATGACGCGAGGCGGAGCCGGAAACATGCTGGGCGTCGGCGGCACCCGACGGCACCTCGGCCGCGAGGAGTTGCGCGGGGGCGGGCGCGGCGGGCGTATCGGGGGCGGGCTCGACGCGCGGGCACAGAAGCGGGGGTTGCTGCGCAAGCTGCAGGAGAGGCGGGAGGAGGGGAAGGGGGCGGCGTCAGACGCTTAGGCGTCGGCGCGGGGTGCTGGGGCGCGGCGCGAGGTGCTGGGTCGTCGACACCGGGCGCTCACACGTCGGTACCGGGCGGCCACACGTCGCCCCGGCCCTTGTCCCGGGCCGGACTCGGCGTCGCCGCCGAGCGCTCGGGCGGCGGGGTCGGGCGCTCGGGCGGCGGGGTCGGGCGCTCGGCGTCAGGCGCTTGGGCCTCGGCGACGGGCGCTCACGCGTCGGCGTCGGGGGGCCAGGGGGCGCCCCAGGTCGTGTCCCGGGCCGCCCGGTACAGGTCGCCGTGGCGTTTGGTGACCGTGGCGCGGCTCAGGGACGGGTCCTTCTCGCACAGGTCGAGGAGGACCTGGCCCTTGCGGATCTGTGGCTTGCGGACGACCCGGGCGGGGGCCGGCGTGACCGGGGCGCGGGTGGCTGCCACGTAGCTGAACTTCTCGTCCTCGTACGCGAGGGACCCGCCCTTGACCTGGCGGTGCAGGGACGAACGGCTGACCCGCGCGGAGAAGTGGCACCAGTCCGTGCCGGGGGCGATGGGGCAGGCGGCGCTGTGCGGACAGGGGGCGGCGACGTGGAAGCCGGCGGCGACGAGGCGGTCGCGGGCCTCGATCACACGGGCGTAGCCGTCGGGGGTACCGGGTTCGACGATCACGACGGACCGCGCGGCGTCGGCGGCCGCGTCGACGAGGGCGGCGCGGTCGGGGGCGGTGAGCTCGTTGAGAACGTAGGAGACGGTGACGAGATCGGTGCTCTCGATGGAGAGCGCTGCTCCGATACGAGAGCGGTGCCAGCGGGTGCGGTGCAGCGCGGGGTACGCGGCGGCGAGTTCCCGACCGAGGGCGAGGGCGGGTTCGGCCCAGTCGAGCACGGTCACGGGGCGGTCCCCGGGCCAGGTCGCGCTCACGGCCCAGGCGGCCGCGCCGGTGCCGCCCCCGAGGTCGATGTGGTCGCCTGGCGTCCATCCGGGTACGGCGTCGGCGAACGCCTCCAGTGCCGAGCGCACCGCCGCGAAGGTCGCGGGCATGCGGTAGGCGGCGTACGCGGCGACGTCCGCACGGTCGCGCAGGATGGGGGTGTGGGTGGGGGTTGCCCCGCGGTAGGTGGCGATCAGCCGCTCGACGGCCTGCGCGGCCTGCCTCGGCGGAAGCCCGTCGAGCAGCCCGGCGAGGGCGGAGCGCAGGGTCTCGGCGGTGGAGAGGGCGGAGGCGGGGGCGTTCACCCGGCGATTCTACGGGGGTGGGGGCGTGCGTGGCTGTGGTCGTGGCCCCGGCTGTGGCCGTCGGCCGAGCTCACGCCCGGTGTTGCACGGGTGCCCGTGTGGTGAGTGGCCGGGGGATGTGTGCGCAACCCGGCGCTTGCGGGGTGCCGTCGCGCCCACCCGTGCCGCCCCAGCGGCACGACTGCCCGCGGAAGCGGCTGAGCAGCGCCCGCACCACTGCCCGCGGAAGGGACCAAACGGCGCCCGCGCGACTGCCCGCGGAAGCGACCAAGCGGCGCTGGCACCACTGCCCAGGCGTCGCAGCGGCGGCGGCACCACTACCCGCCGAAGCGATCAAGCGGCGGCACGACTGCCCGCGGAAGCGACCGAGCGGCGCTCGCACGACTGCCCGCGGAGGCGACCAAGCGGCGGTACCCGCGTGGGATGCGGCCGGCGACGGGGTGGCCGCTCGCGGGTCGCGCGGGCGGTCCGGGCGGGCCGGAGAGGGCGTGCCCTCTCACCTCCCCCGTGCCGCCCGTGCCACGCGGGTCGCCGTCTGGGCTCTCGGGCGGCTGTCCGGGGAGGGCGGGCGGCGGGGGTGGACGGTGTTGGCCAGGAGGATCACGTAGGCGTCGGTGGCACGGTCGAGGACCAAGGACGTGCCCGTGAAGCCGGTGTGGCCTGCGGCGCCGCGGCCGGACAACTCGCCCATGAACCACGGCTGGTCCAGGGCGAAGCCCAGGCCCGGCGGGGTGAACAGCAGGTCCACGAACTCGGGGCCGAGGATGCGGGCGGGCCCGTACGAACCGCCCGCCAGCAGGGTGCGGCAGAAGACCGCCAGGTCCCGGCCCGTGGAGAACAGTCCCGCGTGACCGGCCACACCGCCCAGGGCCCACGCGTTCTCGTCGTGCACCTCGCCCCGCAGCATCCCCCGGTCCGCCTTGGCCCACGGCCGCCGCTGGTCCTCGGTCGCCGCCGCGGACGGGCACGGTCCGAAGGCGGTCGCGGTCATCCCGAGCGGCCGGGTGATGCCCTCGCGGACCAGGGTGTCGAGCCTGCGGCGGGTGAGGCGTTCCAGCACGTGCTGGAGGAGGAGCATGTTCAGGTCGGAGTAGCAGTACGTGCCGGGCGCCCCGGCCGGGGCCTCCGCGCGGAGCAGCGCCAGGCGTTCCGCGTCGTCGGCGCAGTCGTACAGCGGGAGTTCGGGCCGCAGTCCGGAGGTGTGGGTGAGCAGCTGGCGCACGGTGACGCCGTGCCGTGCCGCCGCCGTGAAGTCCGGGAGGTACGCGCTCACGCGCGCGTCGATGCCCAGTGTGCCGCGCTCGATCTGCTGCACCGCCGCCACGGAGGTGAACAGCTTGGTCAGGGACGCCAGGTCGAAGGGCGTGTGCACGGTCATCGGGACGCGGTCGTCCGGCGGCAGTTCGACCGGGGTGTCCGTCTCCTCGTCGTACGCCGCGTAGCGCACCGCCCAGCCCGCCGCCTCCTGCACGGCGAGCACCGGGCCGCGCCCGACGACCACGACCGCCCCGGCCGCCCAGGGCCGCTCCCCGCCGGTGCGGGCCCGGACCTCCCGGACCAGGTGCCGGAGTTCCCCGGCGTCGAGCCCGGCCTGCCGGGGTGTGCCGTGGCGCAGTCGCGGGGCGCTCAGATGCCCCCGCCCTTCAGGTCCGTCCGCCCGTTCCACGGGCGGCACATTCCCAGGAAGCAGCCGAGCGCCACCAGGGCGGCGACCAGTTGGACGACGGCCATCGGGACGGCGGTGTCCTCCCCGGCCACCCCGACCAGCGGGGTGGCGACCGCGCCGACGAGGAACGACGTCGTCCCGAGCAGGGCCGACGCGGAGCCGGCCGCGTGCCGGGTGCGCACCAGGGCGAGGGTCTGGGTGTTGGGCATGGTGATGCCCATCGCGGACATCAGCACGAACAGCGCGGCGGCCACGGGCACCAGCCCCACCTCACCGAACACGCCCGTCGACATGAGCAGCAGCGCGATCGCGGCGACGACCACGACGGCGAGCCCGAGTCCGAGCACCTTGTCCAGCCGGACCCGGCCGACCAGGACCTTGCCATTGATCTGGCCCATGGCGATCAGGCCGACCGAGTTGAGCCCGAACAGCAGGCTGAACGTCTGCGGGGAGGCTCCGTAGATCTCCTGCATGACGAACGGGGAGGCCGAGACGTAGGCGAAGAGGGACGCGAAGGCGAATCCGCCGACGAGCATGTACCCGGTGAAGACCCGGTCGGCGAGCAGGCGGCGCATCGAGCCGAGGGCCTCGCCGACGCCTCCGTCGTGCCGGTCGGCGGGCGCCAGTGTCTCCGGCAGCTTCACCCAGACGACGGCCGTCAGCAGCAGACCGAGGACGGTGAGGACGACGAACACGCCCCGCCAGTCCGTGACCCGCAGGACCTGCCCGCCGATGAGCGGCGCGACGATCGGCGCGACTCCTGAGATCAGCATGAGGGTCGAGAAGAAGCGGGCCAGGGCCACGCCGTCGTACAGGTCACGCGCGACCGCCCGCGCGATGACGATGCTCGCCGCGCCCGCCAGGCCCTGCACCAGTCGGCAGGCGACGAGGAGTTCGATGGTCGGCGCGAACGCGCACAGCGCGGTGGCGACGACGTAGATCGCGAGGCCGGTGAGCAGGGGGCGGCGGCGGCCCCAGCGGTCGCTCATCGGACCGACCACCAGTTGCCCGAGCGCCATGCCGGCCAGGCAGGTGGTGAGCGTGAGCTGGACGGTGGCGGCGGACGCGTGCAGGGAGCGGGTGACCTCCGGAAGGGCGGGGAGGTACATGTCCATCGACAGCGGTGGTACGGCGGTCAGGCCGCCGAGGAGGAGGGTGACCAGCAGGCTCGTACGGCGAGTGGCGGCGGTGGCCGTGGCGGTAGTGGTCGTGGCGGCCCCGGTGGTGGTGCGGTGCGCCGACGACGTCGCCGGACCGCCGGTGACACCCGCGGTCGTACCGGCGGTGACACGAGTCACAGCCATCCCTCCGGCGGCGCCGGTCACACCTGCCCCATTGGTGATGTCTGTCCCGTCGGTCACATCGGTCCCGCTGTTCACGGCCGCTGCCGGCACGGTGTCCGGTGCCCTGTTTTCCGGTGATTTCGATATGAACGCCCCACCCTCGGGCATGTGACCCCTCCCTTTTCATGCCGTCAGCTCCCTATGCTCTCAGCTCGTACGGAGTGCCCGGCGTCGACGACGATGTCATGGGAGCGCTTCCACAGCAGTCCATCGACGACGCGTGGACGGAACACGAGCAGGGTGGGACCAATGACGGAACAGAAGGTGCGCTGGGGAATCCTGGCGACCGGCGGGATGGCCGCGACGTTCACGGCGGATCTGGTGGACATGCCGGACGCGGAGATCGTGGCGGTCGCGTCGCGGTCGGCGGAGCCGGCGAAGGCGTTCGCCGAGCGGTTCGGGATACCGCGGGCGTACGGCGACTGGGAGTCGCTGGCGCGGGACGAGGAGATCGACGTCGTCTACGTCGCCACTCCGCACTCGGCGCACCGCGCGGCGGCCGGGCTGATGCTGGAGTCGGGGCGGAACGTGCTGTGCGAGAAGCCGTTCACGCTGAACGCGCGGGAGGCCGACGAGCTGGTCGCGCTGGCGCGCGGCAACGGGCGCTTCCTGATGGAGGCCATGTGGATGTACTGCCACCCCATGGTGCGGCGGCTGAAGGCGCTGGTCGACGACGGGGCGATCGGTGAGGTGCGCAGTGTGCACGCGGACTTCGGTCTCGAGGGGCCCTTCCCCGCCTCGCACCGGCTGCGGGATCCGGCGCTGGGCGGGGGCGCGCTGCTGGACCTGGGGGTGTACCCGGTGTCGTTCGCCCAGCTGCTGCTGGGAGAGCCGTCGGACATCACCGCGCGAGCGGTGCTCTCGGAGGAGAGCGTTGATCTCCAGACGGGTGCACTGCTCTCTTGGGAGAGCGGTGCTCTCGCTTCGGTGCACTGCTCCATCGTCGGCGGTACGGCGACCTCCGCGTCGATCACCGGTTCGAAGGGCCGCATCGACATCCCGTACGGCTTCTTCTTCCCGGAGCGGTTCACCCTGCACCGGTCCGGCCGTGACCCCGAGGAGTTCACCGCCGACCCGGCCGACGGCGACCGGGGCAGCCTGAAGCACGAGGCGGCCGAGGTGATGCGGGCCCTGCGGGCCGGCGAGACCGAGTCACCGCTGGTCCCGCTGGACGGCACCCTCGCCGTGATGCGGACGCTCGACGCGATCCGGGACCGCGTCGGCGTCCGCTACCCGCAGGACGCCGTACAGGACCCGGTGGTCACGCCGGCTTGAGCCCCTGCTCCCCCGCCTCCGTCACGAAGGAGGCGGCGGTCGTGAGCGGCGCGCCCTGCGTGGTGACGTGGGAGACCGTCTTGAAGTCGGCGCGCGCCAGCTCACGGCCGAGCGACACCGTCGTGTAGCCGCGCAGCCCGTTGTAGAACCGCAGGTGCGGGTTGGCGGCCATGTATGTCTGCCAGTTGGCGGGCTTCTCGGAGCCGTTGCCGCCACTGCTGACGGAGGAGGTGACGATCTCCGTGCCCACGGTCTGCGAGTCCGGGTCGGAGAAGTCGCGCTTGATGTCGAAGCCGTAGTGCACGTGCACATCGCCGGTGAGGACCATGAGGTTGTCGACACCGGCGGCCCGCGCGCCCGCCAGCACCCGCTCGCGGGAGGCCGGGTAGCCGTCCCAGGAGTCCATGGAGACCTTGGACGGCGCCGTGGTCGAGTTGAACCGCTGCGCGAACGTGACCTGCTGGGGCACCACGTTCCACACCGCGTCCGAGCGGTGCCAGCCGTTGATCAGCCAGCGCTCCTGGGCGTCGCCGGTGAGGGTGCGTGAGAGGTCCTGGGACTCGGGGCCCGGGTACTGCCAGCCGTCGCCGTAGGCCTGGTTGGAGCGGTACTGCCGGGTGTCGAGCACATCGAACTGGGCCAGCCGGCCCCAGTGCAGCCGGCGGTAGAGCCTCAGATCCGGTCCGTCGGGGAGTTGGGGACGGCGCAGCGGCATGTTCTCCCAGTAGGCCCGGTAGGCGGCGGCCCGGCGCAGCAGGAACTCCTCCGGCGGGACGCTGTTCTCCGGGATGTCGCCGGCGTAGTTGTTCTCGGTCTCGTGGTCGTCCCAGGTGACGACGAAGGGGTGCGCGGCGTGCGCGGCCCGCAGGTCGGGGTCGGACTTGTAGAGGGCGTACCGCAGCCGGTAGTCCTCCAGCGTGACCGTCTCACGCCGGAACAGGTCGGGCAGGGTGCCGGCCGGGTAGGCGCGGGCGCCGGCCACGTCGTTGACGGCGTACTCGTAGAGGTAGTCGCCGAGGTGGAGGACGACGTCCAGGTCCTCGTCGGCGAGGTGCCGGTAGGCGGTGAAGTAGCCCTGGTCGTAGCGCTGGCAGGAGACCACGCCGAAGGTGAGGGCGGCGGTCCGGCCGCGAGTGGCGGGCGCGGTGCGGGTACGGCCGGCCGGGCTCACGAAGCGGCCCGCCCGGAAGCGGTAGTAGTAGACCCGGCCGGGGGCCAGGTGGCCGGCCTCGACGTGCACGGCGTGGTGGAACTCGGGGTGGGCGGTGGCCTTGCCCCGTCTGACGATCCGGCGGAACCGTTCGTCGAGGGCGATCTCCCAGTCGACGGTGACACGCTGCGCGGGCAGTCCGCTGTCGGCCCGGTACGGGTCGGGGGCCAGCCGGGTCCACAGCAGGACGGAGTCCGGGTGGGGGTCGCCTGAGGCGACACCGAGGGTGAAGGGGTCGTCGGTGATCCGGGCGGCGTCGAGTTCGGCGGCGGCCGCGGTGCCCGCGCCGGGGATGTTGACGGCGAAGGCGAGTGCGGCGGCGGCTCCGGTGGTGGTCAGGAAGCGGCGGCGGCCGAAGTGGCGTGCGGCGGCGCGGAACTCGGGGGCGTGCACTGACTGACGGACCTCGGGTGTCATCCGTTCCTCCCCTGGCTGTGGATGCGGAAGGTATTCGACTGGCCGCGGACGACCCTGCGTTGACACCTCCACGGCACTCGGATGACGGTCGGATGAGTTCCGTATGGCGGTCCCTCCCGTACGCTGCGGGGCCATGAACCCCAAGGAAACGGACGGACGGACGAGGATCGCGGTGGGCCAGATCGACATCGGCAACGCGGCGACCGACATGACGCGGCGCATGGGGACCGGCGCGCTCCAGGCGAACGGGCAGACCGTTCCCGAGCCGGTGATGGATGTCGCGGACGTGGCCCGCACGGTGCGCCACATGGCCGAGCTGCCGCTGGAGGCGAACATGCAGTTCGCGACGATCCTGGCGACGGCGATGCCGTACGTGGGCCGGGGCTGAGGACCCCGGCCGGCCGCACCGGCAGGTGGACCTTCCACAAACGGAGTTTGTACGTCCGCCCCATTGCGGCCGGTAACGGCCTTATGCTCAACTCTGCTGAACACGAAAGCTTCACACTTTCACACGTGGAGCAGGGCGCTTCCGCAGGCCATCTCCAGGGGGGCACGGCAGCCGTTCCACACCGTCGGGTGGGGGTGGATCCGCGTGGGACCGCGGATGCGCACCGACGGGTGGAACGGCTGCCGCACCTAACGCCGGGGCATGACGCCCGGACCGGCGCACGGACTGACGCCCGGCCCGGTGCACGGACCGGGCGCCTGTTTCGGCCCCACCCCTACCGGACGGCGAGAACCCGCCCCACCTCGGCCATCTGCGCATCGCTGAGCGGGCCCTTCTCCAACGCCCCCGCGTTCTCCTCCGCCTGGGCGACCGACCGGAAGCCGGGGATGGGCACGGTGCGCGGACTGCGCGCCCACAGCCAGGCGAGGGCGCCCTGGGCGAGCGTGCGCCCGTCACTGGTGAGGACGTCCCGCAGCGCCTCGACGCGCGCGAGCCACTCCGGGTCCGCGCCCGACCCCGCGCCGAACCCCCGCAGCCAGGCGGGCGGCCTGCTGCGGATGTCCCCCTGCTGGAGTGTCCCCCGTCCGGCGTGCTTTCCGGTGAGCAGGCCCATCGCGAGCGGACTGCGGTTGACGGAGGCGAGGTCGGCCTCCTCGCACAGCCGGAGCATCTCGGACGCGTCGGTGAGCACGTTCAGCGCGTGCTGCACGGCGGTGCAGTGCGGCCCTTTGGCGAACACGGCGGCCCGCTCCGGGTCGTCGGTGCTCCAGGCGTACGACCGGATGAGCCCCTGGGTCACCAGGTCCTCGCAGGCGTCCCGCAGCCGGGCCGCCCGGCCGACGTCGGCGTCGGCGATGTGGAGTTGGTAGAGGTCGACGTACTCGGTGCCGAGCCGGCGCAGTGAGGCGGTCAGGGCACGACGGAGGTGTTCCGGGGAGTCGTCGGCGCCGGTGAGGGTGCGGGTGTCCGGGTCGAAGAGGTTGCCCCACTTGGTGGCGACGACGACCTCGTCCCGGCGGCGGCCGAGGGCACGGCCCAGTACCTCTTCGCTGTGCCCCGTGCCGTAGACGTCGGCGGTGTCGAAGAAGGTGACGCCCAGGTCGAGGGCGCGCCGGATCGCCCGTACCGACTCCTCGTCGTCGACCCTCCCCCACCCCAGGGGCTGACCGTCCGGGTCCTGCCATTCGCCGCCGATCGCCCAGCAGCCGAAGCCGACGGCGCTGACCTCGATACCGCTGCGTCCCAGTGTGCGTGTGGTGTCCATGGCCCGGAACGTTAGGAGTTCGAGCGCGCGCGAAGGCAAGCCACCGGGCGGCCGGTCCTCAGCGGCACGGGCACCCCGACGCGACCCCGGGGCCCTGTCCGGACGCCGCCCGACGTCACTGGTCGTCGGGCCACAGCCGGAACGCGGCGTGCCCGGTCAAGGGGCGCACCATGCGGAAGTGGCGACGGTCCAGGGTGAGGATGGCGTCGGTGTGGTACTCGGCCGCCATCACCACGTTCATCGTGTCCGTGAGGCCGATCTGCGGGTACCCGCGCATGGTGACCAGGGCCGTCGACAGGTGCGGTTCGATCTCCGGGACCGCGTACCGGCGCACGGCAGCACGGTCGCGGACATGGCTGAGTGCCGCGTGTGCGGCTTCGGGCCCCACACGTGTGCTCAGCAGGTAGTCGAGCTCCGCGAGGACCAGCGGCGTCACCACCAGGTGGGAGGCGGCCGCGACGGCCTTGCGGCAGGCCCCGTGTTCGGGATCGTCCGCGTCGAACAGGGAGAACAGGCCCGAGGTGTCGGCGATGAGCACGGTCATGCGCCGAACCCCTCCAGGTAGGAACCGCGCCCCTGGGACCAGTCGATCCTGGAGCCACTGCGGAACACGGGGATGTCGTCGTCATCGCCCATCGGGTCCGTGGGGTGATCGGGTACGGGTTCCTCCGTGACCGGCGACAGTATGGCGACCGGCCGTCCGTTCTTGGTCACCGTGATCCGCTCGCCGCGCTCGGCCGCGGCGAGGATCTTCGAGGCGTTCTGATTGAAGTCACGCGCGGTCGTCTCCATGTACTACAGGATAGTACGTGGAGCGTCCCTCCCTCCGTCCCGTCGGCGCCGTGCCAGGTCGTGGGCCGCCTGTGGCCATGTCGGGTGGGTGAAGGCGAAGCCCTCGTCCAGCAGCCGTCCGGGCACCACCCGGCGGCTCTTGAGCAGCAGTTCGGTGTCCGAGCGGAGCACGAACGCGCCCACCTCGGCCATCCACCGCGTCGCCGGAAGCCCCACCGGCATACGCCACGCCTCGCGCAGGCCGCGCATGAACACCCGCTGCGGAAGGGGCTCCGGGGCCGCGAGGTTCACCGGACCGGTCAGATCCCCCTGGTCGATCAGGAACTCGACCGCGCGGACGAAGTCGTGGTCGTGGATCCACGACACGTACTGCCCACCGCCCGCGACCGGCCCGCCGAGTCCGAGCCGGGCCAGCCACGACAGGACGTCGAAGACGCCACCCCGGTCGGGACTCATCACCATGGCGGAGCGCAGGGCCACCTTGCGGGTCCCCGGGGTCACGGCCTCCTCCTGCTCCCGCTCCCAGGCCCTGGCGATGTCGACGCTGTAGGACCAGTAACCCGGGACGTCCGGTTCCGATCCCCCGATCACGCCGGTGGTCTCGTCGTGGGGCGCGTCGAAGCGGTGGGCGTAGACGGTGGCGGTGCTCATCTGGAGCCAGACCCGCGGCGGGCGGGCCGCGGCGCCGATCACCTCGCCGACGACGCGGGTGGACTCCACCCGCGAGTCCATCATGGCGCGGAGGTTGGCGGGGGTGTAACGGCAACTCACGCTGCGTCCGGCGAGGTTGATCACGACGTCACTGCCGTCGATCGCGTCCGCCCAGGGCCCCGGGGTCCTGCCGTCCCAGTACACCTCGCCCGGCGCGGCCGGCCGCCTGGTCAGCACCACGACCTCGTGCCCGGCAGCGCTCAGCGCGCGGTTCAGGACGCGTCCCACCTGCCCGGTGCCCCCGGGAATCACGATCCTCATCAGCCGGCCCTTCGTCGGGGCCCTCACCCTACCGTTCTTTTGAACGTGTTCAAATAAGTGTCTCGACGTGCCATGCTGGCGGTGCGGGCGTCCGCCACCCGCACGTCGTCGACGAGCCGACCACCTCCAGCGAGGAGCCCACCATGGCCACCGGATCCACGGACAGCCCCGCGACCCTCTACGGGCCCGTCTCACTCGTCCTCGGCACGGCCGCCGCGGTCACGGTCGTGTTCGCCGGCCTCCTCGGCATGGCGATCTCCCTGGTCTTCGGCAGCCTGGCCGTCACCTTCGCGCTGCTCGGCCTGAGGCACGGACTCCACCGGGTCCAGTGCGGCATCGGCCTCGCCACGGGATCCCTGGGCGCGCTCTACCCGGTCCTCCTGGTCGCGGCCTGGGCATGACGTGGCGGAGCCCGGGAGTCGTATCCAGCTCCCGGGCCCCTGGGGATGCCACCCAATTGCGCACGCCGGCGCGTTTAAGAGGACGGATCAGTCATCATGCCGTCGTGTTCTTCCTTTGAACTACCGCGCCGTGCTAGAGGCGCAGGCGAGAGTCGAACTCGCATCCGACGGCGTTCGTCCGTCCCCGGTCGGTCCGGCGATCGGCGGCGATGCTGAGACTGGAGCGAGAGTCTGAGATTGACCGCGGCCGCCGTCCCGGCGAGCCGCGCTTTCAGGCTGAACTTCAGTTTCAGCTTGCGCTCCTGGCGCGAACCGGTCCTCAATCCGGCCCGTGCCCCGTAGCGCACCCCCGCGCTCGCACGCGGGGGCGATCATGGTGGTGACGTGCTGCCTCGTGACGCGCCGCCGCGTCAGCCGAACAGGTAGCCGAACACCGCGTCGCCGACCCGCTGGTCGGTGACCTCGGCGCCGTTGGCCTCCTCACGGGCGAACTTCACGGCCTGCTGAAGCTTCTCGACCCGCTCGGCGAGCTCGTTGACCCGCCGCGCGGGGAGCGCCCCGGAGAACTTCACGGTCGTCCAGTACCCGATGGGCACGTCCTCGTAGTACACCTCGACCTGCGCCGGGTGCTTGTCGGTCGCCTCCGCCTTGACGTGGTTGCGCGGCACCTTCTTGGTACGGATGGTCCGCACCGGGTCGGTCTTCCACCAGTCCGTGGACGGGTCGTGGGACCAGGACTCGGCGGCGTCGAGGGTGGGCAGCTTCTTGACGAAGGTGTGCAGATCGGCGAGCTGCTTCTCCAGGAAGAGCAGGTAGCTGACCGGGACATCGGCGACGACGGTCCGCCCGTCGACGGTGACGTCCGCGCGGGCCGCGCAGTTCGCCCAGTCCTTGGTGGCGGTCACGTCGAACAGCCGGGTCAGCGAGGCGGCCATCTCCCGCAGCACGTCCTCACCCTGCACCTGCACCCGCGTCGACTCGGGCGGCAGCTGCTCACCCTCCTCGTCCTTCGGCTGGTACGTCCGCGAGATCCCGGCCAGCAGCGCGGGCTTCTGCACCTTGGCGTGCGCGGCGTTGATGTCCTGGAGCGACTTGCTCTTGACACCCTTCTCGACAGCGATGATCTGATTCAGCTTCGCCATGTCGCGTTCCCCCTCTTCGAACACCAGGGAACCTACCTGCCGGAAGCTCTCCGCTCAGCTGATTTTTTTGCCGACCCAAGGGTGACCGCCTTCCTCTTGCCCCTTGATCGTCAAGCAGTGGGCGTCCTCGGGAAGCTCCCGGACAAGAAGCCGTCCAAGATCCGGTCTCGCAGTTCACGCAGCCGTTCGGTCTCGGTCTCCGCAACGCGTGCCCGCTGCCGGAGACGGCCGGCCCGCCGTGCGAAGTGCTCGCGCACCTCCAGCGGAGGCCAGATGACGGCGGTCGCGGCGAATGCCTTTCGGTCGAGCTCGCGGCCGGCGGACCCTTGTGCGGAAGCGGCCAGTTCCGCACTGCGCGAACGAATCTCGTGCAGCAACCAGTACGCGTCGGACACCGACTCGGCTTCCAGTGCGAGCACATTGCGGCCGATGACGGCGGGGACGTGACTCATCACTGCGCGGACGCCGTCTTCCCTCGATGCCACAAGAAGGGACCCGGGAGCGCGCGTGCGTCCCTTCTTGCCCGGGGACAACCGTCGCTCGGTGGCGTACAGGTGGGGCGATTGGCTCTGCAGGATGTCCGCGGGGGCGACGAAAGCCGGACCGCGCTCGGGCGTCGCGTCGTCGTCCGGGCTCGGTCGTGGCGCTGCCCCGGCGGTGAAGTGGACAAGCGTCGCCAGGGACCGTTCGGGCCAGGACGCGCCGTCACTCGCCAGGCGCGCGAAGTGCGCTTCGCTCAGCTCTGTGGCGCACCTGGCGATCCGTGCGTTGGTCGTCGCTTTCTCCTCCAGAAGCCGCATCGCTCGGAGCAGGGACGCTCTGAGTCCCGCCGGCGGGATCGGTACGGGGAGTTTTCGCAGCGCCGTCACACTGAGCGTGCGTTGCAGGGTCGAACCGGTGGCCTGTCGCTGGCACCACGCGCGCACCGCCGGCGATCCGAGCCACAGGTTCAGCCAGGCCGCCTCGTCACGTTCGCTCGTCCGAATGACGGCGACGGTCCGGGACGCGTTCCAGTGATGGAACTCCGTTCCCACGACCGCGGCTTCACCGACGCGACCCACCAGGACCACGACGATGTCGCCGGCCTCAAGTCGGCTGCGCAGGTTGGCTTCATGGACCCGGGGGGCGATCCGCCTCGGTTCGTCGCCGCGCAGCCGCCCCTCCTGGATGTCGGCGGAGCGGATCATCGGCACACCGTCATCCGTGTGCGGCCCGGGACGGGTGACGCCGTAACCGATGACCTGTGCGGTCGGCAGATCGCCCAGGCGGGACACGCTCCACCCGGCGGGCAGTTGTTGAAGCCGGTGCTCCAGGCTCTCCTGCGTCACAGTTCCCCCAGCAACTCGCGCAATTCGTCCTCGAGTCGGCGTGACGTCGCGAACAGACCGAGCAGTTCGTCGGTCAGGTCGGCGACACGCTCCGGTGCGTCGGCAAGGTCGGACTCGGCCGGTGGAGCCGCAACGTGGTGCGAGGGCAGTACGTCGTAGTCCGTCTCCGCGATCTCGTCCCGGGACAGCGATCTGCACCAGCCTGGTACGTCTTCGTACGGCGCCTGGTCCGGTGCTCCGCGCCAGGCGGCGAAGGTGGCGGTGATGCGTTCCCTGGCCTCCTCGGGGACGACTCGCCGTCCGCGCTTCACGTTCGTGGCGCTGTCACGCGCGTCGATCAGGAGGAACTGCCCCGCACGGTCGTTCTGGCCCCAACTGCGATGTGGCTTCTTACTCTTGCTGAACAGCCAGAGACTCACGGGGTTGCGCACATGGGGGATCAGGCCGGCGGGCAGTTCCACGACAGCGCTGAGGACGTCGTCATTGACGAGAGCCGCCCGGATCTGGCTCTCGGCCCCCTTGGCGGTGGAGGCGGCACCCGTGGGCAGGAGGAGCGCGCCTCGTCCGGTGGGCGACATCTTCCGCACGACGTGCTGGGCCCAGGCGAAATTCGCGTTGCCCGCGGGCGGAGGCCCGTAGGGCCAGGACGGGCTGTCGCGGAGGATGCCATGCTCGTCCCATCCCGATTGGTTAAAGGGGGGGTTGGCGACGACCACGTCGAAGGTGAGATCGGAGAACCGGTCGTCGGCCAGTGTGCTCGCGGGACCAGCCAGGTTCCCACCGGCATCGTGCACCGAGAAGTTCATGGCAGCGGTCAGCAGGGCGGTGCTGCTCGCGTCCTGTCCATAGAGGGCCAGCTCCTCGGGCCGTCCGCCTTGAGCCGCGACGTACTCCCTGGCCTTCAGGAGGAAGCCGCCGGACCCGCAGACGGGGTCGTAGACCGCTTCATCGTCCGCCGGCTCCATCAGGCTGATGAAGAGATGAGTGAGATCCGACGGGGTGTAGTAGTCGCCACCCTTGCCCAGCGCATGCGACTGCTCCAGGCAGGCCTCGAAGAGTTCCGTCGGGTCCTCGGCCGCGGTCACCCAGTTGATCAGAAGTGCGGCCTCGCGGTCCCGCACGCTCCCAAGGTTCGGCAGGTCCAGACGGAGGGGGAAGCCCTCCTCCCGGGTTCGCAGTCCGCTGTGGAGGGCGTCGGTCAGTCCACGGCCTCCCTCTCGCCAGTGACCTCCGCTCCGGAGTGCCTCCCACGCCCTGCGGGCCCGCGCACCCTCGTCCCACTCGTCGGCCGGCGCCTTCTCCGCCTCGTACCGGAGCAGAATCAGAGCCATCACGGTGAGGAGGGCGTCCCGGGGCGGCAGCGCCCCGCGCAGGGCGTCCAGCACGCGCCCCAGCGACTGTCCCTCGGACACTCTCTCCACCCTGACTCCCATCCGCGCTTCGTAGTGCAAGGCCACAGGCCCATGTGCCTCATCATGCCCGGCGGAACTCAGTCCCCTTGCATGTAGGTCAACACCACGAAAGTCACACCGACCGCCGCCACAAACGCGGCCCCACCGTTCGTGAGGGCCACGTCCACGTCCCCCGTCCGCGCCAGGCGCCAGAAGGCGACCAGCAGCGCCACCGCCACCGCCCCCGTCAACGCGAGCGCCACCGTCGTTCCGCGCTTCCCACCCACCTGCGTTCTCCCATCCCCATGCAAGCTGACAAAGCACAACAAACCGGCGGTCCACAGATGTCCCGCAGCGTCATACAGCCACTCTACCCCATACAGCAGTCGGTTTGGCTGTGAGAGCAGTCCGCTTGCGAGGGGCCCAAGATGAAAACTTCACCCCGTGAAATCACCAAGATGCCTCAGTCCAATTGCTGCACCTCCCGGCAGATCGTGATCCCCTTCGCCCTGCTCCTGCGTCCCGCTACGATCTGAGCGGGGAATTTTGCTGCCTGAGCAGCAGCAACCGACACAGAGCGACACGAAGCGGGGATGGCACATGCGGGACGGCCGGTGGACCGCGGTCACCGACTCGGAGTTCCAGCATGAGCACCGGGGCCTGGAGGCCGTCCGCGAGAAACTCCCGGACAACGATCCCTGGCGAGCCTGGTCGAACTTCACCTTCACCGCCCTCACCGGCCACGTCCGGGAGGTGGACCTGCTGGTGATCGCCCCGGGCGGGGTCCACCTGATCGAGCTGAAGGACTGGCACGGCTCCGTCGAGTCCCGCAACGGCACCTGGCTGCAGACGCAGCCCAGTGGCCGGAAGGTTCCCCACGGCAACCCGCTGCACCTGGCCAACAAGAAGGCCAAGGAGCTGGCCACCCTGCTCCAGCAGCACGGCGAGAGGGTGTGGGTGTCGGAGGCCGTCTGCTTCACCGACTCCTCCCTGCGCAACCGGCTGCCCGCCCACGACCGCAACGGCGTCTTCACGGTCCACCAGCTCACCGAGATGCTGAAGCAGCCGCCGAAGGACGAGCACCGCCGGATCGACGCCGCGCGCTCGCGCCGGATCAAGGCGGCCCTGGAGCGCATCGGCATCGCGCGCAGCGACGCCGAGTACAAGGTCGGCCCCTATCTGCTCAGCCGGAAGTCGTTCGACTCGGGCCCGACGTGGGCCGACTACCTGGCCCAGCACAGTGAGCTGCCGGAGGCCGCCCGCATCCGCGTCTACCTGCGCGAGCGCGGGTCCGACGCCGAGCTGCGGGCCTCCGTCGAGCGGGCCGCCCGCCGCGAGGCCGCCGTGCTGCGCCACTTCCGGCATCCCGGTGTCGTCCAGCTCAAGCAGTACGACCCGTCCGGGCACTCGGCTGGCCCCGCTCTGATCTTCGACTTCGATCCGCGGACCCTGCGCCTGGACGAGTACCTGATCCAGTACGGCGAGAAGCTGGACATCCTCAGCCGGATGGCACTGGTGCGGCAGCTCGCGGAGACGGTGCGTTCGGCGCACGGCCGCCGGATCTTCCACCGCACCCTGGCGGCCCGCGCGGTCCACGTCATCCCGCGCGGCCGCACCGCCCGGGGCGACTCCGAGGGCGAGACCGGCGCCTGGTCGAGCCCGCACCTGCAGATCTCCGACTGGCAGGTGGCCGTCCAGCGCAGCCCTGAGCAGGGCGTGGCCGGAAGCGGCGAGCGGTTCGCCCCCACGACCTTCTCGCGCGCGGGCGCGCACCTCGCCGAGGGTGCGGACCCGTACCTGGCCCCGGAGCTGACCGCGCTCAGGCCCGACCCGGTCGCCTTGGACGTGTACGGACTCGGTGTCCTCACCTACCTCCTGGTCACCGGAAGGCCGCCGGCCGCCAGCCAGGCCGAACTGGTGGCCCGTTACGAGGCCGGCGAGGGCCTGCGCCCCAGCTCCGTCGTGGACGGCCTCTCCCCCTACATCGACGAGCTGGTGCAGGCGGCCACCGCCTACGACGTCTCCGTCCGGCTGACGTCGGTGGACGACTTCCTGGACATGCTGGAGGTCGTCGAGGCGGAGCTGACCGAGCCGCCGACGGCCGAGGTCCCTCGCCCCGCCGAGCCCGAGAAGGACCCGCTGGACACGGTCGCGGGCGATGTGCTGGCGGGCCGCTGGGAGGTCAGGCGCCGCCTCGGTACGGGTTCGACGAGCCGCGCGTTCCTGGTGCGGGACCTGACCGCCGGCCCGGACGTGCGCTTCTCGAAGTCGCTGGCGGTGCTGAAGGTCGCGACGTCGGACAGCCGTGGCGAGGTGCTGCGCCGCGAGGCCGAGGTGCTGGGCCGGCTCCGCCCCGACTCCCGGGTGATCCGCCTGGTCGAGCCGGAGCCGCAGCGCATCGGCCCGCGCACGGTCCTGGTCATGGAGTACGTCGGTGACGAGCGCGAGGAGAGCGGCGACCCGTCCGCGACGAGCACGAAGCGCCGGCGCCGGGAGGAGACGGTCGCCCGGCAGCTGCGCGAGTTCGGCCGCCTGTCCGTGGACCAGCTCGAGGCCTACGGCGACTACCTGTTCGGCGCGGTGGACTTCCTCGAGGGCGAGGGCGTGTGGCACCGCGACATCAAGCCGGACAACATCGCGATCCGCGTCCGCCCGAACCGCACCCGCGAACTGGTACTGATCGACTTCTCGCTCGCGGGCTACCCGGTGAACGAGACCGCGGCGGGCACGGACGGCTACCTGGACCCGTTCATCGGCACGCTCACCGACCGCTCGGTCTACGACGCCCACGCCGAGCGCTACGCCCTGGCCGTCACCCTGCACGAGATGGCGTCCCGGGAACTCCCGGTATGGGGCGACGGCAAAGTCTCCCCGCGCCAGACCGACCCGGAGAAGGAGCCGCACCCGAGGATCGCCGCCGACGCCTTCGACCCGGCGGTACGGGACGGCCTGGTCGCCTTCTTCCAGAAGGCCCTGCATCGGGACGCCTCCCAGCGCTTCGCCGACCTCAAGCCGATGCGCGACGCCTGGAAGAAGATCTTCCTCGCCATGGACGAGGCGAAGCCCTCGTCCCGCCGTCCGTCACGCCACACGGCATTGCCCGCACAGGGCGAGGCGGCGCGGCACGCCCCGGACGCTGCCATCCCGGAGGCCGAGGAGGAGAGCGCCGAGCAGCAGCGCGAGCGGCTGGCGGAGGGCGTCGACCGGGACACCCCGATCTCGTCGTCGGGCCTGAGCCCGGCCGCGGAGTCGTTCGTGTACGGCCTCGGGGTCAACACGGTCGGCGGGCTGCTCGACTACAGCCAGCGCCGGCTCGTCAACGCACCCGGTCTCGGCGCCAAGACCCGCAAGGAGGTCCTGGGCCGCATCAAGCAGTGGCGGCTCAGGCTGGCGGAGAAGCCCGCCGCGCCGCTCACCCCCGAGGGCCGCAGGGCCGCGAAGGAGGAACTGTCGGCCGTCGAGGCCGCGGCGGCCGACGCGGTGGCGGCGAACGGCGGTGCCGGTGCGGACGCGCTGCCGGAGCGGGCGCTGCGCGGCGTCAGCCTCGACACCCTCGCCACGGTGTTCGTGCCGCCGCTGCGCAAGGACGGCTCGAACCGCAACGAGTGCGAGATGGTGCGGCTGCTGCTGCGGCTGCCCGACGAGCAGGGTGTGGTGCCGTCGGAGGTCGGGGTCTGGCCGACGCAGACGGAGGTCGCGCACGCGCTCGGGCTGTCGCGGGGCCGCATCCCGCAGATGCTGAAGAACCAGCGGACTCGCTGGAAGAAGCACCCGGCGGTACGGGCGTTGCGCGGCGAGGTCCTGGGCCTGCTGCGCGACCTGGGCCGGGTCGCTTCGGCGGCGGAGATCGCGGACGCCCTGACCGTACGGCGCGGCACCCAGCTCCAGGAACGCGAGCAGCGCCGGGCCCTGGCCCTGGCCGCCGTACGGGCCGTGGTAGAGGTCGAGCAACTCGTCCCGGACGAGGCCGAGTTCCAGCACGCCCCGAACCGTGATGCGGCCGACGAAAGCATGGGCGCGGGGCTGCTGGCGCTGGAGGTGGGCGCGGACGACGCGCCGGACACACCGTCCGCGCCGGGCCTGCTCCACTACGCCCAGCGGCTCGGCCGTATCGCCGACGACATGGCGGAGCTCGACACCCTGCCGACGGCGGCGACCGTCGTGGCCGAGCTGAGTGCCGTGCCGCCGCCGAGTGCGGCGGTGCAGTGGGACGACCGGCGCATGGTGGAGATCGCGGTGGCCGCCTCCCGCCGTGCCGCCGCGACGCCCCGCCTGGAGATCTACCCGCGCAAGCTGCCGCTGGTGCGTGCGCTGCGCCTCACCCAGGCCGGCCTGGTGCCGCTCATCCCGGGGATGGCGGAGGCCGAGCAGCCGGGCCTGACGGCCGACGACGTCCACGAGCGGGTGTGGGCCCGCTTCCCGGAGCTGCTGAACGAGCGTGGCGAGCGTGCCCTGCCCACGGGCGGCCCGCTGACGAAGGCCCTGCGGGAGGCCGGCTTCGACCTGGTGCTGTCGACGCGCAAGAGCACGGGGACGCTGCGCTACCTGCCGAGCAACCCGGACGGCACGTCGGTCTACCTGTCGTCGGACGCCCGACGGCAGCCGACGGGCACCGTCTCCGCGCACCGCTACTCCGACGACCCTGAACTCGCGGCGGCGGGCACCGCCGAGGACCGGTTGCAGGCCTCGGCGCGGCGGGACGGGTTCCGTGTGTTGACGGTGCCGACGGAGTGGGCGCGGGACGCGATCGACGAGCTGGGCCGCGACGACTTCGGCGGCGGGGCCGTCGTGGTGTCGGTGGCCGAGCTGTTCGTGCGGGCGCTGCACGAGCTGGTCGACCCCAGGCCCAAGCCGACGTGGGAGACGATCCTGCGCGCGGATGTGGCGAAGCCGGGAACGCCGGGGGCCATGAAGTTCGCCGAGTACGCGGGGACGGCGTGGGGGCTGGTGGAGCCCCGGATCGGGGAGCTGCTGGGGCCGGGGGGCGCGCTTTCCAGGGGCGGTGGCGGCGGGGGCGGGTCTGCTGCCGCTCCGTTGCTGCTGACGGACGCCGGGGTCTTCGCTCGGTACGACGCGATGGGTGTGCTGGAGCGGCTGGCGGAACGGTCGCGGGGCGGGGGCCGCGCGCTGTGGCTGCTGTGCCCGCAGAGCGACCCGGCCCGGCCGCCGCGGTTGGGAACGGTGGCAGTGCCGTACCAGTCGGGGCTCGGTGAGTGGATCGTGCTGAACGAGTTCTGGGTACGGAACGCGCACCGCGCGAAGCCGGAGCATGCCATGGCCGGCGGGCTACGGGGATGACGCGCTGAGCGCGAGTGCCGCATGCGGAGCCGCTCGCGTATGGGTGGGGATGACGACAGGAGATGTGTCCAGGTGATCGACCGCAAGTCCAAGGCCCTGCTGACGGACCTGATCAAGCAGGTGAAGGCGGTCGAGGCCGACCTCGGCCGACAGGTACGGGACGGCGAGACCGTCCTCAAGCCGCTGCGCACGGAGTACGGCAAGCTGCAGAAGGCCGATCCCAAAGGGAACCCCAAGTGGGACGCCTGGCTGGAGGAGCGGCTGGCCGAGCTGCCGGAGGAGCGTGCCGAGCTGGTGCGGGGGGCGGAGGCGGTCGCCGGGAGGCTGCGGGCCGAGTACGACCAGGCATTCAAGCTGGGGCGTACGGGGGCGACGTGGAGCGCGTGGCTGGACGAGCGGGTCACTCAGGTCGCGGTGGCGTGGGTGCTGGGCACGGTGTTCGTGCGGTTCTGCGAGGACAACCGGCTGATCCCGGAGCCGTACCTCACGGGGCCCGACGCGGAGCGGCGGGATCTGGCGGAGGCTCGGTACCGGCAGTACGTGGAGGACGAGCAGGACCCCACGTACCGGGGGTGGCTGGAGCAGGCGTTCGCGGAGCTGGGCTCCGGGCAGGCCGGCAAGCTGCTGTTCGACAGGCGGCGCAACCCGCTATATCAGATTCCGATCTCGCACGACGGGGCGCGGGCGCTGGTCGAGTTCTGGCGGGAGCGGCGGGAGGACGGTGAGCTGGTCCACGACTTCACCGATTCGCTGAACGAGGACGGGACTAAGGGGTGGGACACGCGGTTCCTGGGTGACCTGTACCAGGATCTGTCGGAGGCGGCCCGGAAGACGTACGCGCTGCTCCAGACCCCGGAGTTCGTGGAGGAGTTCATCCTCGACCGGACGATGGATCCGGTGGTGCGGGAGCTGGGCGGGCGGTTCGGCGAGCTGAAGATGATCGACCCTACGTGTGGGTCGGGGCACTTCGTGCTGGGTGCGTTCCGGCGGATGGTCCGGCTCTGGGCGAAGCGGGATTCTGGGCGGGATGTGCATGAGCGGGTGCGGGCTGCGTTGAACTCCGTGCACGGGGTGGACATCAATCCGTTCGCTGTGGCTATTGCACGGTTTCGGTTGTTGGTGGCTGCGATGGCGGTGTCGGGGGTACGGACACTAGCGGAGGCGGGGCGGTACGACTGGCCAATCCATCTGGCGGTGGGCGACTCGCTGATCAAGGCGCGACAGCTTGAGCTAACGCTTGGGGATGAGGAATACAGGGATCCGCTGGCGGAATTTTCGTATGCCACGGAGGACGTGCACGAGCATCCGGGGATCCTGGAGCAGGGGCGTTATGACGTGGTGGTGGGGAACCCGCCCTACATCACAGTCAAGGACAAAAAACTCAGCGCCCTATATCGGGATCTTTACGCATCATGTGCAGGCGCGTACGCGTTGTCCGTGCCATTCGCTGAGCGGTTCTTTCAATTGGCTAAGGTCGGAGAGCCCGACGGGCACGGATACGGCGCCGTCGGTCAGATTACCGCAAACTCATTCATGAAGCGAGAGTTCGGATCCAAGCTGATCGAGGAGTATTTTGCCCACAAGGTAGAATTGACTGAGGTCATTGATACGTCAGGGACGTATATTCCAGGACACGGGACTCCAACCGTAATCCTCGTAGGCCGACGACGGTCTGGCAGTGGGCGCGCGCCGACAATCCGTACCGTGCGTAGCATCCAGGGCGAACCTACCACCCCGGAAGATGGAGCGGACGGACTGGTCTGGAGCGCTATCGTGAACCAAATCGATCGCCCCGGATCCATCAGTCAGTGGGTATCGGTGGATGACCTGGAACGCCGCCGGCACTTCTACAGACAACCGTGGATTTTGGCCAGTGGCGGCCTTGAGATGGTCGAAAAGTTGGAATCGACAGCGCAGACAACCCTGGCCACGATTGCAGTCGATGTCGGAGCCGGAGCCGTAACTCGCGAAGACAACGCCTACATGATCGGATCTGGAACTCTTCGTCGTAGAGGTATCCCTGCGGAATACCAGCGCCCCCTCGTAGAAGGAACTGAGGTTCGAGACTTTCTTGTATGGAGCCCTGTACAGTCACTCTGGCCTTACTCCGCCAAGGACCTATCTGCACAATCTCCGACACCAGTTGAACGCACACTCTGGCCCTACCGCAGCCAACTCCGCGGTCGTGTCGCTTTCGGCAAGACGCAAATTGAGCGCGGACTCAACTGGTTCGAATACTCAATGTTCTTCAAAGAGAGATACAGGACCCCACTGTCAATTGCCTTTCCCTTCGTAAGTACACATAATCACTTCGCACTAGATCGAGGCGAGAAGGTCTTCATTCGCACCGCGCCAGTTATCAAACTACACAAGGACGCAAGCGAGGAAGAACATTACCAACTGCTAGGACTACTCAATAGCTCGACCGCATGCTTCTGGCTCAAAATGGTAAGCCACGACAAGGGAAGCCAAGGAGTAAACGAGGGATTTAAGTCCCACGACTGGGAACGCTTCTACGAGTTCACAGGGACGAAACTTCAGAAATTTCCTATTTCCGCAACCCCTTCGACCTCTCTCGCTACTTCTCTCGACGCCCTCGCCCAGCAACTCGCATCTATTGCCCCATCCGCCATAACTGCATCTGGCACACCTGGCGCATCCGACCTCCGCGAAGCCCATGCCAGCTGGGAATCCATTCGGTCTCAAATGATCGCCTTGCAGGAGGAACTGGACTGGCAGGTCTACTCTCTCTACAGCTTGCATTCCGAAGACCTCCGCGCCCCGGAGACCGCAGTACCCGAACTCACCCTTGGTGAAAGGGCGTTCGAAATTGTGCTTGCTCGGCGGGTTAAGAAGGGCGAGGCGTCCGACGAGTGGTTCAAGCGGCACGGATCTACCCCCATCACCACCCTCCCCGAGCACTGGTCAGACACGTACAAGGCCGTCGTCCAGAAGCGCATCCACGTCATCGAGTCCTCTCACGCCATTGGGATGGTCGAGCGCCCCGAATACAAGCGTCGTTGGGCAACCGAAAGTTGGGATGCTCTTCAGGAGAAGGCCCTGCGCTCCTGGCTACTCGACCGCATGGAGACCCGCGAACTCTGGTTCCAGGACGACCAGCCGACCATCCTCACCCGTGCTCAGCTCACCTCCGCCCTCTCCCTCGATGAGGACTTCGTCTCCGTCGCAGAGTTGTACGAACCTCGCAAGGAGCTGGCGATCGTTGTCGCGGATCTCCTTGCCAACGAGCACGTCCCCTTCCTCGCCGCCCTGCGCTACAAGCCCAGCGGCTTGAGGAAGCGTGCCGACTGGGAGCATGTCTGGGATCTTCAGCGACAGGAAGACGCCGGCCCGGACGAGCCCGCCAAGCGGAGGATCCGGGACTCCATCCCCGTGCCGCCGAAGTACACGTCGGCCGATTTCCTCAGGCCGTCCTATTGGCGCGCCCGCGGGAAGCTGGACGTACCGAAGGAGCGGTTCATTTCCTACGCCACCGGCCCGATCTCCGGCGTTCCGGACCTGTTCGGCTGGGCGGGCTGGGACCACCGCGAGCAGGCGCAGGCCCTCGGCACGTACTTCACGAACCACGACGAGTTGTCCGACGCGCAGATGACCCCGCTGCTCGCCGGCCTCCTTGAACTCCAACCCTGGCTCGACCAGTGGCACGACGAGTTCGATGCCCTGTACGGCGGCTCTCCCGCAGCCTTCTTCGCGGGGTATCGGGCGACCAAGCAGGGCGAACACGGACTGACCGACGACGACCTGCGTGCCTGGCGTCCCGGGAAGCCGGCCAAGGGCTGATCACCCTGGTGTGCCCTCCCCGCTCCCTCGCGTGGAGGGCACACCATCGTCCCGCACGGTCAACGGTTCGGCCGCGTGTACCCGTAGTGCCGGGCCCCCGTCCAGTCCGAGCAAGATGGCGAGTCCACCAGCCGCATACGACTCGGTGTGAACCGTGCGGACGAGGTGCCACTCACCCCACGCTCGCACGCGCTGCCCAGGCCGCACCATGACAGCCGCGACTTCCCGTCCGACGGGCTCAGCCACGATGTCCGGCGCCTTCAGCTCGGCCCATACGGTCTTGCCGATCCCGCCCGCGCGCTCATCAACTCCCCAGCGGTGAGCCAACGCCTCCACGAGCAACAGCCCCCGCCCGCCGGTCTCGTCATCACCAGGAGCCCGCACCTCAGGCCTGCCTGAACCCGCATCGCTGACCTCAAGCCTCAGAAGCCCGTCCTCAAGCAATTGCGCGATCCGTACGCCCACCTGCCGGTCGCTCGGTACACGCACGCGCAGCGCGTTGGTCACCAGCTCCGAGAGCACTAGCTCTGCTGAATCCAGCACGTCTGGGCCTGCGCCCCAGCCACTGAGCACTGCATGTAGCACCGCCCGAGATCTCGGCACACTTCGACGACAACGCGACAGCCGGAACGTAACTTCGTTCGAGCCCAGGCTCTTTGCCATGACGCTCCCTGAGGATCGATAGCTGGTGATCAAGTCCCAGCAACGCTGCGGAAGATGGGCTTCCGACGACGAGAGTGCCGTGAAACGATGAGACGGCGCAACGTTGAAGGGATAGCGGGGCTGCAATTCACCCTTTCGGGTAATCCGCAAGCAACCCGACAACAGCCCTGGTAGGGAGTTACCTATGCCAAACGTGAAACCGTCCACCGTGCTCGGGCGCCAACTGGGCGACGAGCTGCGGCGCTTGCGCGAGACCGCGGGTCTGACCACGACGCAGGCGGCCGAGGCGCTCGACTGCACCAAGGGAAAGATCAGTCGCATCGAGAATGGGCATGTGCCCGTACGCACCCCGGATCTGATCGCCCTCATGCAGACATACGGAGTGGTGGACTCAGAGACACGTGAGCGACTCGGCTCCCTGGCCCGCAGAGCCAACCGGCGCCGCCGCGAGGGCTGGTGGCACCAGTACGGCGCCGTCCTCGCTGACACGTACCGGGACTACATCGAGATGGAGAGCATCTGCGACAGCATCAAAACGTTCCAGGCTCAGCTGATTCCAGGCCTGCTACAAACGCCCGCCTACGGACGTGCGATCACCGTGGCTTCTCGCGCATGGAAGACAGCCGAGGAGATCGACCAGTTCGTGCAGGTGCGGATCGCCCGGCAGGAAAGGCTGGCCGGCGAGGCGCCGTTGGAGCTTTGGGCTGTACTCGCCGAAGGCGTACTCCGCCAGCAGGTCGGAGGCCCCGCCGTGATGCGTGACCAGCTCGAACACCTGGCGACCATGGCTGAACAATCCAACATCACCGTCCAGGTACTGCCGTTCTCGCGCGGTGCCCACTCAGGTATGTTCGGCCCATACCTACTGCTGAGCTTCCCGCGGGTGTCGGCGCTGGACCTTGTCCTGACAGAAACCCCGATCGGCAACATCTGGATGGAGCAGGAGACCGAGGTGGCCCACTACCGCGACCTCTTCGACGATGCCCGCACGTCGGCGCTGCCACCAACGGAATCGCTCAGGCTCATCCGCCGAATCGCCAAGGAGCACACACAATGAGCCGGGACCTCCTCTCCTCGCCCATCCTCGCGGAAGCGATATGGCGCGTCAGCAGCTACAGCGGCGGGCAAGGCGAGTGCGTTGAAGTCGCCCACAACATCCCCACCCTCATCCCTGTTCGCGACAGCAAGCGTCCTTCCGGACCCATGATCGCCTTCACCCCTCACGCCTGGCGTGCCTTCGTTAACCACCTCAGCTGAGCCGACCACCACGGCAGCGCGCCCCCTCCCCCAGCTGGGGGCCCTACCGACGCCCTCCTCATTCACTCCTCCGTGCCCAGTCACCGCAACCAGCTCGACACACCCCCCAGGTGTGCGAAAATTGCACACATGGAGAGCGTGCAGAGCTGGGCAGAGATCGGTAGCCGTATCGCCCAGACCCGGGAGTCAGCCGGGTTGAGCCAAGGCGAGCTGGCCTCACGCATAGGGGTCGACCGCACTGCGGTGGTGCGCATGGAACAGGGCGAGCGCAAGGTGTCCGCGCTCGAGCTCTTCGGGATCGCCGAGATCCTGGACGCACCGCCCGCGCACTTCCTCACCCAGCCACCCGCTGCGCTCGTCTCCCGCCGTAAGACGCTCGACTCCCCCGCCGACGCGGCCACGCGTGACAGCTACCGGCTGGACATCCGGCTGGAGGAACACGCGCGCAACGCGGAGTGGCTGGTGACGGAGGGCTTCCTCACCCCACCCCACCTGGACAATCTCCTCGGCTGCACCGAGGCCGATCCGACCGCTCTGGCACGTGAAGCACGACGCGTGGCCGGCCTCCCCCCGGGGCCACTGGGGCCCATGGCCTCCGTGGCCGAACGCTTCGGCCTGTATCTGACCGTCGCCCCGGAACCCTCCGAGGGTGCTTCCCTCCTCCTGGACTCCTACGGGGTCAGTGTGATCAGCGGCCACTCGGCCCCCGGCCGCCGACGCTGGACCGCCGCCCACGAGCTCGGACACCACCTGCTGCGGGACGAATACCACAGCGACGCGGGGGTCTCCGCTAGCCGGGACGAGCGGGAACAGGCCATCGACGACTTCGCCGGGGAGTTCCTGCTCCCCGAGGATGAATTCGACGCCGTTTTCCGGCAAGCGGTCGACCGGGGCGTCTCCCCCCGGGAAGCCCTGATCGGTATCGCCGCGGACTACAGGCTCTCCTGGTCGTCCACCGTGTCGAGGGCACGGTGGCTCGGGCTGGTGGGCACGGCCGCCGCTCGCCGCCTCAAGGCCGATACGCCGGTACGCGGCGACTTCCTGGCCGTCCGTGGTGCCGAGCCCGTACCGGACCTCGAAACGGGCGCCACCGGAACGGCCTGGAGACAGGCGGTCCTGGCCGCCTGGAAGGCCGGGGCGGTGTCGGCGGCACGCACGGTCGAGTTGCTGTACGGCGCCTTGCAGGAGAGCGAGCTGCCGGAGCAGGACCTGGAGGACGTCGGGCCGTGAGCATGCAAGGGGAGGGAACGAGGCCGGCCGGACAGCTTCTCGTATGGGACACGTCGCCGCTGCATCACGCGATCAAAGCCGGACGCGTGGACACCCTGGCGGACCTCGCCGCCGAGTACCGGGGATTACCCCGCCGCAATGTCACCACGGCCGCGGTCATCGAGGAACTGCGCCACTACGACCTGGACGTCTCGGGTCTGGGGTGGCTGGAGGTCCAGCACGTGGACGGTCTCGCCGAGCTGACCGCGCTGGTGCGATGGATGGAACGCGTCTCCGGACAGAAGTCCAACCACGGTGAGGCGACCGTGCTCGCCTGGGCCGACGTGCACGGCGCGGTCGCCGTGGTCGACGACCTGGACGCGCGCAGGGCGGCCCGCGCCGGTGGCCTCACCGTGTGGGGTGTGCTGCGGGTGATCGCGGAGGGGGTGCGGGACGGCCGCGCGACGGAGTACGTGGCGTCCACCCTGGTCGACGCGCTGCTCGCGTCAGGCGCTCGCTACCCGTGCGGTCACGGTGACTTCCCCGAGTGGGCGAGGAAGAACGGATTGCTGTGAGCCGCTTGCTCACATTCTTCTTACTATGACTCGTTTGAGTATCCGGGGGTCGGCCGTTCCCCCTCCCTCGCCCCTCGTCCCCTTCACCCCTACACCCCATGCCCGACCCGCCCGATACGATCGAAGGCCGTCCCCACGCGACACACCGTGGGGGACGGTGCTTCCGGGGCAGTGCGCGGTGCCGGCCGTCGCTCGTCGTTCCGGTCGACGGGGGGACGCGCCGCGCTGCCCGGTGGACGTAGACGCAGGACACGATCAGCAGGAGACGCGAGACAGAGATGGCACCGACCGCCGCCACAGCCCCCCTCCTCCGCGATGTCATCGACATCAAGACGTCCATCTCCACCTCCGACTTCGTCCTGAAGCTGGCCGAGGCCGTCACCCCGGAGGGCGCCGAGCGGGCGCTGCGCGACTACGTCGTCACCGAGCGCCTGCTCGAGAACTTCGACGAGGCGCTGAGTCTGATCAGGACCGCGCTGGACGGGCAGACGTCGAAGGCCGCCTATCTGCACGGCTCGTTCGGTTCCGGTAAGTCGCACTTCATGGCCGTGCTGCACGCCCTGCTCCGGGGCGACGCGGCCGCGCGCGCCCGGACCGACTTCGACCCGGTGCTGGCCAAGCACGAGTGGCTGAGCACCGACGGGAAGAAGTTCCTGCTCGTGCCGTACCACATGCTCGGGGCCAAGTCCCTGGAGCAGCGGGTGCTCGGCGGGTACGTCGGCCACGTCAAGGCGCTGCACCCCGAGGCGCCCACTCCGCAGGTCTACCGGACCGACTCCCTCTTCGCGGACATCCGCGCGCTGCGGGACCGCATGGGCGACGACCAGTTCATCGAAGGGCTCGCCGGAGCCGCGTCCGACGCGGACGCCGTCGACACCGACGACGAGTGGGGGGACTCCTTCGCCTGGACCCCGGCGCTCCTCGACACCGCCCTCGCCGCCGAGGAACTGGACGGTGCCGAGACCAACCTCAACCTGGTCAACCCGACCACCCCTGCCGAGCTGCGGGCCAAGCTGGTGCACGACGCGAGCACCAGCTGGTTCCCCGGTTTCGCGAAGAACGCCGCTGAGGACGAGCACGGCTTCATCTCGCTCGACGCCGGTCTCGCCGTCATCGCCGAGCACGCGAAGTCGCTCAAGTACGACGGGCTGATCCTGTTCATGGACGAGCTGATCCTCTGGCTCGCCAACCGTATCCACGACCAGAAGTTCGTCTCCCGCGAAGCCGACAAGATCACCAACTTCGTGGAGGGCGCCGACTCGCGCCGCGCCATCCCGATCGTGTCGTTCATCGCACGGCAGCGGGACCTGCGGGAGCTGGTCGGCCAGGAGGTGTCCGGGGCCGCCGAGACCGCCATCCAGGACAGTCTCAACCTCGCCTCCGGCCGCTTCGACAAGATCACGCTGGAGGACCGCAACCTCCCGCAGATCGCCCACGCCCGTCTCCTGCGGCCCAAGGACGCGGAGGCCGCCGCCCAGCTCGACGCGGCCTTCGCGAAGATCAAGCGGGTCGGGCCGCAGGTGTGGGACGTGCTGCTGGGCTCCGACGAGGGGACGACCGGAGCCGACGAGGCGTCCTTCCGGCTGACGTATCCCTTTTCTCCCTCCTTCATGGACACCCTGGTCCACATCTCCTCGGCGCTGCAGCGCTCCCGTACCGGTCTGAAGCTGATGGGCCAGCTGCTGGCCGACCATCGCAACGACGCGACGCTGGAGCAGCTCATCCCGCTCGGCGACCTCTACCCGGTCATCGCCGACGGCGGCGACCGGCCCTTCGTCGACAGTCTGAAGGTGGAGTTCCAGGCCGCGGACAAGCTGTACCGCACCAAGCTTCGGCCCTACCTGCTCGCGATGTACGACGTCACCGAGGAGGACATCGAGCGCTACCGCCACCGCCGCGAGACCGTCACCGACCAGGGGCTCTTGCAGCGGTGCAAGGCGTTCGTGGGCGACGACCGGCTGATGTGCACGCTGCTGCTGTCCGCGCTGGCGCCCAGCGTGCCCGCGCTGCGGGACCTGACGATCCGGCGGCTCGCGGCCCTCAACCACGGCTCGGTCATCTCCCCCATCCCGGGAGCGGAAGTCGGCGCGATCCAGTCGAAGGTCGACGAGTGGGCGGCGCGTTTCGCAGAGATCAAGCCCACCGGCACCAAGACCAACCCGGGCGTACGGCTCGAACTGGCCGGCGTGGACGTGGACTCCGTCATCGCCAACGCCAACGTCAACAACAACCGCGCCAACCGCCGCTCCCTCGCCAAGCGGCTCCTCGCCGAGGAGCTGGGCATCGAGCTCCAGGAACGGCTCACCGCGGACGAGCTGAAGTTCGTCTGGCGCGGCTCGCAGCGCACGATGGAGGTCGTCTTCGGCAACATCGCCGACCACGACGACCTGCAGGACCACGACTTCGCCCCCAGCCAGGACGGGCTGTGGCGGATGATCATCGATCTGCCGTACGACGAGGGCGAGTACGGGCCGCGCGAGGACGCCAACCGCATGGCCGAGCTGCGTCGGCTCCCCGGGGACCGGCCGCGCACCGTGGGATGGATTCCCACGCATCTGTCCACCGGCCGCTTCCAGGACTTCCAGCGGCTGGTCGTCCTCCACTACGCGCTCGCCGACCAGCGGCGCTTCGACACCAGCTACGCCCAGCACCTCAACGCCGACAACCGGGCCCGTGCCAAGGCACTGCTGGAGGACCAGCGCGAGACGCTCACCAAGACCGTGAAGGCGGCCTTCAAACAGGCCTACGGCCTCGCGGCCAAGAAGCCGGGCGACGTCAACCCGGACTTCAACGAGCACCTGGAACCGCTGCCCGACGTGCCGGACCTGCGCGTCTCCATCGGGCAGTCCCTGCGCGACGCGATCCGGCACGTGGCGGGCAAGCTGCTGGCCCACCAGTTCCCCGCGCACCCGGGCTTCGACCCCGACGGCACGGGGACCCTCGTCAAGCTCGCCGACGCGCGGGCCGTGCTCGGGCACATCCGCGCCGCCGTGGAGGCAGGTGACCGGCAGACCGAGATCCCGGGCAAGGAACGCGACCTCATGCGGCGCATCGCCACGCCCCTGGGACTCGGTCAGCAGAAGGAGGCGTACTTCCGGCTCTCCACCCGCTGGCCGGAGCACTTCGCCCTCCAGGCGCGCGGCGAGGCCGGTCCCGGTGACCTGAGCGTCAGCCGCCTCACCGAGTGGATCGACCGTCCCGCACCGATGGGCCTGGAGCCGTTCCTCGCCCACCTCGTCATCGCGTCGTACGCGGAGATGGACGACCGCGTCTGGGTACGGGCCGGCGCGCTCCTCGACCCCTCGCCCGACCTCTCGGCGATCAAGCCCCAGGACGCGCTGCGGTCCCAGCCGCTGCCGGAGGAGCACGTCTGGGAGGAGGCCGGGCGCCGCTACTGGGAGATCTTCGGTGAGGAGCCGCCCCGGCTCCGCAGGGGCCGGATGGTCGGGCAGTTCGCCCGGCGCATCACGGAGCGGGCCCGCACCTACCAGCCGCACGCGGCCGATCTGGTGACGCAACTGGAGCAGCACGCGACGCTCCTCGGTCTGGACGGCACCGACGAGTCCGGCCGGCTGGCGATCGCCCGCCGGGCCCGGGACCTGCTGGACGAACTGCGCGGCCTCGATCAGGGCCCGGCCGGTGGTTCCGCCGTGGCCAAGCAGGTCATCTCCGCCTTCGCCGGCTTCGATCTCGGCGAGGTGCCGACGAGCCGCTACGGTGCGTCGATCAAGCAGGCCGAAGCCGTCGCGGCGGCCCTGGCCACCGCCGCCTGGGACATGCTCAAGCTCGCGCCCAGCTACGGGCCGCAGGGCGAGGCCGTGCTGGAGGAGCTGCGCGGCGCGGCGCGTGTCGATCAGCGCACCAAGGACCTCAAGGAGGCGCTGCGGGAGGCACGGCGGTCCATCGTCGCCGTCATCGAACGCAGCCAGGCACGCACCGCCGACCCGCGACAGGCGTACGCCGCGCCCGCGCCGACCGAGCCCCTCACCCGGCCCGACGCGATCAGCCTGAGCACCGGCACCGGCCAACCGCCCGTGTCCTCCGCCCACCCCGGTACCGGCGACGGCCGGCGTGCCGCGGGACGCCGCTCGGGCGGGGGCCGGACCACGGCCTCCCGCGCGCTGGCCGAGCTGCGGGCCGAACTGGCCGAGCTGGCGGCCGCCGAGCCGGACGCGGAGATCGAGATCAGCTGGCGGGTCGTGGAATGAGCGGCGGGCGACGAGCGAAGAGGGTGTGGGAGCAGTGAGTACGGCGGCCGTGACCACCACCAGCGCGGTGCGGCTCAACGCCGCGACCATCACGCAGTACCTGGCATCGGAATCCGGGCTCAAGCCGGACAAACGCAGGGTCGTGCTGCTGCGCGCCGCGCCCTCCTGGGACGGCCCCGACGAGCTGGCGTGGGGTGAGCAGCGGCGGGCCCGGGTCGCGGCGGCGCCCTCGCCCCTCGGGGTGTACGAGCTGATCCTCGCGCACCAGAAGCCGTCGGCCGACGGGCCCGAGGTGCTCGTCGTCCTCACCGACCGCGAGGAGGCGGAGCTCGGTCCCGATCTGCTGGCCAAGGTGCATAGGCAGCGGGTCAACGCCGTCGACACCTGGGACGTCGTGCGCGAGGCGTTCGGTGCGAACGCCCCCGACCACCGGCTGTTCGAGGAGAACTGGGCCGCGGAGGCGCTGCTGGACGCCGCTCCGCCGCACGGCGGATGGCCGAAGCTCGCGGGCGGCGTGCTGTCGCGGCGCGAGGCGCTGACCGCGCTCGCCCTGCGCAGGCTCGGGATCGGCCGCTACGACCCGGACGCCGAATCCTCCCGCACCACGGCGGACGGCGGTGACGAGCTGGACATCCACACCCTGCTGCGGTGGTCCCTCACGCCCGGCGGCCCCGAGCGGCTGCTGGCGCTGAGAACACCCGAGCGCACCGGGCTCGTGCGGTTTCTGGGCGAGGAGGAGCAGGCCGGACGCGCGGGGCAGGCCCTGCTCGCCCTCGTGACGGCGGAGCACGGGCCGGACGCCGTCGCGTTCGGGCTGGTCTGCGCGGCGCTGTGGGGGCACGCCGACGCCACGGCGGACGCCGAGGACTACCGGGCCCGGGGACGGGCCGAGCGGTGGTTCGGAGAGGAGCCTCCCGCCGAAGGGGAGCACCTGGACGCGCTCGCGGCGGCCTTCGGACGGTCCTGTGAGGAGTTCGTCTCCGCCCTGCTGCTCGCGGGGCGGGCGGACGGCGACGAAGCCGCGGCGGAGGCCCGGCGGCTGACCAACTCCGTACTCGACCGGGCCGCCGCCCTGGCGCGGCAGTTCGGGGCGGAACGGGCCGCGGGGACGAGTCCGGTGCTCGCGGTGGGACTCGCGGCGCGCTTCACCGCCGCCGGCGAGGCGCTGTCGAGCGGCGACCCCGAGCGGATCGCCGCCGCGGTGAAGGATCTCGGCCGGCACCGGCTGGCCCCGGATCCCGATCACGGCATCCGTATCGAACGGGTGCGCATGGCACAGCGGCTGGCACGCTGGCTCGCGACCGATCCCCCGGTGGACACCGCCACGGTGGCGGACGCCATCGCCCGTCACGTCAGCGAGACGGGCTGGGTGGACCTGGCACTGGAGCACATCGAGTCCGGCGGCGATCCCGATCCGGCGCTCCGGTCCGCGTACGACACCTTGTGCACCTCGGCGCGCGAGCGTCGGCGTGAGATCGACCGGCACTTCGCACGGGTGCTCGCCGCACGGTCGGCGACCGACCGTGGTCCCGGCGGGATGCTGGCCGTGGAGACGTTCCTTCCCGAGGTCGTCGCCCCGGTGGTGAAGGCCAGGGAGCGCAGGGTGCTCCTTCTCGTGCTCGACGGGATGAGCGCGGCCGTCGCCGCCGAGCTCGGCGAGCAACTGCGCGACCACTGGGCCGAGTACGACCCGCTGCCGGGGGCGAAGGACACCCCCCGGCGTCGCGCGATGGCGGCCGCGCTGCCCACCGTCACCGCCGTGTCGCGGACCTCGCTCTTCGCGGCGCGCCTGATGAAGGGCACGCAGGCCGACGAGAAGCGGCTGTTCCCCGCTCACCGCTTCTGGGGCGGGGAGGACGTCGCGGTCTTCCACAAGGACGACCTGCGCGCCGGGAGCAGCGGTGAGCCGTTCGGGCCCGACCTGCACGACGCGCTCGTGGGCGACCGTACGCATGTGGCGGTGGTCCTCAACACCGTGGACGACCGGCTGGCCTCCGAGCAGAAACTCGGCGACGGTGCCTGGCGGCTGTCCGACATAGGAGGGCTGCGCGCCCTGCTCCGCTCCGCCGCGGACCAGGGCCGAGCCGTGATCGTCACCAGCGACCACGGGCACGTCGTCGACCGGCGGGCCGCGCGGGTCGACGCCGACGACGTACGCTCGGCCCGGCACCGGGCCCCCGGCCGACCACTTGGGGAGCAGGAGATCATGCTGACGGGCCCCCGGGTCCTCGACCCGGAACCGGAGAGCCGGATCGTCGCCCTGTGGGACGCCGACGCCCGGTACACGTCCCGCAAGGCCGGATACCACGGCGGCGTCGCCCTGGCCGAGTTCGCCATCCCGGTGCTGGCCTTCCTGCCCTTCGGAGCGAAACCGCCGAGCGGCTGGCGGGAGCTGGGCAGCCAGCAGCCGGCCTGGTGGTCACTGCCCCGGGAGGAAGCACAGCCGTCGCGGGCTCAGACCGCCGCGGCCCCGGTTCCGGTATCGAGAAAGGCGACGCCCAAGAAGGCCAGGAGTGAGGCGAAACCCGCCAAGAACCACGAGACGCTGTTCGATGTGGCGTTGGTTCCCTCGACGTCCGAGGACGGCGCGCTGCTCTCCGCCGCCCCCGTGTCTCCGGTGGACGCCCTGGTCGAAGCCCTCCTGGAGTCGGAGGTCTTCACGGCTCAGGTGCAGCTGCTGGCCCGTAAACCCGACCTCGTGCGCGTGGAGAAGGCCGTACGCGCCCTGCTGGACTCGGGCGGCACCCTGCCGATGACCGCTCTCGCCCAGCGCGTCGGACTGCCCGCGAGCCGGCCGGCCGACGGTTTCGCCGCCGTGTTGCGGCAACTGCTCAATCACGACGGTGTCCAGGTGCTGGAGACCCTGCCGGACGGGCGGACCCTCCGGCTGCACACCGGGCTGCTGCGGGACCAGTTCGAGGTGGGTTGAGCGGTGGTGGAGCCCTGCCCTGCCGCACTGCGTGAGGAGGGCTGGGCTCCACTCGCCCGTCAGGTGAGCTGACGCAGCAGCCCCACGAACTGGCGCAGCTCCTCGCTCCGCTGCGGCGACAGCGGTTCGGGATCGAAGTGCGCGATGTGATTGCGGATGTCGCGCACCCGGTCCAGCTGGCGGACGAACTGGACGCGGTTCACTCCGGTCCAGCCCAGCGTGGTCCAGTTCTGGTCGGCTGCGGTGCACAGGGCTTCCTTGCGGTGCCCCTGCTTGTTCCTCTGGTCTCCGTCCAGCAGCATCACGTACTGGCCGAACATGAGGTCCGCGATGTTCCCGGTCTTCTGGTCGTTGCGCTGGACGGCGCGGATGGCGTCCCCGCCGAGCTTCGCGCCGAGGCACTTGCGGAGCCGGAACTCGATCTCTCCGACCACGAAGAACGGCCAGGCCGTGGCGTCGAAGCGCTGGGTGATGTCCGCCGCGGTGACGATACCGCTGACCTGTCCGCTGTTCGCCCTGACCAGCACGTATCCGTGCTCGCAGATGGCGGGGAGCACGGAGAAGAAGTCGTCGTGGGCGTGGACGACCGGAGGATCCTCCACGATCGCGTTGGCGAGTGCCGCCTCTCCTCCCGTGGCGTGCACCTTGGCCAGCGAGCGCCAGGTCACCACACCGATCACCGTGTACTGACCCTCCAGAACCGGAACCTGGGAGTAGTTGTGGGTGTGCATGATGTACGTCGCATCGGTGAGGTCCTCGGCCGGGGTGACCGAGGCGAGCCCGGCGTGGGCGCACGGCAGGTCGCCGATCCGCAGGGGGTGCTGCGGCAGCGCGCCGGGCAACAGCCCCGCCTCGTCCTCCTGGTCCGCGTCCGCATCGGCGGACTCACTGACGGCGGACTCGCGGGCCACGACGAGGATCTCGGTCTGGCTGCCGCACGTGGCGAAGTACGGCACGGTCGACAGGCCGGTGTCCTTGAGGATCCGCTCGATGTGCAGGATGGCCTGGTCGTTGCGGAACCGGGTGTTGAAGCAGGCCAGGAGTTCGACAAGGGGTATACGCCGGCCTTTGAGTGCCAGCAGTTCTTCCTCGGGGGGCGTCCGGAGCACGACCGCTTCACCCGGCCTTCGCGTCGCGGAAGACGGTGCGCTTGCCCATGGCGGACATGACCAGTTCCAGCAGCTGCTTGGACCTGCTCAGGTAGAACTGCTCGAAGTCGCCCGAGTGCAGTGCGGCCGGGTCGATGAGGTGAGTGCCGACGACGTCGTCGAACCACTCGGGACGCATGCCCGACTCCAGCGCGAGTGTCTTGAGGTAACCGGAGGGCGATCCGGTCATGCTCTTGCTCGCCCGGAGGGACAGGGGTGTCTTGTTGATGATCGAGTTGGCCCTGCCGCTGTAGGCCCGGTGGTGCTTGTCGATCCACGCCTTGGGGAAGATCTGACGCACGTCCACGCTGTACTCGGCCAGGCGCGCCGCGTTCAGGGGCGCCTCGGTGAAGTACCAGTCCACCGCCCCCTGCTTGACCAGGAGGGCGTAGATGCCCTTGTAGGCCGCGCTGTTGCGGGTGCTCAGGGTGTCCAGCCGGTCGTCCAGGAAGGCTGCCTCGGCGATCGTGTCCGGGACCACCTCGGGGTTGCCCCGCAGACGTTCGATGAGCTGTTCCACGTCACGGGTGAAACGGCTCTCCGTCGAACCGCCGTACATCTCGCCGAGCACACCGCACCAGTACCACTGGGTCAGCAGCTCGTCGGCCGCCTCGGTGTCGGTCTCCTCGCCCAGGATGGTCCGTACGGCGGCCAGCGGTACGAGCTGCGTTCGGTACGGCAGATCGGGGGCCCGCACGATGCACTGCCGCTCCAGGAAGGACCCCACCCACTCGAAGGCCTCCGCCACCCGCGGAGCGAGCGAACTGAAGTCGGCGAGCGGCAGTTCCAGCAGGTCACGGCGCTTGCAGGAGACCGCGGCACGCGACTCCTGCCGCTTGCGCTCCCAGGTTCGGACGAGTGCCACGGCCTGGAGGAAGTCACTGCTGCTGAGCCCGTCCTCGACACCGGCCTCCATGCGCCCGAACACGGGGTACGACGCCGTCAGGCCCTTCTTGATGTCGAGCCAGACATCGGGGAGCTTGAAGTAGTCGCCGTTCCGGGCCACGTACTCCTGGTTGCCGGCGTAGGTGGCCGTCAGCAGCTCGAAGACGTTGAGCGGCACACCTCCGGTGTTCACCCGCTCGAAGACGGCGCAGACCGCGTCCATGGTCGTCGAGGCCGCAAGCTTGATCATCGGCACCTGGAACGACTGCATACGGCTGAGCACGAACTGCTGGAACTGCCCCCACAGCCCCCAGTTCGTGACGTCGACCTTGACGAACTCCTGGTGCCAGGCGTTCACCCGCTGGGTGTCGAACACGAAGTGGAGCGGGAAGTATCCGGCGGCGCACTCCCCCTCGACGGTCGTCAGGTCGATGGTGTCCCTGCGATTGAAACCCGTCTTCAGGATCCGGTCCTCGGGCACCGACACGATGGCGTCGTCACGGTCGGCCGGCGAGCCGATGGACTTGGCGATGTCGATGTAGTACCAGCGCCTCAGTTCCTTGCCCCGGGCGTCCACCGTCTCGACGGGGCGGTCCCGGTGCAGTGCCTGGAACAGGGACGTCAGCCGCTGTTGCCCGTCGAGCAGCAGGAGATCCGGCACCGCGGCCCGCGCGTCCTCGGCACCATTGAGTGTCCGGGTGCGGAACGGCGATGTGCCGTTGGTCTGCAGCGCCATCACCACACCCAGCGGATAGTCGAGCGTCACCGTCGCGATGAGGGCCCTGATGCGCTCGTCGTCCCATTTCCATTCACGCTGGAAGTCCGGGAGCTGTAACGCGCCGGATGCGACGTCGGCGAGCGCGTCGCTGAGTTTCAGACTGTCGAGTGCCACGCTGTGTCTTCCCGTGTCGGACATGAACGGTGAGTCGCCACCGGTCACCTGTGGTGAACATGCAATTGCACCAACGGACTTGCGGCTAGTCAAGACGGTCGAAGGACAGTTCCAGAGGCCGTCCACGAGTCCGTGTCCCCAGGGCAGCCGCATCGCCCAGAGTCCCTCCACGGGGCGGCAGTCAGGCATCCGGGTCAAATGGGAGACTGTCCGGGTGAGGACAGACAGCCCTGGAAGCGGACCCGTCAGTGCCGCCCGGCGTCGCGGCGTGCTCGACGCCCTGCGCCGAGGAGCGGTCCCCGAAAATGGACTGGACCTGCTGGCGACCGGCCTGGACCACTTCGGCACCGCACTCGACGGGGAACTCGACGCCGTCAGGTCGGGATCCTCGGTGTTCAAGGCGGTGCGCGGCGAGTACGGATCCGGCAAGACGTTCTTCGCACGGTGGCTCGGTGAGCGTGCCAAACGCCGCAACTTCGCCGTCGCCGAGATTCAGATCTCGGAAACCGAGACGCCCCTGCACAGACTCGAGACCGTCTACCGTCGCCTCACCGAACGGCTGGCCACACCCGGGTTCCCACCGAGCGCGCTCCGGCCGGTCGTGGACTCGTGGTTCTACGCCCTCGAAGAGGACGCGCTCGCCGCCGGGGCCACCGAGGAAGAATTGCCCCGCAGAGTCGAACAGTTGATGACGGCGCGGCTCACCGAGGTGTCCCGGCACGCCCCGTCATTCGCCACGGCGCTGCGGGGCTACCGAGCCGCAGTCGAGGCAGGCGACGAGGGCACCGCCTCGGCCGTCATGGCCTGGCTGGGTGGACAGCCGCACGTGGCCGCCGCCGCCCGCAGAACCGCCGGGGTGCGTGGCGACCTCGATCACTTCGGTGCTCTCGGCTTCCTGCAGGGACTGCTCACGGTCCTGCGCGACTCAGGTCACTCGGGATTGCTCGTCGTCCTGGACGAAGTCGAGACCCTGCAGCGCGTGCGTTCCGACGCCCGCGACAAGGCGCTCAACGCACTGCGCCAGCTCATCGACGAGGTGCACTCCGGGCGCTTCCCCGGCCTCTACCTGCTGATCACGGGCACGCCGGCGTTCTTCGACGGCCGTCAGGGCGTACAGCGTCTGGCCCCGCTCGCCCAGCGTCTGGCCACCGACTTCAGCACCGACCCACGCTTCGACAACCCGCGTGCCGTGCAGCTCCGGCTGCCCGGGTTCGGTCAGGACTCACTGATCGACCTGGGGAGGACGATCCGGGATTTGTACGCGTCAGGTTCATCGGCCTCCACGCACATCACGGACGTAGTCGACGACGCTTACGTCGCCGACCTGGCCAAGGCGGTCGGAGGGGCGCTCGGGGGCAAGGTGGGGATCGCACCACGGCTATTCCTCAAGAAGCTCGTGGGCGATGTCCTCGACAGAGTCGACCAGTTCGAGGACTTCGACCCGCGCCGGCACTACGCGCTCACCGTGAACGCCGCGGAGCTGACCGAGGTGGAGCGCAACGCCGCGGCGGCCGATCGCGCCGACGACGTCGAACTGGACCTCCCGTGAGCGGAGCCGCGCCCGACCCGATGGACCTGCTGCACCCGGGACTGGTCCACCACATCGTGAACACCCTGGGATGGCCGGGCCTGCGCGCACTTCAGGAAGAGGCGATCACCCCTCTGACCGACGGAGCGGACGCCGTACTGATCGCTCCCACCGCGGGAGGCAAGACCGAGGCCGCGTGCTTCCCCCTGCTGTCGCGGATGGCGCAGGAGAAGTGGGACGGCACATCGGTCCTCTACGTCTGCCCGCTGAAAGCGCTGCTCAATAACCTGCTGCCCCGGTTGGAGACGTACACCTCCTGGATCGGACGTTCCGCCGCGCTCTGGCACGGCGACGTGACGCACTCCCGCCGCAAGCGCATCCTGCGTGAACGACCTGACGTGCTGCTGACCACCCCCGAGTCCCTCGAGGCCATGCTGGTCAGTGCGAAAGTCGATCACCGTGCGTTCTTCTCCGGGTTGCGGGCGATCGTCGTGGACGAAGTACATGCCTTCGCGGGCGACGACCGTGGGTGGCACCTGCTGGCCGTCCTGGAACGGCTGGAACGGGTGGCCGGACGCCCGGTGCAGCGGGTGGGCCTGTCCGCGACCGTGGGAAACCCGGACGAGTTGCTCGCCTGGCTGCAGGGAGCGACATCAGGGCAGCGTGCGTCACGGGTCGTAGCCCCACACCTGCGGGAAGACGCCCCGAAGCTCCCTCCTCCCGGGGACATCCAACTCGACTATGTCGGGTCCCTGGCCAACGCGGCCACGGTGATCGCGGCGCTCCACAGGGGCGAGAAGCGACTGGTGTTCTGCGAGTCCCGCAAGCAGGTCGAAGAACTCGGTGCGGCGCTGCGTGAGAAGGGTGTGACCACCTTCCTGTCCCACGCCTCGCTGTCCGCCGACGAGCGGCGTCGGGCGGAAGAGGCCTTCGCGGAGGCCCGCGATTGCGTGATCGTCTCCACGAGCACCCTGGAACTGGGCATCGACGTCGGCGACCTCGACCGGGTCGTGCAGATCGACGCACCGCGCACCGTGGCCTCGTTCCTGCAGCGCCTGGGGCGCACCGGCCGACGCCCCGGGTCCATCCGCAACTGTCTGTTCCTGACGACCGACGACGCCGGCCTGGTGTCCGCGGCGGCCCTCCTGCTGCTCTGGTCGCGCGGCTGGGTGGAGCCGGTCGTTCCTCCTCCGGAGCCACGGCACATCACAGCGCAACAGGTGCTGGCGCTCTGTCTCCAGGAGCACCGGGTCGGCGACCGGCTGTGGCAGGAGTGGTGGGGAGGGCTCGGCCCCTTCGGCCCGTCCGCCGAGCCGATCGTGCGGCACCTGGTGGAGCAGGGCTATCTGGACCGGGACGGTGAGTTGTTGTTCATCGGCCCTGAGGCCGAACAGCGCTTCGGATATCGGCACTTCATGGACCTCACCGCGGTCTTCACAGCCGCACCGGAGTTCACCGTGCTGTCCGGCCGCACCGAGATCGGTACGACCGATCCCGTGCTGCTCACCGATGAGGTCGTGGGCCCGCGCCGGCTGCTGCTCGCCGGGCGCAGCTGGCAGGTGACGTACATCGACTGGTCACGACGTCGCTGTTTCGTCGAACCCGTGGAAAGCGGCGGCCGGGCTCGCTGGGGCGGCATCGGTCTGGCGCGGACCTGCTCGTACGAGCTGACGCGGGCGGCCCGCGACGTTCTGCTCGGTTCGACGCCTCCGGTCGGACTCACTCGCCGTGCCGAAAGCACTCTCGCTCGTGTGCGCGACGAGAACGCCGAGGTGGTGCACCGCGACGGCACTGTCATCATGCGTGGAGGCCGTGACACCAATGTGAGGTGGTGGACATGGGCGGGCTACCGCGCCAACGCCACTCTGGCCGCCACCCTTTCCACCATCACCGACCCGTTTCAGCGCCCCACGGACACGTACGTCCGCCTGCGCGAGGACATCACACCCCAGGACTGGAAGCGGGCGACCTCGGACGCCGTCGATCACCTGTGCCTCCCGGAGGTGGATCCCCGCGCGCTGACCGGGCTGAAGTTCAGCGAGGCCCTTCCGCCACGTCTGGCCGCGGCCACGCTCGCGGCCCGGATGGCCGATCTGGACGGTGCGGCAACGTCGCTGAGCGAGGCCGTCAGATTCACCGTCAGCTGACGGATGAGATTCCCCTCGGGCGGAACCTACGGACATGACTGGGTTCACAGCAGCATCCCGCAGTCGGTCGGCAACTTCTTCCCTACCTTGGTCATCGTGAGCGGCCAGCAACCGCCCCTGTCACCGCCTGTACGAGCCGTCACGGCCACAGACCCGCGGACCGCAGCGCCTCCCGGTGCGCCGCCCTCGTGACCGGCTGCCCCCTGCGAACGGCCCGCCCGGGCTCGATCCGTACCGGCCCGCTCCGTGCCCGGCCGCCGGCCCGATCCAGCGCGGTCACCCTTCGCCTCGGCCGCACGTCTTGACGGGCTCGATGGAGACGACCAGGTCGACCGGCGCCTGCCTCAGGCTCTCGCCCTTGACGATGACATTGCCACCGGCGGTTCCGACAAGTTCACCGCACATGCTCTCGCTTCGAGTGACCACCCGGACCGTCGGTTTCGCCGGTTCCGGCATCGGACCGAACCAAGTGAATGCGAGCGCGGTCACCAGCAGCGAGAGCGCCGCCAAGGTCAGGAGAGCGGCACACCGGATCCGCCGGCCGACGACCCTGACCTCGGTCCTGGTCCACTCCCGAAGCCCCTCGCCGGTCAGGAGGATCTCCGCGCCGGGCGTCCCTGCAGCCGCCCGGACAGCGAGAACCGTCGCCGAGACGAGAATGCCGAGGGCCGTGACGAGAAGCACGGCGACGGTCACCCTCGTCCAGGGAGCCAGATCGCTTACGGTCTCGCGCCCCTTCACCACCAACACGACCCCCAGCAGAGTGGTCATACCGGCCAGCCCGGCCCGCCAGGCCTCCGCCTGCTCACGTGCGGCCGGCAACTGCTGGAGCCGCAACTCCTGGGCACGCTGGGCCCACCGCTTGCGCTCGACACTCATGAGATGTCGACCGACCAGTAGGCGCCGCACCCCGTATCCGGTGACTCGGGGGGCCTGTCCTCGTGCCAGTAGCCGCACTCGCAGTACATCGTCACCTTCGTCGGCTGCGTCGGGCGGGCCCGCCCGAAAAAGCCCTTCGTACCCTGAGGACTGCCAAAGGCGAACATCATCTCGGTACGGCCGGCGCATCGAGGACACGGCCCCGCGGCGGTGAGTCCGTCCTCGCCCCACGCGATGGCGAAGCCCGCTTGAACGGGGAACTCCACCTCGGCGAAGACGACACCGTCGTGATCAGCCATCAGAAGACTCCTCCGAGGGCCCCAGGGAGAACAGCGGGCCGTAAACGCGCAGCCTCTTCCCGACCTCTGCGGCCGGCTCCCCCGTCGCTTCGGCCACCCGCGTGAGGTGGTCCGGTCCCACGTGCCCTCTGACTTCCGGCCTCTGCCCGTCCACATGCACAGTCAACGCGAGCAGATCACGCCAGTGGACGATGCCCGCCGGGACCGCGTCGACCGGGTACTCCAAACGCAGGCCGAGGCACGTCATCCGGGTGAGCCGCTGATGGGTCTCCCTCAGGGGCATGCCGAGCCGTCCGGACATCTGCACCAGTCTCAGCCCGGATCCACCGGCTGATGTTTCGGAGGTCCGATTTCTCGCCGGGGGCTGATGGTGGTGTGGGGCACGGGTTCGAGGGCGTGCAGCGCCTGCCG